>JAJZGK010000135.1 GCA_021798485.1 Pseudomonadota bacterium
GCTTGCGCTTCGGCGCCGGTTTCGGGGGGAGGGCCTTTGCCGGGACGGCTTGGTCGGCAGGAGGCCGCGCCCGGGGCCGGGCCGGGCCGCCCGGCCGGGAGGAACGCGGGCGTTTGCCGCCAGGGGGGGGAGGGCGAGGTCGCCATAAGGCGGCATCATAGCGGGGGTGGGCGGGCGGCGTCAGCGGGAAAAGTCGTAGCCCACGGCATGAACGATGGCCATCTTCAAAGTGCCGGTGGAAACCGGTTTGTGCAGCACCTTGGTGGCGCCGGCCTGTTCCGTCACCTCGGCCAGCAGGCTGTCCTTGTTGCCGGTCAGGATGATGACGGGGTGATCCCGCTCCAGCGGGGTTTTGCCGCGGCGGATGTGCGAGACGAACTCCATGCCGTCCATGGTTTCCATATGCAGGTCGCAGATGATGATGTCGGGCGGATCGCCGCCGCATTCGGCCAGCTTGGCCAGGGCGCTGCTGCCGTCGTCGGCCTCCTGCACGCTCTTGATGTTGATCTGCGCCAGCATGTTGCGAAGGATCGAGCGCATGGTTTTCTGGTCGTCGATGATCATGGCCTTGAAGGCGGTCATGGCGCTCCTCGCTGCTGCCGGATGGATGGTGCCGTTATACCGGCCAACCGTTGAAGAGACACGTTGGCCGGTTTCCTGCGAGCATTGAGCGAGCGGCCCAGGCGGCGGATGCCGCCGCCCGGCGAGGGACGATACAACCGGTCAATTCATTGGCCGGTTGGGATTATAAGGGCGCGGCCGGAAGACGGAAAGGGGGGACGTTCCGGTGATGGTCAGGGAAAAAGCATGACAGGATCAGCCCGTTTCGGATGTGGTTTGTCCTCTGTTCGCCGTGCGGGCCCGCGTGGCGCCAAAAGGGAAGGGAGGTGGCGGATGCGCCGTTTTCTTGTTGCCGCCGTTGTGGCGTTTTGCGCCCTGGCGGCGCCCGCCGGGGCTGAGGCTCCGCTGTTCCTGGCCCCCGGTCAGCCCGATCTGGCCGATCTTCTGCCGTCGCCGCCGGCGCCCGGCTCGGCGCGCGAACGGACCGAACTGGCCGAGCTGCTGGCCTTGCAGCACAGCCGCACGCCGGCCATGGCGGCGGCGACGGCGGCCGATGCCCGCGAGCAGCCCGAGCGCATCCTGCCGGTTCTGGGGCAAAAAGCCCGGCCCGGGCGCCTGCCCCTGACCATGGCCCTGCTGCGCGATGCCGCCGAGGATGAATATCTGGCCATCGCCGCCGTCAAGCAAACCTGGGCCCGCCGCCGCCCCTTCCTGGTGGAGCCGGCCCTGCATCCCTGCGTGCCGGCGCCGGCCAGCAATTCCTATCCCAGCCGCCATAACGCCTTCGGCATGCTGATGGCGGAAATCCTGGGCCGCATGGTGCCGGAACGGCGGGCGGCGCTGTTCGCCCGGGCCCGCGATTACGGCGACAACCGCATGGTGGCCGGGGTGCATTACCGCAGCGACACCGAGGGCGGGCGCATCGCCGGGGTGCTGATCGCCGGACGGCTGTTCGCCAATCCCGCCTTCCTGACCCGGTTCGGCGCCGCCCGCGCCGAGCTGCGCGGCGCCCTGGGGCTTTGAAGGCCTTCCCGTGCGTCTGGGCCTTTGAAGGCCCTCCCGCGCGGGGGGAAATTTAGGCACTACACTATTGCACCTGTTGCCTTGCCGCATGCTCTGGGCCATTAAGCAGGGAACCGTATGGGAGACGGTTCCTTGTTTTCGGTTGGACTGATATAGTCCGGATGGGGTAACACCCATTGGCCGAAAGGGCTTTCGAGACAGGCGGGGTTTTGATTTCTGATGTCCAAGAACATGCTGATTGTCGATGACAGCCGTTTTTCCCGTCTGTCCTTGCGCAAGGTGGTGACCGGCGCCTTCGAGGGCTGGGCCATCGAGGACGCCGCCGACGGCGAGGAGGCGCTGGCCATCGCGGCGCGGATGCCGTTCGATGTGGTGTTCATCGACTACAACATGCCCGGCGATGACGGGCTGACGGTGGGCAAGAAACTGCGCCTGCTGCAGCCCCAGGCCCGGCTGGCCATGGTGACCGCCAATGTCCAGGGCTCCCTGGCCGAGGAGGTGCGGGCCAACGGCATTCACTTCATCCCCAAGCCGGTGACCACCGAGAACATCGTCGCCTTCCTGACACAGGAGGTTCCATGAGCATTGCCCTCGACGATATGGAACGCGACGTCATCACCGAACTGTTCAATATCGGTGTGGGACGCGCCGCCGCCGCCTTCAGCACCCTGACCCGGGAAACGGTAACCCTGTCGGTGCCGCGCATCGACATCATGGAATCCGCCTCGGCCATTCAGGTGATGATGGCCGACAGCGTCGAGCCGGTGGTGGGCATCCGCCAGGATTTCGCCGGGCCGCTGACCGGCGTCGCGGCCCTGATCTTTCCCGAGCGCAAAAGCCTGGAGATCGTGCAGGCGGCCATCAACGACGGTTTTCCGCTGGACGACATCAGCGAGCTGGAACGGGAAACCCTGCTGGAAATCGGCAATATCATCCTGAATTCCTGCCTGGCCAGCATTTCCGACATATTGGGCACGCCCAGCTCGGCCTCGCTGCCGCATCTGGTTTACAGCGATACCGAAAACGTGGTGCGCGATTTTTCCGCCGCCACCCACCCCGAGGATGAGATCGTGCTGTTCCTGCATATCGATTTCAGCATCAGCCGCCTGGAAGCCAGCGGCTATCTGCTGTTCGTGCTGGGCATGGAAGGCGCCGAGAAATTCATCGCCGCGGTGCGCGATTTCGTGCAGCGGTCGGGCTATTGATCTTGTGATGGAAGGTGATCCGGCGCGCACCGCCGGTGAAGACGGGCATGGCTGCTGGCAAGGATCTGAATAATTCCCTGGATCTTGGGGTGATCGTCATCGAGGACGATCGCCGCATTTCCGTCTGGAACGACTGGATCGCCCATAAGGCGCAAATTCCCGCCGCCAAGGCCCTGGGCCGCACCCTGGCCGAGCTGTTCCCCGCCCTGGAGGGCGCGCCGCTGCTGGCGGCGGTGGAAAGGGTGTTTTCCGCCGGTTTGCCCACCATCATGTCGCATCATTTTCATCCCCGCGTGCTGCCCCTGGTGGAAGTGCGCGGCCGTGTGGTCGAGCCGGTGGAGCAGTCGGTGGTGGTGCGGCCGCTGCTGACGGGCGAGGGCCGCCAGGCCGCCTGCCTGATCCAGGTGTCGGATCTGACCTCGGCGGTCAAGCGCGACCGCCATCTGCGCAAGATCACCGCCTACAGCCGCACCCTGTTCGACATGTCGGCCGACGCCCTGGTCACGGTGGACGGCGAAGGCCGCATGCTGGAGACCAATCCCTCGTTCGAAACCCTGACCGGGCGCTCCGGCGCCGGATTGCAGGGCCAGCCCTTCTGCGAGGTTTTCCTGTCGGTGGAAGAGGCGCGGAGCTTCGTGCGCCAGGCCTTCGCCGACCGCCTGCGGCACGATGTCACCCTGACCCTGCGCCATGCCGACGGCGGCCTGCGCCATGTGCTGCTGAACGCGGCGGTGATCCCCGGCGCCCATTCCGACGATCCCTGCCTTTATATTTCGGCGCGCGATATTTCGCACCGCATCGAGGCGCAGCGCCAGCTGGCCCGCAAGAGCGACGAACTGGAACGCTCCAATGCCGAGCTGTCGGCCTTCGCCTATGTGGCCTCGCACGATCTGCGCCAGCCTTTGCGCATGATCAGCTCCTATCTGGGATTGATCGAACGGCGTCTGGGCACCGCCCTGCCCGACGATCTGCGCGAGTTCCTGTCGTTCGCCGTGGATGGGGCGCGGCGCATGGACCGCCTGATCCTGGATCTGCTCGAATATTCCCGCGTCGGCCATGACGACGGCCGGCGGGAGGCGGTGGACGTGGCCGAGGTGGTGAACGACAGCCTGCTCAATCTCAAGCTGGCCATCGAGGAAAGCCAGGCCGAACTGGTGGTGGGGGCGCTGCCGGTGATCGAGTCCGACCGGCTGGAGCTGCTGCGGCTGTTCCAGAATCTTATCGGCAACGCCCTGAAATACCGCAGCCTCGACCGCCTGCCCCGCATCGAGGTGGGCTATCGCGGCGACGGCGGCGAGCATTGCTTCTTCGTGCGCGATAACGGCATCGGCATCGCCGCCGAGCAGAGCGACCGCGCCTTCGGCATCTTCCAGCGCCTGGTGCCGGCCGAACAGTACGAGGGCACCGGCATCGGTCTGGCCATCTGCAAGAAGATCGTTGAGCACCGGGGCGGGCGCATCTGGGTGGACTCCCGCCCCGGCTTCGGCTCCACCTTCTTCTTTACCGTGCCCGAGGATGCAGCCGCCTCATAAGCCTATTCCGGCAGGGTGAAGGAAAAAGTGGCGCCCTCGCCCTCGCGCGAGGTGACCCAGATACGCCCCTGATGCCGGCGCACGATGCGCCGGCAGATGGCCAGCCCCACACCCCGCTCCGAGTGGCCCGCCGCATGCGGCCGCTGAAAGATCTCGAAAATATCCTCGCCGTTGTCGGCGATGCCGATGCCGTTGTCGCGCACGTCGATGCGCCACAGGCCGCCCTGGCGTTCGGCGCCGATGGTGATTTCGGGCACCTGGCCGGGGCGGTGAAATTTCAGGGCGTTGCCCAGAAGCTGCTCGAACAGCTGGCGCAGCTGCACGGCATCGCCCGGCAATGTGGGCAGGGGGCTTCGGGTAATGCGGGCCTGGGTGGCGCCGATGCGCTCGGCCAGGGTGTGCAAGGCGGCGGAACAGATTTCGTCCAGCGGCAGCGGCGCGATGGCTCCGGCATCGCCGCCGGCCCGCGAGAAGCTGACCAGCCCCCTGATCAGCACCGACATGCGCCGCGCCGCCTCCATGATGAAGCCGAAATGCTCGCTTTCCTGGTCGTTCAGGCGGGGCTTCAGCGTGCGCGACAGCAGCTGGGAAAAACTGGTGATGATGCGCAAGGGCTCCTGCAGGTCATGGGTGGCCACATGGGTGAAGCGTTCCATCTCGCGGTTGGAGAGTTCCAGATCCTCCACCATGCTTTGCAGGCGCCGCTGGGTGCGTTTGCCGTCGGTGATGTCGCGGCCGAACACCGAGATGGCGTAGATGCGGCCGTTGCGGCGCACCGGGTTGACATTGAGCAGCAGCACATGGCCGCCGGCCAGGGTGGCGTATTCCGCCGAGAACGGTCCCTCTTCCAGGGCGCGGCGGAACAGCCGGCGCCAGTAGGCCTCGGTGTCCGGATCGGGCACCAGCATCTCCGGCGTCATGCCGTGTTCCAGCTGCAGGCCGCGATGGCGGACGAAATAGTCGGCCATGGGGCGGTTGAACAGGCGCAGGCCGAAATCCTCGGCATCCACCACCCAGATCATGTCGGCGGTGCTTTCGATGATGGCGTGGATTTCGTGCTCGGATTCCGAAAGCGCCGAATTCAGGGTTTTGCGGTCGGCGATCTCGCGCATCAGCGCCAGGGCGTTGGAGGACAGTTTCTCGTAAAGGGCCAGGATGATCTCGATCAGATGGCGGGCGGCGCCGCCCATCTGCTGTTCGGCCCGCTGCTTGGCCGCCGTCAGCTCCAGCCCCTCTTCCAGGCCGCGCACCACATGGGCGGCATAGCGGTCGCTTTGCAGAATATGCGCGGCCAGCCAGCGGGTGAGAAAGGCCAGAATTTCGCTCAGCAGCCCTGCGCCCAGGCCGTTCAGATGATCGGCGCGCATGCGGGCGATGGTTTTGATGAATGTCTCGTGCCCCAGGATATGGCTGACCACCATGGGTTCATCGGGCAGATACCGGGTCCAGATGTCCTCCTCGCAGCGGAAATGGTCCTCGGTATAGGCGGCCAGTTCGTCCAGCACCTCCAGGGGGGCGGGGCCGTTCGTCTGCGTCACGGCGTGGCGGGCCAGCGTGTTCAGCAGGGCCACCAGGGTCTGATGCTGGGCGTCGATGCGGGCGATGCCGGTTTCGAAATGGGCATCCCAGGGAAAAATATCGATGACGGTCATCAGACGCCGACTATCCGCTGTCGCCGCGCCGGACACCCCCATGTCCCGCGGCCCGCGCCGCCGGCGGCGGCCTGATGGCAAGGCGGTTCCCATGGGCCCAGGCCGCCTGGCCTCCCGCCCGTGCCGGGCGCGGCCAAGGCGGGAAACGCCGTGGAAACTAGACCGAAAGGTTTATCCTGCAAAGCCCGCGATCGGGTCCGCGCCCCGATGCGCGCGCCCTTGCGCATCCGGGCGGAACGGCCCTATATAGGCCCACCATCCGATCTTAATCCCAGGAGGAGCGCCGTGCAGGTATTGTGGAAGACGTTGGCGGTGGCCGTCGCGGTCATGTTGGGCTCCCTGTCGGCGGCGTCGGCCGCCGAGCAGCGCCCCGCCTGGCCGATCGATCATGTGGAGGGCAAAGCCGGCGCCCCCAACACCATTATCGAATATTTTTCGCTGGGCTGCCCGCACTGCGCCGATTTCCATGCCGAAACCTGGCCCAAGCTCAAGGCCGAGTGGGTTGATACCGGCAAGGCCCGCATGATCTTCCGCGATTATCCGCTGGATGGCCGCGCCCTGGCCGCCGCCATGGTGGCGCAGTGCTCGGGCAGCCGCTATCTGGCCTATGTGGACGCCTATTTCCGCACCCAGGGCACCTGGGAACAGGCGCAGGATGGCCTGGACGCCATCAAGACCATCGCCCGCCTGGGCGGCATGACCGATGCCGAGGTGGAGGCTTGCTGGAAGCGCGAGGATCTGATCAAGCAGATCAACGACCGCAAGAACGAGGCGGCGGCGCGGGGCATCGATTCCACCCCCACCTTCCTGATCAACGGCAAAACGGTGACCGGCGCCGTGCCTTATGCCGACATCGAGCAAGCCCTGAAGTAAATCCTTGATCCATTTCACGCGTCTGCGGCTGTCGGGGTTCAAGTCTTTCGTCGATCACACGGAAATGCCCATCCATGCGGGCATGACCGGGATCGTCGGCCCCAACGGCTGCGGTAAATCCAATCTGGTGGAAGCGCTGCGCTGGGTGATGGGGGAAACCTCGGCCAAGCAGATGCGCGGCGGTGAAATGGATGACGTCATCTTCGGCGGCACCTCGGGGCGCCCGGCGCGCAACCTGGCCGAGGTGGCGCTGATGCTGGACAATGCCGAGCGCAACGCCCCCGCCCACTTGAACGAGGCCGCCGAGCTGGAGGTGGTGCGCCGCATCGAGCGCGGCCAGGGCTCGGCCTACAAGGTCAACGGCAAGGAGACCCGCGCCCGCGACGTGCAGGTGCTGTTCGCCGATGCCGCCACCGGGGCGCGCTCCACCGCCATCGTCAGCCAGGGGCGCATCGGCACCCTGATCAACGCCAAGCCTTCCGACCGCCGCAGCCTGCTGGAAGAGGCGGCGGGCATCGGCGGCCTGCATTCCCGCCGCCACGAGGCCGAACTGCGTCTGAAGGCGGCGGAGGCCAATCTGGCCCGCCTGGACGATGTGCTGACCACCCTGGATGCCCAGTTGCAGGGGCTGCGGCGCCAGGCCCGTCACGCCGCCCGCTACCGGGCCCTGACCGAGGCCATCCGCGAAACCGAATCCCGCCTGCTGGCGGCGCAATGGACCCTGGCCCTGGCGGCGCTGGATCAGGCCCGCGGCGCCATGGCCGCGGTGGAGGGGCAGGTCACCACCCTGACCGGACTGGCCGCCGAGGCCGCCACCCGTCAGGCCGAGGCCGCCGCCGGTCTGCCGCTGCTGCGTCAGGCCGAGGCCGAGGCCGCCGCCCGCTGGCAGCGCCTGATCCAGGCCCGCGATCAGCTGGATGCGGAAGAGGGACGGCTGGCGGCGGCCAAGCGCGACATGGAACTGCGCCTGCAGCAGATCGCCACCGACCTGCAGCGCGAAACGGCGCGCGCCGCCGATGCCGAGGGGGCGGCGGCGCGGCTGGACGAGGAAAAAGACGCCCTGCTCTCGGCCTGCGCCGACGAGACCGGCCAGCAGGAGCGGGCGGAAGAGGCCCTGGCGGCGGTTTCGGCCCAGGCCGCCGCCCTGGAGGGCGAACTGGCGCGGGTGATGGAAGAGGTGGCCGCCGCCGATGCCGAACGCGCCGCCGCTCTCCGGCTGCTGGCCGACTCGGAAGGGCGGCGCGAGCGGCTGCAGGCCCGCCTCGACGAGGTGCGCGGCCAGCAGGAGCGGGCCGAGGCCGAAGCGGTGGATCCGGCCGAGCTCAACGGCGCCGAAATGGACCTGGAAGAGGCGCTGGAATATCTGGAAACCTGCCGCGAGCGCGCCGAGGAGGCGGAACGGGGCCGCGAGCGGGCGCACAAGGCGCGCGAGGCGGCGCGGGCCGCCCTGCAGGATCTGGCGGCGGCGCGGGCAAAGCTTACCGCCGAGGCCGACGGCATGAAGGCGGTGCTGGCCCAGGCCGCCACCGGCGGGCGGCGGCCGCTGCTGGACGAGCTGACGGCGGTGGCCGGGTACGAAATGGCCCTGGGCGCCGCCCTGGGCGAGGATCTGTCGGCGCCGGTGGAGGCGGCCGACGCCGAGGTTTCCTGGCATGGCCTGCCCCCCCTGGCCTCGGCTCCGGCCTTGCCGCCGGGGGTGGAGCCGCTGGCGCGCTTCGTCACGGCGCCGCCGGCCCTGGCCCGCCGTCTGACCCAGATCGGCGTGCTGGCCGCGGGGGCCG
>JAJZGK010000136.1 GCA_021798485.1 Pseudomonadota bacterium
TCGCCTGCACTGGACCAAATACGCGGTGGTCCGGCGCCGGGCCGCGCCGAGCTAGCCGAGAAAACCCCCGTCGCCGTCATAGAACGGCCGGCCGCTGGCCTTGATATAGCGGCCCGCCGCCAAACCGGTCTGGAACACCACGTCGCGGAACGGCTCGCGGCCCCGGAACAGACTCAAGGGGTAATCGTCGCCACGGCGCGCCTCCAGGCCGCCGGCCAGAAGATCCAGGCCGGGACGGCCCAAAAGATCGGCCGGGCGGTGGCCGAACACCCCCTCGCCCCGGCAGGAAAGCCAGGTGAGGACGAAACGGTGATCCATTTCCCACAGCCAGTCGGCGGCATCGGCGGCGCAGTCTTGCCGGCGGCGGTCGCGCAGACGGGCGGCGGCATGGCGGCGGCGGGCCCGGCGCAGGGTGCGGGCCATCTCGGCCGGACCGTCCTCGGCCAGCAGCAGGTAATCCTGAACCCCGGCCTCCAGGGCGCGGGCCAGCACGGGCTGGCGTTCGTCGGCGGCCAGCACCACCACGGCCCGATCGGCGGCCTTTAAAAGCCGCAGGCATTCCCCGGTCTGCGCCAGATCCTCCGCATGCAGATGCAAGAGCACGGCCTCGGCGCCGCCTTTCAGCAGCAGATCGCGGGCCTGAGCCACCGAGGCGCGATGCTGGCAGGAGGCATGGCCCGCAAGACCGTCGCGCAGGCGTTCGGCGGAGGCGGGATCGGAATCGATGAGAAGCACCCTGAGGTCGTCGCTCGTCATTGTTATGCCCTTCTGGGGGGTTGATTCTGCGGCGCAACAAACGGCTGTAGTCTACACCATCGGCCCCGGCGCGAAACCCGCAGATCCCGGAGCGCGGCGAAAAATCAGACCGGCCAACCGTTGAAGTGACGTGTTGGCCGGTTTCCAGCGAGCCTTGAGCGAGCGGCCAAGGCTTAAGGATGCCGCCGCCCGGCGAGGGACAGTACAACCGGTCAATTCATTGGCCGGTTGATATCAGACCGCCGCCGCCGGCACCAGCCGTTCGGCGGGCAGGCGCACCGTCACCCGCGTGCCGTGCCCCACCTCGCTGCTCAAAGTCAGGCTGCCGCCGTGCAGTTCCACCAGGCGCTTGGAAATGGGCAGGCCCAGGCCGGTGCCCTCCTCCCGCCGCACCATGGGATTGACCACCTGGCTGAAGGGTTCCAGCACGCGGGCGATATCCTCGGGCGCGATGCCCACGCCGGTATCGGCCACCGAGATCTCCACGCCCCCGGCCTCGTCCAGCCCGGCCCGCAGCGTCACCCGCCCGTTCTCGGGGGTGAACTTGATGGCGTTGGTCAGAAGATTGAGCATGATCTGCTTCAGGCGCAGATTATCGGCCTTGAGCCGGGGCAGATGATCGGCCACCTCCACCACCAGCCGCACATTGGAGCGCTGGGCCCGTTCCTGCACCAGATGCATGGCGGCCTGCACGCTGGCGGCCAGATCCACCTCTTCCTCCTCCAGCTCCAGCTTGCCCGCCTCCACCTTGGACAGATCCAGCATGTCGTTGATCAGATCCAGCAGGTGGCAGCCGGATTCGTGGATATGAGCCAGATATTCCCGGTATTTATCGTGCCCCAGGGCGCCGAAGGGTTCGGTATCGATGAATTCGGAATAACCGATGATGGCGTTCAGCGGCGTGCGCAGCTCGTGGCTCATGCTGGCCAGAAAGTCCGACTTGGCGCGGTTGGCCCGCTCGGCCTGCTGCTTGGCCACCATCAGGGCCTCTTCCATCATCTTGCGGTCGGTCACATCCTCCATCACCGCCATGTACTGGATGATTTCGCCCCGGCTGCTGCGCAGGGGCGAGATCATCAGCGATTCCCAGTAAAGCTCGCCGCTCTTGCGGCGGTTGAGGATTTCGCCGCGCCAGTCGCGCCCGGCCTTCAGATCGCGCCACAGTTCGCTGTAGACGTGGGCCGGGGTCAGCCCCGACTGCAGCAGACGCGGATTTTGCCCCACCAGCTCATCGCGGCTGTAGCCGGTGATTTCCAGGGTGCGGGGGTTGGCGTAAACGATCACCCCTTCGATGTTGGTGATGATCACCGAGGCGGCGCTCTGTTCCAGGGCATCGCTCAGGGTATGGATCTTCTCTTCCGCCTCCACCTGCTTGGTGACGTCGCGCGCCACCACGATCAGACGGTCGAAGCCTTCCACCGCCGCCTCGCGGATGGTCATTTCCAGATGGAAGGGCTGGCCGTCGATGGTGCGCCCTTCCACCTCCTGGCGGGTCCAATGGCGGAGATTGGCGATGCTGAGGCGGTCCGACACCGGCACCAGCGCCTCCAGGGGCAGGCCGATGGCCGCCGGTTCGGGCAGATGAAAAATCTCCTGGGCCGAGGGATTGAGCGCCTCGATGCGGCGCTGGCGCGGGTCCACCACCAGCACGCCGTCGGCCAGGCTGTCCACCACCGAGCGGTGATAGCGCTCCAGCGCCTCCAACTGCGACACCGCGCTTTCGGTCTGGCGCAGCAGCGGCCCGAACACCTTCCAGGCCATCAAGGCCAGCAGCACCAGGAACAGCGGTTCACCCACCAGGGCGAACAGGTTGAGATTGGTCACGCGGTGGCGCAGCCCCTCGCCCAGCACCACCACCATCTGATCCAGCCCGGCCCCCAGCGGGCCGCGCGTCAGCCGCTCGATGCTCCGCACCACCGGATCGCCCGGCGTCAGCGCCGCATCGGGCTGGGCCGTCAGGTTGTCCACCAGCGCCGTCAGTTCGGCCAGATGCCGCGACAGCTTGTAAACGTCGCCTTGCAGGATGGCCTCGGCGCGGTGGCGGGCCCGCACCCCGGCCACGGCGTAATTCATGGTGGTTTCCGCCTGCTGCAGCTGGCGGGCGGCCTGGCGCAGCCGCAAGCGGATCACCGGACGCTCGGCGGGCGGGGCATCCTGCAGCAGCAGGGCGTCGGTGGCGATGCGGTCGGCCAGCACCCGCTGATTGCCGGAGGCGTTCAGCAGGGCCGCCCCTTCGTCCTGGCCGTTGACCAGCAGGTAGAAGATGCTGAAGGCGCCCAGCGACACCCCGGCCAGCATCACCAGAATCAGGAAGAAACGCAGCCGCAGCCATCGGCTGAGCCGATGGCCGATATCATGGCCGGGTCCTTGCCGGATGTCGCCCTTGCTGGACAGACGCACCTCCCCGGGTCCGCACCGCACGGACCGCATAAACAGGTATTATAAATAGCTTAAAGAATACCCGACGGCAAAGACTCTCCCTGCACCATGCGGTGTCCTTCGCGGCCATGCACATAGCCGTTGGCGAACTCGGCGTCCGGCAGCAGGTCCTCCAGGGGGGCGGCGGCCTCTTCGGCGGAGCGGCCGCCGTCGAGCACGGCGCGGAACAGCCGGGCCACCGCCACCATGTCGCAGGCGTGCGGCGACAGGCGGAAATGCGCCACGCCCAGATCGCGCAGCGCCGTCAGTTCGCCCAGCAGATTGGCATAATGGTACGACATGGTCTGGGTGCCGTTCACCGCCAGGAACGGCTTGCCGTCCATGGTATCCACCACCATGCCGTCGGGATCCTCGCCGCAGACGTACTGGCAGCCGTCCTTGTGCAGATTGCGCGAGCGGGCATGATAGCAGCGGGCCGAAATGGCCAGCGGCAGACGGCCGAAGGCCTGCACCTCGATCTCCGTCAGGCCCTGCCCGGCCAGACAGCCGATGGTGGCCGCCGATAATTCCGGCGGCAGGCACACGCGCACGGCGCCGTTGCGGGCCAGATAGGCCAGGGTGCCCTCGTTATAGACATTGACCAGCGGCCCCACCACATGGGGGCGGCCCTTCAGGGCGGCGGCGGCGGAATAATCGTTGGCCTCCACCAGGAAACCGGTCTCCTCGCCGGTGAGGGCGCGGATGCCGTCGCGCTCCCGTTCGGTCATCACCAGGGCCAGCGACGACAGCACCACCTGCTTTCCCGCCGCCGTCAGCCGCTCCACCACCTCGGGAATCACCTTGTCGAAAAAAGGCTGGCGCTTGGAACAGACCACCTCGCCCACATGCACCACGTCCACCGGGGCCTCGTCGGCCATGCGCAGATAGAAATCGCGCCAGCGTTCCGGGCTCCAGTTGAACAGCACCGGACCCAGGCTCAGCTTTGCCGCGCCGCTCATCGCCAGCTCCTTTCATAGGCACCCGAGGTTTGGCGGTTGCCCTCGGTAATGGCATCGAGATCGATGGCCGGCGGCGTTTCGCCGCGGCGGATGGCATCGACGGCGCGGCGGAAGGCCGTCACCACATTGCCCACATAGGCGCGGCCGCGCTGGCGCCCCTCGATCTTGAAGGCGGTGACTCCGGCGGCGATCAGATCGGGCAGCAAGGACAGGGTGTTGAGCGAGGTCGGCTCCTCAAACAGATAGCTCAGCCTGCCGTTGGCCTCGAAGCGGCCCTTGCACAGGGTGGGATAGCCCGCCGATTCGCCCGAACGGAAGGTGTTGATGGTGAAGCCGCCCAGCTGGCTTACCACCTTGTCGCCCTTTTCCACATAGCGCACATGGCTGGCCGGGGAACAGACGCCGTTCATGTTGGGCGACTGGCCGGTGGCGTAGGACGACAGCGAACAGCGCCCTTCCGCCATCACGCAGAGGCCGCCGAAGACGAACACCTCCATCTCGATGGGCACCTGGCCGCACAGGGCGGCGATTTCCGGCACCGTGAGCACGCGCGGCAGCACGGCGCGCTGAATGCCGAAGGCCTGGTGATAAAAGCGGATGGCCTCGGCGCTGGAGGCCGAGGCCTGCACGGAGAGATGCAGCCGCAGCTCGGGATGGGCGCGGTGGGCGTAATCGCACAGGCCCACATCGGCCAGGATCACCGCATCGGCCTTGAGCCGCGCCGCGTCGTCCACCGCCTTGCGCCAGATTTCCGGCTGGCCGGCGCGGGGAAAGGTGTTGATGGCCACCAAAACCTTGGTGCCGCGCTCATGGGCGTAGGCGATGCCGTCGGCCAGTTCGGGGCGGCTGAAATTCAGGCCGGGGAAATTACGGGCGTTGGTTTCGTCGCGGAAGCCGACATAAACACAATCCGCCCCGGCATCGACGGCGGCCTTCAGCGCGGCGGGGGTTCCCGCCGGGCAGACCAGTTCCACGTTTTCGGCACTCATGCGCGTCTCTCACGGTGGCGGAGCGACCGGCGCATCTCGGCCAGTTCGGTCTCCAGTTCGGAAATGCGGGCCGACTGGGCATCGGCGCCGCGCAGTGCCGGGCCGACGATGGCCGAGCGCACCAGCGCCATATCGCGCGACATGCGCTCGAACAGCCAGCCGCCCATGCGGGCGGCACGGCGCAAGGGCGCCGCCAGCGGCCCCACCGTGGCGGCGAAATCGCCTTCGAGATCGATGCCGGCGCCGTCCACGGCGTTGCGCAGGGCCAGCACCACCTCGGTATCGCCCTCGATCACCAACTGGCGCGAGAAGAAGGCGGCATCGCCGTCGATGCGGCCCTCGCACAGATCGAACAGCATGCGCAAGGGGCCGCGGATCACCGCCGTGGGGCGCAGATCATCGAAATCGCGGCACACGGTAAGGCGCGGCTGGCCGGGAATCGGCTCCAGAACCAGCGTGAAGGGCAGATCCACCGGATCGATGCCCACCACGGCGTCGGGATAGGCCGACAGCCGGTCGAGAATATCGGGATGGCGGCGGCGCACCACCGACAGAATGGCGTCGAACAGCGGCTGCAGCAAACGGGGCGGCACCGGGGCCAGGGCCAGACCCGCCAGCAGAACCGGCGAGAAAGGCGGATCGACGGGACGCGGCGGCTGATCCGCGCGATGTGTCACCATGACCAGAACAACTCCCTGGAAGCGGGATGGGGAAAGCCGGGCCGGAACGGCCTGTCGGACCGCCAGAGGCGGAACCGCCGGCCACAGGCCCACATCATTACCAGAATAAGTCTAGGGGTTTCACCCCAAATAAAGCGCCATGCGCCAACAAAAGGCCCAGATAGAGCAAAAGCCCCAGCAGGCCGCGCCACAGCAGCCCGGCCAGATCGGCCCGCCCCGGCCGCCGGGGCTGCAAGGCCTGCCAGCGCGCCCCCAGGGCGGCGCGGCGGCGGCGGTCGAACAGCGGCATGCCCATCAGGCTGAAGCCCAGCAGAAAGCCGAACAGCAGCGCCGCCCGCACCTCGCCATTGGGAAAAAGATGGCTGCCCGACCACAGGGCGGCGGCCCACAACACCGGGTGGCGCGTCAGCCCCACGATGCCGGGCCGGGCCGGATCATAGCCCCTGGCGCCCGCGCCCAGGGAAAAGGGATTGCGGCTGGTCAGCCCGGCCACCAGCAGCATGCAGGCCACCGGCATCACCAGGACCGGCACCCAGCGGGCCTGATCGGCAAAGCCCCACAGCAGCACCCGGGGCGCCGCCAGGGTGGCCGCCACCAGCCAGATCAGCGTGGCCGTGGCCAGCAGGGAATGCCCCCACACATACACGCGCGGACCGCAGGCCGCCACCAGACGGGCCCGCAGGCCCGGCAGGGCCGGCAGGCTGTGGGTGGCGGCAAAAGCGGCCAAAGCCGCCAGCAAAGGCAGAAAATCGTGTAGCATGGCCCCAGTTTTCTCTCAAGCCCCCGACATCGCCTTGACGGCCATCAAGACGCGACCGCCGCCCCTGATTCGGCCAGCCTCTTGCGGGCCCGCTTGACGGCGTACATGGCCTGATCAGCCTTTTCGATCAGGCTGTCCATGTCGGTGCCGTCCTCGGGAAAGACCGCCAGACCAATGCTGGCATCCAGCGCCAGCGCCTTGTCCTCGAAGGAAAAGGGCCGGCGGATTTCCTCGGCCAGGCGGTCGGCATGGCGCAGGGCGTTGTCGCGTCCGCCCACGTCGGTGAGGATGACCGCGAACTCATCGCCGCCCAGCCGCGCCACCGTATCCGACTGCCGCGAGATGCTGCTGATGCGCCGCCCGGCCTCGCGCAGGGCCTCGTCTCCGGCCCGGTGTCCGTGGGTGTCATTGATGGGCTTCAGGCCGTCCATGTCGAGATTAAGCACGCCCAGGAACGAGGACTGACGATGAGCCTGGCTCAGGGTTTGGCGCAAACGGTCGTAGAACAGGGCGCGGTTGGCCAGACCGGTCAGCGCATCGTGGGTGGCGCGGTGATAAAGCGCGTCGGTTTCAAAGCGCACGGCATGATACATCGCCGCCGCGATCAGCCCGGACATCAGCTCCAGAATGCGCAAATGGACATCGGAAAAGGCGTTGGGCCGGGCCGAGGCAAGTTTCAGCACCCCCACCGTGGCCTCGCCATGCTTCAGGGGCGCCACCACCATGGACCGCAGCCCCATCTTGCGGCAGGCCTCGCGGTCCACCTGGGCATCGGTTTCCGCATCGTCGCAGCGCAAAATGCGCTGCCGGGCCACGCACTGCCCCGACAGGCTGCCCTCGCGGCTCAGGCGCAAGCCCAGTTGCGACCGCGCGATACCCGAGGCGGCGCGGTAGACCATCTCGTCGCCCTCGGCCAGTTCGACGACGGCGCCATCGGCCCCGGTCAACCCCTGCAGCCGTTCGGAGACAAAGGCCATGACCCCGCCCAGATCCAGCCCCTGCTGGGCGATCTCGGTCTGCGACCGGATGATCTCCATCAAAATATCCGGATCGGGCAGAGAAGAGGCGCTGTCCATGACTTTATCCTTAAGAGCCGGCCCTGCTGTAATACCGGCCAACCATTGAAGTGACTCGTTGGCCGGTCTCCAGCGAGCCTTGAGCGAGCGGCCAAGGCGGCGGATGCCGCCGCCCGGCGAGGGACGATACAACCGGTCAATGCATTGGCCGGTTGGTATGAGAGGGCGCCGCGACATCGGCGCAGGGCGCCCCCCGCGTTTGGAAACGCTGTCCGAAGGGGCGCGTTACTCTTAAGGAAAGTGCGGATTTTGTCCAGAGTGGAATGGCTGAAATCAGCCGTCCTCAGTCTCCGCCCGGCAGGAAAAGGCCGGGAGGCAGGCGGGTTTTCAGGGTGCCGCGCACCGTTTCCAGCTGGGCCTGGGTCAGGCCCTTGGCGGCGGAGAGATCGGTATCGTCCAGCACCGCGCCCAGCAGGTTGGCCCCCTTGAAATCCGCCTCGGCGCACAACGCGCCCGAAAGGTCGGCCCCGGCCAGATCGGCGCCGGTAAGGTTGGCCCCCTCCAGCCGGCAGCCGCGCAGGCGGGCATGGCGCAGGCGGGCCACCGCCAGATTGGCGCCGCTCAACACGCCGCCCAGGATTTCGGCATGGCGCAGATCGGCGCCATGCAGCTCCGCCCCGCCGAGATCGCTGCCGGACAGATCGCAGCGGCGCAGGCTGGCATTGGTCAGCGGCGCCTCGGCCAGGGTGCGGCCCGACAGATCCTCGCCCTCCAGCACGGCGCGCCGCCCTTCGGTGCCGCCCGAACACACCCAGCGGGCATGCTCCTCCAGGATGGCGTCCAGATCCCGTCCGGCCACCGCCTTGCCGTCGTTGGGCCGGGGTTCGGCCGGAGCCTTGCGCTTTTTCACCGCCTTGTCCGGCGGCGGCGAAGCAGGCTCGAAGGCCAGCGGCGGCGCGGCGGGCGGCGGCGCCAGATCATCAGCGAAGGTGGCCTTCGCCTTGACGGCGGGCGGCGGCTCCAGCCCCT
>JAJZGK010000137.1 GCA_021798485.1 Pseudomonadota bacterium
TCGAAGGAATACTCCTGCCCCGGCACGAAGATCTTGTTGTCCATGGGGAACGCTTTGCGGGCCGGGTCGTAGGCATGCAGGGCGATATTGTCCAGGGTGAACACCACCGCGGGGTGGCCCCGCACCCGGTTCATGGCGGCGCGGGCGCGGGCGGCGCCATCGGGGCCGCCCTGCACGTCGTCGCCCATATAGCGGGTGAACTCCGCCGCCGGCGGCGTTTGATGGGCGGTGGCGAAGATATAGGCCTTCAGCAGATCGGCGCTGTCGAGGGCCAGGGCGGCGGCCGGGGGCGGGGCGTCGGCGGCCCGCGCCAGGGGGGCGGCCAGCAGAAATGCGGCCAGGGCGGCCAGGGGGAAACGGCGGAGCTGGATCATTTCTCGCTGGCCTCCCACCCGGTGATCATGGCCTCGATATGCGCCAGCGGCGTGACGCCGGTGGTGGCCAGATAGATATGGACGATGACGAACACCATCATCAGATAGGCGCCGGCGGTATGGGCCCAGGCCGCCAGGGCGATGCCCCGCCCCGGCGCCGCCCAGGCCGCCGCCGGCAGCCAGTTGTAGGTGGCCAGCAGCAGCAGGATGCCGCTGATCCACAGCAGGGGGTTGATCATCAGCTTCAGCCACAGATAGGCCAGCCGCTGCAGGGCGTTCTGCTTATGCTGAGGGGTGGGGTGGTGCGGGTGATGCTCGCCCAGAAACATGCCCCAGGCGTAGTGGCGGGCCACCGCGCCGATCTTGTTCCGGGTGGGAACGTACTGTTTCCATTCGCCGGTGGTGAAATGCCAGAAGATGGCGAACACCCACAGCAGCGACACCCCCCAGGCGGCGTAAAGATGCAGGCGCAAGGCGGTGAGGAAATGCAGGCCGCCATAAACGCCGTGCAGGCGCAGGCCGCTGGCCAGCAGGATGAACACCAGGGCGGCCTGGCTCCAGTGCCAGAAGCGTTCGAAGCGTTTGAACAGATAGGCGCGTTCGATAGTCATGATGGAGATCCTTCGCGTCAACGCTTGCCGCCGCGGCGGCGCAGCCACAGCAGGATGCGGATGCCGGCATGGCCCAGCACGCCGATCAGGGACAGCAGCACCGCCAGTTTGCCCAGGGTTTCCAGCCAGGGCAGATGGTCGCTGCCGCGGCCGGGCAGGTAAAGGCCGGGCACGCCGGCCAGACGGCCGTTGCCGGTATGGCACTGGCCGCACGGCACGGCATCTTTGGCCGGGGCCACCATGTGGGTGATGGGCCAGTACATGCGGGTATGCATGAAACCGTACTGGCCGGAATAGGGCAGGCCCGCCGCCTTCATGCCGGCGGCGATGGCCTTCTGCCAGTTGCCGCTCATGGCGAAGGCGTCGTCATCCAGGCCGAAGGAATGGAACACGGCCAGGGTGTTGTTCACGGTATCGTAGGGCTGGTTGTTTTTCATGATCTTGAAGGGCCAGATGCGGGATTTGCCGTCGGTGGGGCTGCCCTCGATGCTGTTGACCTCGGCCACGCCGTCGGCGCCGGGGGCCAGTTTGTCGCCCATGTTCATCCAGCGTTCGGTGCCGTTGAACCAGCGGTAGGCCGGCACCACGTTGCGGCCCCAGGTGAAATCGCCCTTCACCCCCCAATAGAGATTGTCGCCCCGCTTGTCGTCGATGGTGAGGGGGGTGCCGTTGGGGGCGAACTTGCCGGCCGAGGCATAGTCCCAGGTCATCTTGGTGGGCACCTTGCCGCGGGCGAATTCGGGGATATGGCAGGTCTGGCAGGCCAGGCTGGCGGTATGCATGTTGAGGGTGGGGCTGAAATCGCGCCCCTTGTGCGGGGCATCGCCGTGGCACGAGCGGCAGGCCACCGGATCGCCGCCATGGGGATTGCCGCGCTGGTAGGTGATGTTTTCCGGCTTGGCGTCCAGGTGATAATGGCCGCCGGTCAGGGCGTGATCGCTGGTGATGTGGCAGGTTTCGCAGGTGAAGTTCAGGCCCTTGACGTCCATATGCACATCGAGGGCGTGGGAGGGGGCGATCAGCGAGGTATCGAGATCGCCGTGCTTCACGCCATCGCCGCCGCCGCCGTAGAAATGGCAGCCGCCGCAGTTCTGGCGGCTGGGCGCGGTCACGCTTTGCGCGAATTTGGCCAGATCGGGCGGATCCACATAGGCCTTGTCGGTGCCGTAGAACTCGGCACAGCCGGGCCGCACCATCATGTGCCTGGGCGCGGGATTGCCGCCCAGAAAGGGGATCTTGTGATAATCGCCGGTCTGCTCGTGGCAGACCAGGCAATCCACATGATCGTCGGCGCGGGCTTCGAACGGCACGAATTTGTTGGGATCGGTATCGCCGTAGCCCACATGGCACATGGTGCAGAACTGTTCGTTGCTGGTGATATTGGCGCAGAAGGTGTTGAACACGTTCTTCTTGCCCACCATGCGCCCGGTGGCAGGATCGCGCTTCGACCAGGTCCAGTGGATGGTGGTCTTCACCTGCCGGGCCGCCTGGGTGTGGCAGCCGATACAGGCCCGCGTCACCGCCTCGGGGGTTTTGAAGGGACCGGCCAGTTCCTTGAAGGCCTTGTGGTCCACCGGGGTCCAGCGGCCGCGGCTTTGCGGCAGCACGCCGTTCCAGGATTGCAGAAGGCCGGCCTGGGGGCCGGCCGTGGTGTTCGCCAGGGCCGAAGGGGCGCCAAGCGCCGCCAGCCCCAGATGCAGGCCCGCCACCACGAGCAGACGCATCCACAAAGGACAGCATCTCCCCTTGGCAGGCATCGAAAATGCCGCCATGACTCCCACGGTATTCCTCCACTGTCCACCCCGCTTATGCGGGGCGGTTTATTATTTTAATGTTTACCGGTTTGTCTGGTTTTTGTGACAGCCGGGCGCCGTGATTCTAGGGGTGCCCGTATTTTTACGGAATCACATCGCGCAATCGTGAATTTGCTTTTTCGGATTTGGATGTATTTCTTTGGTATTAGGGCGCGCAGCGTTTGGGTGGAGGCCTGGGTTGGGCCGTCCGGGATAAAGACAGAACTATTTCCGGCTGTCCGGACTCTGCCCCCGGCGTGCGAGTGTTCGTATGGGTGGTGTTTTTTTAAGGTATGTCTTTAAGAGAATGTGTATGGCGTTTTGCATAATTTAAGATGGTGAATCTCTTGAAAGATGATCTCCAAATGGTAAGCTGCGATGGCATGGCAAACCTCCACTGATTGAGGTGGCCCGGATTGCCAGGATGACTGTTGGGATGTGTTGCGGTTTCAGGAATCATTTTAGTAAGGGGAGTAAAATGTTGAATAAATCCGATGAATCCTTGCAGGTGACCCATCGCGTCAAGGCCGTTGCCAAGGCGGGCATCTTGCTGTTTTCCACCGCTTTTCTTTTCGGCTGCGCGGCAACCGGGGAAAATCTTCAGGCCAACGTTTATAAGGCGGGCCAGGTCAATACCGCGCAGGCGGCGAAGGTTGTGAATATTCTGGCGGTGATGCCGGCCAAGGTCGAGGTGGACAACTCGCAGCAGAAAAAAGAGGCCGAGGTCGTCGGTGGGATTCTGGGGGCGATCGGCGGCGGCGTGATCGGCAATACCTCGACGGGTCACAGCGCCGGTGGGACGGTTCTGGGCGGGGCCGCCGGCGGCGTTGGCGGCGCGGCCCTGGGGTCTTTGGTTTCCGACAAGGTGCTGGTGGACGGTGTCTCGCTCACTTATGAGGCCGATGGGAAAACCCTGAATTCGGCACAGGTGGGCAAGCTCTGCGAATTTCATCCCGGCAAGGCCATCATGATTTCCACCAGCCCGATGGAAACCCGGATCCAGCCGAATGCCACCTGTCCGCCGCCGGCCAACAAAAACTGATCGGGAGGGCGCGTTCATGAGAAAAGCGCTTTTGCTGGCGGGCGGGCTTCTGCTGGCCGCCACGCCGGTTCTGGCCCAGCAATCCCTGACGGACCAGATCAATGCCGTGGATGCGGTGCAGCAGCAGCAGCAGCAGGCCGAGCAGGCGGCGCGCCAGGCCGAAGCCCAGCGCGCCGCGCAAGCGGCGGAGGCCGAGCGGCAGGCCAATGCCCGCGAGCGGGAGGCGGCGCGAAAGGCCGCGGCGCGGGCACATGCCGCAGCCCTGGCTGCCCGGCAGAAAAAAGAGGCCGTGGCCGAGGCCGACAAGAAGCGGGACCAGAGCTACGAGGACAAACTGCGCGAGCTTAATCTGGAGCGCCAGCAGTTGCAGCTCGACGCCGCCAAGGCGCATGTGGCGCGGGAAAACGAATTCATCGATCAGGAACTGAAAGCCAAGGCGGCTCAGACTGATGTGGTGAAATCCGAGGCCGACGTCAACCGCAATCTCTCCAGCGGCGCAAAGGACTATCTGGAAAAAACCGGCGATGCCGAGGTGAAAAGCCAGGAGGGCCTGTTCAAATAAGCCGTGCGCCCCGGCGCCGGGGCGCAGGCATCGATACCCGCCGTGGTGATCCGCGGCGGGTTTTTTTCGGGCAGGCTTGTCCGGAAACGACAAAACCCCCTGGCATGCGAAGGGGTTTTTGTCGAGATGGTGGGCGTTGCAGGGATTGAACCTGCGACCCCATCCGTGTGAAGGATGTGCTCTCCCGCTGAGCTAAACGCCCATCTCTATCGCGGCCCCTTGGGCGGGTACGCCGTTGGGGAGGGCCGCTTTATACGGGGTGGCGGCAGGGGCGTCAAGCGGAAAAAACAGCGGCGGCGGCACGGCGGTTTTTCTGTCATCAACTGCAATAAAGATTGAGTTGGCCTTGCGCGGGGTTTATGGCACCGTGCAGCCCTTCCACGAGATCCAGATTCTACCCCGTGATGACTGAAGACAAGATCGCCGTAATCGTGCTGGCCGCCGGCATGGGCACCCGCATGAAATCCGACCTGCCCAAGGTGCTGCATCCCGTGGCGGGGCGGCCCATGGTGTCGCACCTTCTGGCCACGGTGGCCGCCCTGTCGCCCGAGCGGGTGGTGGTGGTGGTGGGTCCCGGCATGGAGGCGGTGGAGCGGGCGGTGGCGCCCCATCCCACCGTGGTGCAGGCCGAGCGTTTGGGCACCGCCCACGCCGTGGCCCAGGCCCGCGCCGCTCTGGAGGGCTTTGCCGGCACGGTGCTGGTGCTTTATGGCGATACGCCGCTGCTCACCGGGGACACGCTGCGGGCCATGCTGGCGCGGCGCCGCGCCGCCGATGCCCCGGCGGTGGTGGTTCTGGGCTTCACTCCGGCCGGGGGCGGCGATTATGGCCGCCTGCTGCTGGGGCCGCAAGGCGGGCTGGACGGCATCATCGAATACAAGGACGCCACGCCGGAACAGCGGGCGCTGCCCCTGTGCAATTCCGGGGTGATGGCGGTGGAGGGCGGCGCCCTGTTCGGGCTTTTGGACCGGGTGGGCAACGCCAACGCCAAGGGCGAATATTATCTGACCGACATCGTGGCCCTGGCCCGTGCCGATGGCCGCGCCTGCGCCGTGGTGCAGGGCGCGGAAGAGGAGCTTCTGGGGGTCAACTCCCGCGCCGAGCTGGCGGCGGCCGAGGCCATTGCGCAAAAGCGCCTGCGGGCGGCGGCCATGGCCGCCGGCGCCACCCTGATCGCGCCGGAAACGGTGTTCTTCTCGTGGGATACCGTGCTGGGCCGCGATGTGCTGGTGGAACCCAATGTGGTGTTCGGCCCCGCCGTGCGCGTGGGCGACGGCGTGGAGATTCGCGCGTTCTGCCATTTCACCGGGGTTTCGGTGGGGGCGGGCTGCATCATCGGCCCCTTCGCCCGGCTGCGCCCCGGCGCCCGGCTGGGCGAGGGCGTGCATATCGGCAATTTCGTCGAGGTGAAGCAGGCCGCGGTGGAGGATGGCGCCAAGATCAACCACCTCAGCTATGTGGGCGATGCCCGGGTGGGGGCGGGGGCCAATGTGGGCGCCGGCACCATCACCTGCAATTACGACGGCTTCGACAAGCATTTCACCGAGATCGGCGCCGGGGCCTTCATCGGCTCCAACAGTTCGCTGGTGGCGCCGGTGCGGGTGGGCGATGGCGCCACGGTGGGCGCCGGCTCGGTCATCACCAAGAATGTGGCGGAGAAGGCGCTGGCGGTGGCGCGCGGCGCCCAGATGGAGCTGCCGGCCTGGAGCGAACGCTTCCGCGCCCGTCATCAGAAAAAGGCCGATCCGCAATAGGCGCGGATGCGGGCCGTTGGCAAGGAGCAAGGTTACATGTGCGGCATCGTCGGCATTATCGGCAAGGCGGAGGTGGCTCCCCTGCTGGTCGAGGGGCTGAAACGTCTGGAATATCGCGGCTACGATTCCGCCGGTATCGCCACCCTGGTGAACGGCCATATCGAACGGCGCCGCGCCCAGGGCAAGCTGATCAATCTGGAGCGGCTGCTGGCGGTTCAGCCGGTGGCCGGCACCATCGGCATCGGCCATACCCGCTGGGCCACGCACGGCGTGCCCAACGAGGTCAACGCCCATCCCCACGCCACCGCCCATGCCGCCGTGGTGCATAACGGCATCATCGAGAACTATCAGGAACTGCGCGACGAGCTGATCGCCGCCGGCCACCAGTTCGAAAGCGACACCGACACCGAGGCGGTGGTGCATCTGATCAGCCATTATCTGCAGCAGGGCGAGGCCCCCGAGGCCGCCACCGCCAAGGCGCTGAAGCGGCTGCGCGGCGCCTTCGCCCTGGGCATCATCTTCGCCGGGCGCCAGGATATGATGATCGCCGCCCGCCAGGGCAG
The DNA here is from genome assembly GCA_021798485.1 of Pseudomonadota bacterium. Taxonomy (GTDB): domain Bacteria; phylum Pseudomonadota; class Alphaproteobacteria; order Rhodospirillales; family Magnetospirillaceae; genus JAJZGK01. The sequence goes on from JAJZGK010000137.1 coordinate 6,700, forward strand.
CCCGCTGGCTCTGGGCTATGGCGATGGCGAGATGTATCTGGGCTCCGACGCCCTGGCCCTGGCCCCGCTGACCCAGCGCATTTCCTATCTGCAGGACGGCGACTGGGCGGTGCTGACCGCCGAGGGCGCCCAGGTGTACGACGCCCAGGGCCGCAAGGTGGTGCGCGAAATCCGCCAGACCGCTTTTTCCGGGGCGATGATGGGCAAGGGCGAACACCGCCACTTCATGCACAAGGAAATCTACGAGCAGCCGCAGGTGATCGGCGACACGCTGAACACCATGATCAATCCGCTCACCCGCACCATCACCCTGCAGGAGCTGCCCTTCGCCCTGGAGGGGATCGAACGGGTGACCATCATCGCCTGCGGCACCTCTTATTATGCCGGCATGGTGGCGCGCTACTGGATGGAACAGCTGTCCCGCCTGCCGGTGGAGGTGGAGATCGCCTCGGAATTCCGCTACCGCGCCCCGACCATGGGGGCGAACGGCCTGGCCATCTTCATCTCGCAATCGGGGGAAACCGCCGATACCCTGGCGGCGCTGCGCTATTGCCGCGCCCAGGGCCAGAAGATTCTGTCGCTGGTCAATGTGCCGGAATCCACCATCGCCCGCGAATCCGATGCCTCGCTGCTGACGGTGGCCGGGCCGGAAATCGGCGTGGCCTCCACCAAGGCCTTCACCACCCAGCTGGTGGTGCTGGCCTGCCTGTCTCTGGCCGTCGGCAAGGCGCGCGGCCAGGTGGATCACGCCACCGAGGCCCGCCTGTGCACCGCCCTGGCGGGGCTGCCGGCCCGCATCGCCGAGGTGCTGGCCGGCGAGGGCCAGCTGCGCCATATCGCCGAAGAGGTGATGACGGCGCGCGACGTGCTCTATCTGGGGCGCGGCACCGCCTATCCCATCGCCCTGGAAGGGGCGCTGAAGCTGAAGGAGATCAGCTATATCCACGCCGAGGGCTACGCCGCCGGCGAACTGAAGCACGGCCCCATCGCCCTGATCGATGAGAAGGTGCCGGTGATCGTGCTGGCCCCCTCCGACGCCTTGTACGAAAAAACCGCCTCCAACGTGCAGGAGGTGGTGGCGCGCGGCGGCCGCGTGGTGTTCCTCTCCGACAAGGCCGGGTTGGAACGGCTGGATACCCGCGCCATCACCGTGCAGCTGCCCGAGGTGGACAGCTTCGTGGCCCCCATCCTCTACGCCATCCCGGTGCAGCTGCTGGCCTACCACATCGCCGTGGCCAAAGGCACCGACGTGGACCAGCCGCGCAATCTGGCCAAAAGCGTCACGGTGGAATAGGGGGCGGGGGCAAGGCCCCCGATGCGGCGCGTGTCAGCGCCCGCCCATCTCTTGCAGCCAGCCTTGCAGGAAGTTCCAGGCCTGGTCCAGGTTGTGTTCGCCTTCGGGGCTCAAGGGCTCGCCCAGCTCGAAGCGGGCGCCGCGCGGGCAGAGCAGGAAGGCGGGCGGCGGCGGGCGGTGGCGGATGGTGATGAACACGTCCAGCACCGCCTGCGGGGAAAGGGCGTGGCTGGTGTGGCTGTGGCCCAGCTGGCCGCTGGCGGCGATTTCGCTGAACAGGAAGGGGGCCGGGGTGCCGGTGCCGGCGTCGAGGAACAGGGCCAGATCGGCCCCGTCCAGGTCGAGGGCATGCTCGATCTGCAGCTGGAAATCCTCCACCAGCGTCAGGGTCAGGCCGGGCGGCGGCGGGGCGGCCTCCAGGCGGGCCAGCAGCAGCGGGCCCAGCGCGTCGTCGCCGCGCGCCGGGTTGCCGTAGCCGAACACCACCAGGCGTTTGCTCATGCCTCCCCGGCCATGTTGTGGGCGCGCCGCTGCAGCAGGCGGCCTTCGGCATCGCGCAGTTCCACCTCCAGCGGCATCTTGCCCAGGG
>JAJZGK010000138.1 GCA_021798485.1 Pseudomonadota bacterium
GCGCCCGGTCGGCTCGATCTTCTGGAACGCGAGGTCCGTCTGGCTCTGGTTCGGTGTGCGCATCCCGGTGTCGGTGCGCGGCCCGTTGCCAAAGGTGAACGCGGGCGCCTCCGTCCAGGCGGCGGGCAGGCCCAGCTGCCCGGCCAGGGCGGCCACCCGGCCCACGATCAGCAGGCTGGGCGGGCGGCAGCCGCGCGCCGCCTCGGGCAGTCCGGCCAGGGTGGTGCGCAGCAGCCGTTGTCCGGGCTGGGTGCCGCGTTCGATGATGGCGGCGGGGGTGGCGGCGGGCAGACCGGCGGCCAGCAGCTTGGCGCTGATCAGCGGCGCCGCCGCCAGCCCCATGTAAAACACCAGGGTGCAGGCGGGATCGGCCAGGGTGGGCCAATCGAGATCGGGGGCGCCGTCGTCGCGGCCATGCCCGGTGATCAGGCGCACGCTGGCGGCCAGGCCGCGATGGGTCAGCGGCAGGCCGACAGCGGCGGCGCAGCCGTCGGCGGCGGTGATGCCGGGCACCACCTCGCAGGGGATGCCGGCCCGGGCCAGAAACAGCGCCTCTTCGCCGCCGCGCCCGAAAATGAAGGGATCGCCGCCCTTAAGGCGCACCACGGCCAGTCCCTGGCGGGCCAGTTCGGCCAGCAGCGCGTTGATTTCGTCCTGGGGGATGGGGTGGTGGCCGCTTTCCTTGCCCACGCAAAAGCGGCGGGCGCCGGGCGGCAGCAGGGCCAGAATGGCGGGGGAGACCAGGCGGTCGTGGACCACCGCGTCGGCGGCGCCGATCAGGCGCAGCGCCTTGACCGTCAAGAGATCGGGATCACCCGGTCCGGCGCCGACCAGAAAGACCTGTCCCGGTTTGCTCATGCCCACCTCCATGCACACACGTGGTTTCAGGGTGTCCGTCCCCGTCTTCCGGACGGAGAGCCGGAAAACGGGGAGGACGGGCCGCCAAACCGCAACCTCATGGCGGCCCAAAGCCTCTTCGCCGAAGGCGAGGCGGATCAGTAAATGTCGTGCTCGGTGTTGTTGACGTTGAACTTGCCGGTGGGGGTGATGATCCGGGCGTCCTTGATCACCGCCTTCAGGCCGAGGGTCTTGTCGTCCAGCACCACGATGGCCGAGGGCTGGTTTTTCTTGTTCCACACCGAGAACCACACCTCGCTGCCGTCCTCGTTGTATTCGGGCTGCACCACGCGGGCGCCGGCTTCCTTGTCGAGACCGGCCAGCTTGGCGATGTCGATCTTCTGGAAACCCTTGTCGAGATGCCGGATATCGAACACCGCCACCGAGTGGTGGATGGCGTCATCGGGGTTCAGCGGATCGTCCACCCACAGGTTATGGGAGTGGGGGTTGGTCTTGATGAACAAGGCGCCGCCGCCCAGGCCGTCCAGGGTGCGCACCACCGTCCAGGCCTGCTTCTTGTGATGTTCGGGGTCGGTGCCGATCAGCCAGATCTTCTCGTCGCCGAGATCGCTGGTGGCCCACACCGGGCCGAACTTCGGATCGACGAAGTTGGCGCCGCGGCCCGGATGGGGCTTGCTGCCGACCTCGATGATCTTCACCAGCTTGTCCTTCTTGGTATCCACCACCACAACCTTGTTGGAGGCGTTGGCGGCCACCAGGAAGTAACGGCCGCTGGCGTCGAAGCCGCCGTCATGCAGATAGCGGGCGGCGTCGATGGTGGTGATCTTCAGGTTGGCAAGATCGGAGTAATCCACCAGTTCGACCTTGCCGGTCTCCTTGACGTTGACCACGAATTCCGGGTGATAGTGCGAGGCCACGATGGAGGCGACGCGCGGTTCGGGGTGATAGTCCTGGGTATCGACGGTCATGCCGCGGGTGGACACCACCTTCAGGGGTTCCAGGGTTTCGCCCTTCATGATCACGAACTGCGGCGGCCAGTAGGTGCCGGCGATGGCGTATTTGTCGTCCCAGCCCTTGTATTTCGAGGTTTCGACCGAGCGGGCCTCCATGCCCACCTTGATCTCGGCCACCTTGTCGGGAACCTTCATCCAAAGATCGATCAGATCGACGCGGGCGTCGCGGCCGATGACGTAGAGATAGCGCCCCGAGGCCGACATGCGCGAGATATGCACGGCATAGCCGGTCTTGATGATGGTGACGATCTTCTTGCTGGCGCCGTCGATCAGGGCCACTTCCCCGGCATCGCGCAGGGTGACCGAGAACAGATTGCCGAGATCGAGGTTGTTTTCCTTGTGGGTGGGGCGCTGGGCCACCGGCACGAAGACCTTCCAGGTCTTCTTCATGTCGGGCATGCCGTATTCCGGCGGCTGCGGCACATCCTGCAGCACGTAGCGGGCCATCAGGTCCACCTGATCGGGGCTCAGTTCCCCCGAGGTGCCCCAGTTGGGCATGCCGGCCGGCGAGCCGTAGGTGATGAAGGCCTTCACCGCGTCGTACCCCAGCGGGCGGGTAACCTTCGGGGTGATGTTGGGGCCGGTGGCCCCGGTGCGCAGCACGCCGTGGCAGCCGGCGCAGCGCTCGAAGAAGATTTCCTTGGCTTTCTGGAATTCCGCCGGGGTCATGCTGGGCACGGCGGCCTGGGCCTGGCCGGAGTCGGCGGCCATGGCGGGGCCGCCGAGGCCGAGGCCGATCAGCAGCGCCCCCGCCATGACGGCCCGATGGGTACGGTAAGTGGACATGTGTCTTCGTCTCCCCCTGGAGTGGATGGAACGGACACAGTCTAGGAAGGTTGTCGGACCCGCTCCTTACCCCAGGTCAAGCCGTGACGGCGCGGGGCAATTCATTCCCCACCTGACCAAAGTCAAGTTGCCGGGCCGCGGGCGTGCCTACTCTCACCCATTGCCACCCGTGGCACCCGGCGGGCGGCGTTCTTTGAAGGGGGCATCCGACATGCAAGTCAAAGAGACTGTTGCGCGCGCCGATCAGCGGCGCGCCCTGGGGTTAAGTACCATCGCCTTCACCTGCTGTTTCGCGGTGTGGACCATTTTTTCCATCATCGGCATCGCCATCAAGAAGGAGCTGGGCCTGAGCGAGGCCGCCTTCGGCCTGCTGGTGGCCACGCCGGTGCTCACCGGCTCGCTGACCCGTCTGGTCCTGGGGATTTTGACCGAACGGTTCGGCGGGCGCCTGGTGTTCACCTCGCAAATGCTGCTGACCGCCGCCGCCACCTGGATGCTCACCTGGGCCTCCAGCTATCCCATGTATCTGCTGTCGGCCCTGGGCATCGGCCTGGCCGGCGGCTCGTTCATCATCGGCGTGGCCTATGTTTCGCGCTGGTACGATGCCGGGCGTCAGGGGACGGCTCTCGGCATCTTCGGCGCCGGCAATGTGGGGGCGGCCTTCACCACCTTCGTGGCGCCCTTCGTCATGGTGGCCTTCGGCTGGCACGGGGTGGCCCATGCCTGGTCGGCGGGCCTGGCGGTGATGGCGCTGCTGTTCCTGCTGTTCTCCAAAGAGGATCCGGTGCTGAAGGCGCATCGCGCCGCCGGGGCGCGCGGGCCCACCCTGGCCGAGCAGTTCGCGCCGCTGAAGAACCTGCAGGTGTGGCGCTTCTCGCTTTATTATTTCTTCGTGTTCGGCGGCTTCGTGGCCCTGGCGCTGTGGACACCCCACTATCTGGTGGAGGTTTACGGCATCGATATCCGCACCGCCGGCATGGCGGCGGCGGCCTTCGGCCTGTCGGCCTCGCTGTTCCGCGCCTATGGCGGCCATCTGAGCGACCGTTTCGGCGCCCGCAAGGTGATGTACTGGAGCCTGGGCTTCGGGGCGCTGCTGCTGTTCATGCTGTCCTATCCGGCCACCGATTACGTCATTCACGGACGCGGCGGTCTCATCACCTTCTCCACCCGCATGGCCTTCGTGCCGTTCGTTCTGGTGCTGTTCGTGCTGGGCTTCTTCATGAGCCTGGGCAAGGCGGCGGTTTATAAGCACATTCCGGTCTACTACCCCGACCATGTGGGCGCGGTGGGCGGCCTGGTGGGCATGATCGGCGGCCTGGGCGGCTTTGTTCTGCCCATCGTCTTCGGCGTGGCCCTGGATGTCTCGGGCATCTATACCTCGTGTTTCGCCATCCTGTTCCTGGTGGTGGCGGTATCGCTGGCCTGGATGCATCTCTCGGTCCGGGTGATGGAGCGCGCGGCGCGCGGCACGGCCCTGGACGATCTGCCGGCCCTGCCCGAGATGCAGTCGATCCATACCCCGGCCATCGCCCGCCAGACCGCGGCCAAGCGGGCCTTGAGCCATTGGGCGCCGGAAGATCCGCATTTCTGGGCCGACAAGGGCCGCGCCGTGGCCCGGCGCAATCTGTGGATTTCCATCCCGGCGCTGCTGCTGGCCTTCTCGGTGTGGATGGTGTGGTCGGTGGTGGTGGCCAAGCTGCCGGCCATCGGCTTCAAGTTCGATCCCGGCCAGCTGTTCTGGCTGGCGGCCCTGCCGGGGCTGTCGGGCGCCACCTTGCGCATCTTCTACAGCTTCATGGTGCCGATCTTCGGCGGACGGCTGTGGACCACCCTGTCCACCGCCTCGCTGCTGCTGCCGGCCATCGGCATCGGCTATGCCGTGCAAGATCCCGCCACGCCTTATTTCATCTTCCTGGTGCTGGCCCTGCTGTGCGGCTTCGGCGGCGGCAATTTCGCCTCGTCCATGGCCAATATCGCCTTCTTCTACCCCAAGGCGGAAAAGGGCAACGCCCTGGCGCTCAATGCCGGTCTCGGCAATCTGGGCGTTTCGGTCATGCAGTTCCTGGTGCCGCTGGTCATCACCTCGGGCGTGTTCGGCGCCCTGGGCGGGGCGGCGCAGCCGCTGTCGGCCGGCGGCCAGCTGTGGATCCAGAACGCCGGCTTCATCTGGGTGCCGTTCATCGTGGTCTCCACCATCGCCGCCTGGCTGGGCATGGACGATATCGCCGACGCCAAAGCCAGCTTCGCCGAGCAGGCCACCATTTTCAGCCGCCGCGACAACTGGATCATGTGCATCCTTTATACCGGCACCTTCGGCAGCTTCATCGGCTATTCGGCGGGCTTCCCGCTGCTGACCAAGCTGATGTTCCCCCATGTCAACGCCCTGCAGTTCGTGTTCCTGGGGCCGCTGGTGGGGGCCTTGTCGCGGGCCGGCACCGGCTGGGTGTCCGACCGTTTCGGCGGCGGGCGCGTGACCTTCTGGACCTTCGCGGCGATGATCGCCGCCACCTTCGGCGTGATCTTCTTCCTGGGCATCCGGGAACAGCCGGGGGCGTTCTGGGGCTTCTTCTCGTCGTTCATGGCGCTGTTCCTGCTGACCGGCGTCGGCAACGCCTCCACCTTCCAGATGATCCCGGCCATCATGGGGCATGAGATCCCCCGCCTGATGCCGCATCTGGATGGGCTGGCGCGCCAGCGCCAGGTGGAGCGGGAAAGCGCCGCCATCATCGCCTTCACCAGCGCCATCGCCGCCTATGGGGCCTTCTTCATCCCCAAGGCCTACGGCACCTCCATCGCCATGACCGGCGGACCGGTGGCGGCGCTGTGGTCGTTCCTCGGCTTTTATGCCGTGTGCCTGGTGCTGACCTGGCTTTTCTACACCCGCCGCAACGGCCTGCTTCACGATCTGGAACGCCGGCGGACCCTGGCCGCCCGCGCCGCAGAATAACAAGGACACCGTCATGAGCCATCTGCTTGACCGGCTGAATTTCCTGCAGTCGAAACAACTGGATACCTTCGCCGATGGTCACGGCCAGGTGACGCGGGAAAGCCGGGACTGGGAGGACACCTATCGCGGCCGCTGGCGGCACGACAAGATCGTGCGCTCGACGCACGGCGTGAACTGCACGGGCTCGTGCTCGTGGAAGATTTACGTCAAGTCGGGCATCGTCACCTGGGAAACCCAGCAGACCGACTATCCGCGCACCCGGCCCGGCCTGCCCAACCACGAGCCGCGCGGCTGCGCCCGCGGCGCCAGCTACAGCTGGTATCTTTATTCCGCCAACCGCGTGAAGACGCCCCTGATCCGGGGGCGCCTTCTGAAGCTGTGGCGCGAACTGCGCAAAAGCCGCTCGCCGGTGGCGGCCTGGGCGGCCCTGCAGTCGGATCCGGCCTTGCGGGCCGAGTATGTGGCCATTCGCGGCAAGGGCGGCTTCGTGCGGGCCGGCTGGGACGAGGCGCTGGAACTGGTGGCCGCCGCCAACGCCCACACCATCAAGGCGCACGGCCCCGACCGCGTTTTCGGCTTTTCGCCGATCCCGGCCATGTCCATGGTGTCCTACGCCGCCGGGGCGCGCTATCTCAGCCTGCTGGGCGGGGTGTGCCTGTCCTTCTACGACTGGTATTGCGATCTGCCGCCCGCCAGCCCGCAAACCTGGGGCGAACAGACCGACGTGCCGGAAAGCGCCGACTGGTACAACGCCAACTACCTGATCCTTTGGGGGTCGAACGTGCCGCAAACCCGCACGCCCGACGCCCATTTCTATACCGAGGCCCGCTATCGGGGCACCAAATCGGCGGTGATCAGCCCCGATTATTCCGAAGCCGCCAAGTTCGGCGATCTCTGGCTGAACCCCAAGGCCGGCACCGATGCCGCCCTGGGCATCGCCTTCGGCCACGTGATCCTGCGCGAGTTCCATCTTGAGCGGCAGGCCGGGTATTTCGCCGATTATTGCCGCCGCTACAGCGACATGCCCATGCTGGTGCGCCTGGACGAGGCCGACGGCCGTCTGGTGCCGGGCCGCTTCCTGCGCGCCGCCGATCTCGACGGCGCCCTGGGCGAGGACAACAATCCGCAGTGGAAAACCGTGGCCATCGACGAGGCCGGCGGCGGCCTGGTGGCCCCCAACGGCGCCGTGGGCTTCCGCTGGGGCGAAAGCGGCAAGTGGAATCTGGAGCCCCGCGCCGCCGGCGCCGAAACCCGGCTGCGGCTGTCGCTGGCCGAGGCGCATGACGATGTGCGCGGCGTCGATTTCCCCTATTTCGGCGGCAAGGCCTCGGCGGCCTTCACCACCGGCGACACCCGTCCCGAGGTGCTGACCCGCTCGGTGCCGGTGCGCCGCGTCGAAACGGCGGCGGGGCCGGCCCTGGTGGCCACGGTGTTCGATCTGTTCTGCGCCGCCTACGGCCTCGATCGCGGCTTCGGCGGCGACTGGGTGACCGACGACTATATGGCCGACATGCCGGGCACCCCGAAGTGGGCCGAGATCATCACCGGCGTGCCCGCCGCCAACATCATTCAGGTGGCGCGCGAGTTCGCCGACAATGCCGAACGGAGCCACGGCAAGTCCATGGTCATCATCGGTGCCGGTATGAACCACTGGTACCACATGGACATGAACTACCGCGCCGTCATCAACATGCTGGTGATGTGCGGCTGCATCGGCCAGTCGGGCGGCGGCTGGAGCCATTATGTGGGCCAGGAGAAGCTGCGGCCGCAAACCGGCTGGCAGCCGCTGGCCTTCGCCCTGGACTGGAGCCGTCCGCCCCGGCACATGAACGGCACCTCGGCCTTCTACGCCCATGCCGACCAGTGGCGCTACGAAACCCTGTCGGCGTCGGAGATCCTGTCCCCCACGGCGCCCAAGGGCGACTGGGCCATCTCGCTGATCGACTACAACATCCGCGCCGAACGCATGGGCTGGCTGCCCTCGGCGCCGCAGCTGGCGGCCAACCCGCTGGAGGTGGCCCGCGCCGCCCGCGCGGCGGGGCGCGATGCCCCCGCCTACGTGGCGGAAAAGCTGAAATCGGGCGAACTGCGCCTGGCCTGCGAAGATCCCGACGATCCGGTCAACTGGCCGCGCAACCTGTTCGTCTGGCGCTCCAATCTGCTGGGCTCGTCGGGCAAGGGGCATGAATATTTCCTGAAGCATCTGCTGGGCGCCGATCACGGCGTGCTGGGCGGCGATCTGGGCCAGGAGGGGCGGCCGAAGCCGGTGGAGGCGGTGTGGCGCGACGAGGGGCCCAAGGGCAAGCTCGATCTGCTGGTCACCCTGGATTTCCGCATGAGCACCACGGCGGTTTATTCCGATATCGTGCTGCCCACCGCCAGCTGGTACGAAAAGAACGATCTCAACACCTCGGACATGCATCCCTTCATCCATCCGCTGCAGGCGGCGGTGGATCCGGCCTACGAATCGAAGTCGGACTGGGAGATCTTCAAGGCCCTGGCCGCCAAGTTCCAGGAGATCGCCCCCGAGGTGCTGGGGGTGGAAACCGATATCGTGCTGCAGCCCATCCTGCACGACACCCCGGCCGAGATCGCCCAGGATCAGGTTCTGGACTGGAAGAAGGGCGAGTGCGACCTCATTCCCGGCAAGACCGCGCCCTCCTTCGTGGCGGTGGAGCGCGATTATACCGCCATTTACGATCACTTCGTCGCCCTGGGGCCACTGCTGGAAAAATTGGGCAACGGCGGCAAGGGCATCGGCTGGAACACCGCGCACGAGGTGGAGGCTTTGGGGAAACTGAACGGCCTGTGGCTGGACGGCGCCGCCCAGGGGCGGCCCCGCATCGATACCGATATCGACGCCGCCGAGGTCATCCTCATGCTGGCCCCGGAAACCAACGGCGAGGTGGCGGTGAAGGCCTGGGAGGCCCTGGGCCGCATCACCGGA
>JAJZGK010000139.1 GCA_021798485.1 Pseudomonadota bacterium
CTCGCCGGGCGCTGGCGTACCGCCAGCTTGGCTTGCGCGCGAACGCTCGCGCGGGCGCTCAACGCGCCATCGCGGCGAAGACGGTATGGCGTAAAACAACATCCGCGCGTTCATCCGATCACCCTGCTCGCCCCTTCCCTTGCCGTCACGGACATGCCATCATGTCGGCCTGTCCAGATCACCATGTTTGAGGAGAGTCCAGGTGTCGTTTTTCTCGTGGAACGACAAATTCAGCATGGGCGTGGAGGTGATCGATCACGACCACCGCATCCTGGTGGATCTGATCGACCAGCTGCACGAGGCTTTCGTCAACGGCAACCTCGACGAAACCGTCACCCCGGTGCTCGATACCCTGGTGGACTATACCCGCTTCCACTTCGCCCGCGAGGAGGAGCTGATGGCCAAGGCCGGCTATCCCGCCCTGACCCAGCATCAGGAGGTGCACCGCACCTTGCGCCGCCAGGTGGAAGAGATCCAGGAGCGCGTGCAAGGCGGCACCAAGATGGGCAACGAACTGCTGGCCTTCCTGCAGGACTGGCTCTATTTCCACATCCTGGAGCAGGACCGCGCCTATTCGCCCTATATGGCCGCTCTTTTCCCGGCCGGGCAGGATCACAGCGGGCGGTAAACGCCCCGCTGCTCGGGGCTGGGGGCAATGCGCGCCTGCATGCCGATCACCGTTTCCGAGCCACCCAGATAGAGATAGCCGTCTTTCGGCAACAGGCGGGCCACGCCGTCCAGCACCTTTTCCTTGGTGGCCTGATCGAAATAGATCAGCACGTTGCGGCAGAACACCACATCGAACGTGCCCAGCGGCCGGGGATCGTGCAGCAGGTTCCATTCCCGGTACTGCACCATGCTGCGCAACGCCGGGGCGATCTGCCACAGATCGTCGCTTTTCTGGAAATATTTCAGCAAAAGCTGGATGGGCAGGCCGCGCTGCACCTCGAACTGCGAATAGCGCCCGGCCCGCGCCCGCTCCAGCACCTCGCGCGAGATATCGGTGGCGATGATCTCGATCTGCCACCCCCGCCACTGCGCCTCGCATTCCTTGAGGATCATCGCCAGGGAATAGGGCTCCTGCCCGGTGGAGGAGGCGGCGCACCAGATGCGCAGCCGCCGCGTTGCCGCCCTGGCCGCCAGCAGGGCCGGCAGGGTTTTGTCGCGGAAATGATCGAAGGGGCGGGTGTCGCGGAAAAAGAAGGATTCATTGGTGGTCATGACCTCGACCACCATCTGCTCCAGGGCGCGGTCGCCACCACGCAGACGGGCGATCAGGGCGGAAATGCCGGCGATTCCCTGCTTGCGCGCCAGCGGCCCCAACCGGCTTTCCAGCAGATAACTCTTCTCGGCATTGACCACCAGCCCGGACCGGGCCAGCAGAAACTGCGATATGAACGCCACGTCGGACGGCTGAATGTCAGCCATGGTACACGCCTACTCCCACCCCGCCCCGCCGGAAGGAAGACCCCCTCCCGGTCAGTTCGCCACCGTCACGATGCCGCGACGATAAGAGACACGAACTTGGCCAGACCATAAAGAATGCCAAGAATGACCCCGCCCCCCAGAACCAGCAACATAAGATTGACCGTGCGCACCCCGGCCTGAATCTGTTCCTGTTCCTGTTCCTGCGGCGTCGGCTGCTGTTCGTTGTTCATCATACCCTGATACGGATGAGTGTTTAAAAACCGGCGCGAGTTTAGCAGAGGCTTTGATCACCCCCTAACCTTTTCCAAGCATGGCCCTGCACAGATCGGCCCCGCCCTATGCGCTTCTCCTTCGCCGGGGCGCCCAGACATGCTATCACTGGATGCAGACCTTTATTCCGCAAACCGGGAGGGATGGGGCGGACCATGGGCGAACCTGCAAGATCAGAGCGTGCCGCCCGTCCGGCCAGCCATCTGGCGTTCAAGTTCCTCTTGTTCGTCATTCCCATGGTCACGTTGTTCACCATCGGCATTTCGGCCCTGCTGGTGAAGGAAATCTATTTCGAGCTGACGCACGACCTGCAGAACGAGGCCCGGCATCTGGCCCGCAGCACCGCCACCGCCCTGGCCGAGCCGCTGTGGAGCCTGAACGCCGTTTCCACCCAGTCCATCGTCAACTCGCTGTCGGAATATGACGAGATCTCCTGCGTCGAGGTGACCGAACTGGCCACCCAGTCCGACTATGCCTGGCCGCGCCCCGGCTGCTCGGAGATCGACACCCCCGACCGCCAGGAGCAGGATGTGGTCTATGCCGGACAGGTGGTGGGCCGCCTGCAGCTTTTGTTCCGCCGCGCCCCCATCGACCGCACCATCCGCATCGATATCCTGGCCGGCATCTCCATGTTCGTGGGGCTGGTGCTGGTGACGGTGATCACCGCCCTGGCGGCGCACCGCATCATCATCGGCAAGCCGCTGGAGAAGCTGCTGGCCGCCATCCGCGCCGGCAATCAGCGGCTGGACTGGCGGTCGCAGGATGAAATCGGCGAGGTGATCGGCGCCTACAACGACATGCTGGACCGTTTCGACGCCCACACCGCCGAACTGGAGGAGGCCCGGCGCCAGGCCGAGGCCGCCAGCCAGGCCAAATCGGAATTCCTGGCGGTGATGAGCCACGAGATCCGCACGCCCATGAACGGCATCCTCGGCATGACCCGCCTCATTCTCGACAGCCCGCTGGCGGAATTTCAGCGCGATCAGCTGCGCACCGTGCTCTCCTCGGGCGAATCGCTGATGACGGTGCTGAACGATATCCTGGATTTTTCCAAGCTGGAGGCCGGCAGCCTGGAATTCGTCGAGGAGGATTTCTCGCTGCACGCCGCCGTCGAGGGCGTGGTCTCCCTGATGCGGCCGCGCGCCCAGGAAAAGGGCATCGCCCTGCGGTCGCACATATCGGCCCTGGTGCCGCCTTACGTGCGCGGCGACCCCATCCGCCTGCGCCAGGTGCTGCTGAACCTGCTGGGCAACGCCATCAAATTCACCGAAACCGGCGGCGTGGATCTTAAGGTCGAGGTGGAGCCGCGCCTGATGGATGGCGCGCGCACCGCCGCCGTCACCTTGCGCTTCACCGTCAGCGATACCGGCATCGGCATCGCCGAGGAGGCGCGGCGCTCGCTGTTCCGCTCGTTCACCCAGGCCGATTCCTCGATCTCGCGCCGCTTCGGCGGCACCGGGCTGGGGCTGGCCATCTGCAAAAAGATCATCGATCTGCAGGGCGGCAGCATCGATTGCGCCTCCGAACCCGGCCGGGGCAGCGCCTTCTGGTTCACCCTGGGGCTGGCCATCGGCGCCCGGCCCAGTCCCCTCCCCTCGCCGGGCACCGCGCCGCCGCTGCCCTTCCTCGACCAGCCGGCCCGCCCGCTGGATATTCTTCTGGCCGAGGACAGCCCGGTCAACCAGCGGGTGGTGGTGGGCATCCTGGCCAAGCGCGGCCACCGGGTAACGGTGGCGGAAGACGGTCTGGAGGCGGTGCGGGCCATGGAAAGCGGCAGCTTCGATGTGGTGCTGATGGACATGCACATGCCCAACATGGACGGCCTGGAAGCCACCCGCCGCATGCGCGCCATGCCGCCGCCCAAGGGCGCCGTGCCCATCATCGCCCTGACGGCGGCGGCCTTCCGCGAACATCGCCAGGCCTGCCTGGAGGCCGGCATGGAAGAGGTTTTGAGCAAACCCTTCCAGCCCGAGCATCTGATCACCCTGGTGGAACGCCATTCCCGCCCGCAGGACCGCCCGCCGCCCGCCGCCCCGTCTCCGGCCGGCGCCGAGGATGCCCTGTCCCTTTTCCATACCCTGCGCGGCCAGTTGGGCGACGACGCCGTGGCCTCGATCCTGGAGGAGTACGAGCAGTCCAGCCAGCCGCTGCTGCAGACCCTGCTCGACCCCGCCCGCGATCTCAAATCCCGCCAGGAGGCGGCGCACAGCCTGAAAGGCGCCAGCGGCGTGCTGGGCCTGGGCGGCCTGCATGCCCTGTGCCTGACGGTGGAGCAGGCCCTGCGCGACGGCCGCCTCGACGATGCCGCCGCCGCCGCCGCAAAACTCCCGCTCCTGATTGGCGAAACCCTGTCCAAATTAAGAAGAATTCTGAATTATATTTAAAATTCCCGCCAAAGCTGCGCCCGTTCATAAAATCGGATTTTTTTATATATCCTTCGTCACAGACGTTATTACAGATTGAGTCAGGGGAGCGGGTATGAAACACTTTCCGCTGGAAATTCCCCTCATCATATCGCGTCGTGGCCGGTATTCCGGACCGGCGCCGTGAAAGCGCGGTTCCTTGCCTGTCGCCCTCGATCCTCCCATGCAGACGGACGCTCCGCCCCGATCGGTCGGCGATATTCTCAGCAACCGGCTGCTGCGCTGCGCCCCCGATGTCAGCGTGGCCGAGGCGGCCGGCCTGATGCGGGCGCAGCGCTGCAGCTCGGTGGTGGTGGTGGAGAACGGCCGCGCCATCGGCATCTGGACCGAACGCGACGCCCTGAAGCTGGATCTCTCAGCCGACGGCGCCTTCGATACGCCCCTCGTCCAGGTGATGTCGCGCCACGTCAAATCCATCGGCCGCGACATGCTGGTCAGCGAGGCCGGCCTGCGCTTCAAGCGCGACAAGATCCGCCACCTTCTGGTGGTGGACGACGACGACGCTCCCATCGGCATGCTGTCGCAGACCGACGTCATCCTCAACCACGGGGTTGAGCACTACCTCACCTTCCGCGACGTGCGCTCGGTGATGTCGCAAACCCTGGTGCAGCTCGATGCCGGCCTGCCGCTATGCGAGGCCATGCGCCGCATGCGCGCCGAAAACTGCGAGGCCGCCATCGTCACCAGCCCGGCCTGGGACGGTGCCGGCATCGTCACCGAACGCGATGTGGTGCGCATGATCGCCGAACGCCGCCAGGGCGCGGTGGGCGAGGCCGCCAGCCGTCCGGTGGTGGCGGTGCCGCCCAGCTTCACCCTGCTGGCGGCGCGCGATCTGTTCACCCAATACGGCTTCCGGCATCTGGCGGTGCGCGCCGACGACGGCACCTTCCTGGGGCTGCTGTCCTTTTCCGACATCCTGTCGATCCTGCAGTATGAATATGCCGTGCAGATCAATGCCGCCCTGCGCGAGCGCGACGAGGCCCTGGTGCGGTCGCGGCGCGACCTCAACCTGGCCCGCCAGGTGATCGAGGCATCGCTGGACGGGGTGATGATCGTCAACGAGGACGGGCTGGTGGATTATGTGAACCCCGCCTTCACCCGGCTGACCGGCTACGCCGCCACGGAGATTCTGGGCCGCAATCCCCGGCTGCTGCAATCGGGCCTGCATGATGCCGGCTTCTACGACGGCATGTGGCAGGCCCTGCGCGAACGCGGCTACTGGATGGGCGAAGTCTGGAACCGCCGCAAGGACGGCGAGATCTACGCCGAGTGGCTGACCATCAACACCATCCGCGACCATAACGGCCGCATCACCAAATATTCCGGCACCTTCAGCGACATCACCGAAAAGAAGAACGACGAGGAGCGGGTGCGCAGTCTGGCCTATTCCGACAGCCTGACCCAGCTGCCCAACCGCCGCCTGTTCAGCGACCGTCTGGAACAGGGCATCGCCGCCGCGCACCGGAACGGCGGCCAGATGGCGGTGATGTTCCTCGATCTCGATCTTTTCAAACGCATCAACGACAGCCTGGGCCACGATGTGGGCGATATGGTGCTGGTCTGCGTGGCCCAGCGTCTGCAGGACTGTCTGCGCGAAGGCGATACCGTGGCCCGCCTGGGCGGCGACGAATTCGCCATCCTGCTGCCCACCTTGCAAGACCCCGCCGATGCCGCCCGCCTGGCCGAACGGCTGATCGAGGCCATGCGCCATCCCATTCCCGCCGCCGGCCACAGCCTTCGCGTGACCACCAGCATCGGCATCGCCCTCTACCCCGAGGACGCCACCACCCCGGACGGCCTGCTGAAATGCGCCGATCAGGCCATGTACCAGTCGAAGGAGGTGGGGCGCAACCGCTTCCACCTTTATTCCGCCACCAGCAACAACCAGGCGGCGGAGCGGTTGTCGGCCGAGCACAGCCTGCGCCAGGCCCTGGCCCGCGGCGAGTTTCATCTGGCCTATCAGGTGAAGGTGGAGATGACCAGCGGCGACGTTTCCGGAGTGGAGGCCCTGGTGCGCTGGACCCACCCCGAACGCGGCGAGGTGCCGCCCGGCGAGTTCATCCCCCTGGCCGAGCGGCTGGGGCTGATGCCGGCCCTGGGGGAATGGATCCTGCGCACCGCCTGCCGCCAGGGCCGCGCCTGGCTGGAGCGCGGCCTGCCGCCGGTGCGCCTGGCCGTCAACCTGTCGCCGCAGCAGGTGGTGGATCCGGCCTTTCCGCCCGCCGTGGCGGCCATTCTGGCCGAAAGCGGTTTCCCGCCCGAGCTGCTGGAACTGGAACTGACCGAACGGGCCCTGATCGATCATCCGGCGGAAACCGGGCGGGTTTTGCGCGCCCTGCATGCCAGCGGCCCGCGCCTGGTGCTGGACGATTTCGGCAGCAGCCCCTCCAGCCTGGTGTCGCTCAGCCATCTGCCCATCCAGGCGGTGAAGGTGGACCAGGGCTTCGTCGATGGTCTGGGCCAGGCCTTCGCCGACCGCGATCTGGTGGCCGCCATCGTGCGTCTGGCCCATGCCCTGGGCATCACCGCCGTGGCCGAGGGCGTGGAGCGCCCGGCCCAGGTGGCCGCCCTGAAGGAAGCCGGCTGCGACGAAATCCAGGGCTATCTCATCAGCCGCGCCGTGCCGCCCGAGAAAATCGACGGGCTGTTCGCCCAGCCGCTGCTGGCGGTGAACTGACCCCTGGCGGGGAGTGTTATTCCCCGATCTCGGCGTCCAAATCGCCGTCCAGGCTGTGGCCGTGGCGCAGGCGGCGGTACAGCACCACCCCCATCACCGCCGAAACCAGGAACAGCGCCACGCTGGCGCCGATGCGCAGCAGCGGATCCACCTGCACGCCGGTGCCCAGCAGCACGAACACCAGGGTTTGCGGCAGATAGCCCAGCAGCGAACCGGCGAAGAACGGCAGCGGCGGCACCGACGACACCCCGGCCATCAGATTGGTGAAAAGATTGCTGCCCACCGGCAGAAAGCGGATCAGCACGGCCATGGACAGGGGATTGTCCTTGAGGAAATCATCAATGCGCCGCACCTTGCCGGCAAACTGGTGCAGCACCAGTTCGCGCCCCAAAAGGCGGGCGTAAAAGAAACACAGCATGCAGCCCAGCAGGGTGGCGGTGCTGGCCAGGGCCAGCCCCTGCAGCAGACCGAAGGCGTAGCCGCCGAGGAAACTCACCGCCTGGCGCGGCACGCCGATGGCGATAAGGCCGCTGCCCAGTCCGACGAACAGCAGAATCCCGGCCAGGCCATGGCCCTTGATCTGGCTGTCCACCCAGCCTTGCGTCAGGATGCCGCCCAGGCCGGAAATCTTCAGCCCATAGCCCACCGCCGCCAGGCTGGCGATCATCACCAGCCCCTTCAGCAGCAGGCGCGGCCTGACGCTCCCCAGCGGCGAGCCGCTCACGGGCGCTCCCCGGAGGGTTCGATCTCGGGCACGCTGGCGCGGGCCTGCAGCCACATCACCCCGAACAGATCGACGATGCCCACCCACAGGCGGTTCCACACCCCGTATTTCGACACGCCGCGTTCGCGCGGGCGGTGGTTGACCCGCACCGACACCACCCGGCCGCCGCGCCGGATCATCAGCGCCGGCAGGAAGCGGTGCATGTGGTTGAAGCGCGGCATATCGAGGAAGGCCTCGCGGCTCAGCACCTTGAGGCCGCAGCCGCTGTCCGGGGTATCGTCCTGCAACAGGCCGGCGCGGATCTTGTTGGCGATGCGCGAGGAGATCAGGCGGAGACCGTCATCCTGGCGCTTCTGCCGGTGCCCGGCCACCAGCAGCAGCGACCGCGCCGCCTCGGGCTCCGCCAGCAGCCGCTCCACCATGGCCGGAATATCGGCGGGATCGTTCTGGCCGTCGCCGTCCAGGGTGGCGATCAGGGGGGCCACGGCGGCCTTGACGCCGGTGGCCACCGCCTGGCTCTGGCCGCAGCTTTTCTTATGGCGCACCACCCGCAGCATGGGATAGCGGGCGCGGGCCTCGCGCAGGCGGGCGGGGGTGGCGTCGTCGGAGCCGTCGTCCACATAGACGATCTCGAAGGGCAGGCGGCCGTCGAGAGCGGCAAAGATTTCACCGATCAGCGGCAGAACGTTGTCGGCCTCGTTCTTCACGGGGACCACAACGGCAAGAAGGGGCGTTTGAGCGTCGGTCATCATGGCCCTTGTTTACACCGGGGCAAGGACGAAAACCACAGGGTTTCGAACAGTCCTTAAAGCAGATTCCCCTGCCGGCCGTCATCGCCGCGCGTCTTGCGCGGGGCCGGGCGCGGTTTGGCCTCGGGGGGCGGCGCGGCGCCGTCCACCCGCACCCCCACATGGCCGCCG
>JAJZGK010000140.1 GCA_021798485.1 Pseudomonadota bacterium
CGCCGTCACCGGCGCAGCAAGTCTCACCGTCGCCGCTGGCCTTGCCGCCGGGGATTTCCAGCAAGGATTCGGCGCCGCCGCCCGGTGGCGATGGCGATTTGGATCGGCTGGATTCCGTGCGGGCCGGATCGGGGGTTTATCCCGGCAGCCAGTAGTACCAACCGGTCAATGCATTGACCGGTTGTATCGTCCCTCGCCGGGCGTTCGGGATCGCGGCTCTATTGCTGCTGCTGGTCGCGCTGGGCCTGGCGCAGGCGCACGGCATCATCCACCGTCACCTCCATCTGCGGATCCTCGCCGCCGTTGCGCAGGCCGCGCGCCGGCGCGGCATCCAGGGCGTCGAGCCCCACCGCCACCCGGATATGGGCCTGGGCGTTGGTCGCGCCGCTGGCGCTGTCGTAGCTCAGCCAGCCGGCGCCCTCCACCCAGGTTTCGGCCCAGGCATGGCTGGACATGCGGTCGGCGCTGACCGGCCGGCGGCGGTCGTCGGCGCTTTGGGCGCAGAGATAGCCGCTGACATAGCGGGCCGGCAGCCCCAGGCTGCGGCAGCAGGTGATGAACAGATGGGCATGATCCTGGTGCTGCCCGCTGCGGGCATCCAGGGTCTGGCGGGCCGAGGGGGGGACGCGGGCGATGCCGGAGCGGTAGAGCACGCTCTCCTGGATCCCGGCCAGCAGGCCATCGAGACCGCGGCGGGCATTGGCGGCGATGCCGGGGCGAAAGCCTTCGGCAAAGGCGCGGATCCGCTCGTCGGCGGTGGTCAGGCGGGTGGAGCGCAGGAAGATGTCGGGCGGCAGATCCTCGAAGGCGGGCAGCAGCGGCTGGCCGCCATCGGCGATTTCCACCTCGCCGATGGCGGTAACGCGGATTTCGCTGTGGGGTTCATCCACCACCAGCACATGGGACAGATTGCCGAAGCCGTCGGTCCAGGGGCGCAGATTTCCCGGTGCGCTCACCGTCCACGACAGCACCCGCTGATGCGGCCCCGAGGCCGGGGTCAGGCGCAGATACTGGATGGCGTAGTTGGCGGGGCTGGGGTAGCGGAAAACGGTTTCGTGATTGATGGCGACACGCATGGCGGCCCTCCCCTTACACAATCATCAGAAAATCGCGGGAAATCTGCAGGCCCACGGCGGCGATGCGGTCCAGCACCTCCTCCAGGAAGTCGTGCAGGCCGGCGTTCAGAATCCGCTCCATGCGGCCATAGCGCAAACGGGCGCCGAATTCTCCCGACAGCCGCTCGCTTTCCAAGGGGCGGCCCTCGGCCAGGGCGGTCAGGTTTTCCGTCACCTTGTCGAAGCAAAAGCGCAGCGAGCGCGGCATATCGGCCCGCAGCACCAGCAGTTCGGCCACCCGCGCCGGGGTGATGACGTCGTGATAGGTTTGGTGATAGGCGCGGAAGGCTCCGGCCGAGCGCAGCAGCGCCCCCCATTCGTAATAGGCGGCGGCGGGATCGTTGTCCTTGCCGCCGGCCTCCACCACGTAATGCTTGGTGTCCAGCAGGCGGGTGGTGTTGTCGGCCCGTTCCAGGAAGGTGCCGAGCCGGGTAAAGGCGAAGGCCTCGTTATGCAGCATGGTGGCATGGGCCACGCCGCGGAACAGGTGCGAGCGCTCCTTCACCCAGTCGGAAAATTCCCGCAGGCCGCGCTGCTGCAGCGCCGTCTCGTCGAGGTCGCGCAGGGCAAGCCAGGTGGTGTTGAGGCTTTCCCACATTTCCACAGGGATGGTGGCGCGCAGCGAGCGGGCATTTTCCCGCGCCGCCCGCACGCATGACCAGATGGACGAGGGATTGCCCCGGTCCAGGGTCAGGAAGGCGGCGACGCCGTTTTCCGTCACCGCGCCGTGGCGTTCGGCATAGGCCTCCTCGGCGCACAAAAGAGCCAGCATGGCCGTCCATTCGGCATGGGCGCCGCCATGGGTCTGCAACGACAGCCGTTGGGTCACATCCAGGATGCGGGCCATGTTTTCGGCCCGCTCCATATAGCGGCCCATCCAGAAAAGATTATCCGCGGTCCGGCTCAGCATGGCTTAGTCCTCCAGCACCCAGGTGTCCTTGGTGCCGCCGCCCTGCGACGAGTTCACCACCAGCGATCCCCTGGTCAGGGCCACGCGGGTCAGCCCGCCCGGCACCACGGCCATGCCGTCCTTTCCGGTCAGCACGAAGGGCCTCAGATCCACATGGCGCGGCGCCACCCCCTCATCGACGAAGGTGGGGCAGGTGGAGAGCGCCAGGGTGGGCTGGGCGATATAGCCGTCGGGATCGTCCAGGATCAGGCGGCGGAATTTTTCGTGCTCCTCCCGGGTGGCCTTGGGGCCCACCATCATGCCGTAGCCGCCCGAGCCCTGGGTTTCCTTCACCACCAGCTCGGGCAGATGCTCCAGCACATAGGCGCGGTCGTCGGGTCGCCCGCAGCGGTAGGTGGGCACGTTGCCGATCAGCGGCTCCTCGCCCAGGTAAAAGCGGATGATGTCGGGAACGTAGGGGTAGGTGGATTTGTCGTCGGCCACCCCGGTGCCGATGGCATTGGCCAGGCTGACGCCGCCGTTGCGGTAGACCGACAGCAGCCCCGGAACCCCCAGAAGGCAATCGGGATTGAAGGCCAGCGGGTCCAGGCAATCGTCGTCCAGGCGGCGGTAGAGCACATCCACCCGGCGCGGCCCGCGTGTGGTGCGCATCCACACCGCATCGTCGCGCACGAACAGATCCTGCCCTTCCACCAGTTCCACGCCCATTTCCTCGGCCAGGAAGGCATGCTCGAAATAGGCGCTGTTGTAGGGGCCGGGGGTGAGCACCGCCACCGTGGGGGCGCCCGCCGCCCGTTCGGGGGCCACCGAGCGCAATTGCCGCAGCAGCTCGGCCGGGTAATGATCCACCGGGGCCACGGCGTTGTCCTGGAACAGTTTGGGGAACAGCCGCATCATCACCGCCCGGTCCTCCAGCATGTAGCTGACCCCGGACGGCGTGCGCAGATTGTCCTCCAGCACATAAAACTCGCCTTCCGCCACCCGCACCACGTCGATGCCGGCGATATGCACGTAAACATCGCCGGGCAGGCGGATGTTCTTCATTTCCGGTCGGTAGAGATCGTTGCGCAGGATATGGCTGGCGGGAATGATGCCGGCGCGGATGATGTGCTGGTCGTGATAGATGTCCTGCAGGAACATCTGCAGGGCCTTGACCCGCTGGAACAATCCGGCTTCCAGGGTGCGCCACTCGCGCGCGGCCAGAATGCGGGGGATCACGTCGAACGGGATCAGGCGTTCGGTGCCGGCGGAGCTGCCGTAGACATTGAAGGTGATGCCGATGCGGCGGAACAGCAGATCGGCCTGTTCGCGCTTGCTTTCGAATTGATCGGGCGGCGTTTCCGCCAGCCAGCGCGCGATGTTTTCGTAAGGCGTTCGGGCGTGACCGTCCCGGCCGAACATTTCGTCGAAGACGCCGTCTGTCGCCATCGGCTCCCCCTTTTATTTTTCATCCCCAAGAACGATGCAACCGTTGTGCCAGCTCCGGAAAGCGTGGAATTCCGCCCCCCAGCCATCCGGATGAAACGCAAGGCTGCCCGCCCTTTGAGCAATACTCCTTTTGGATGGGCGGGGAAAGCCTAATAGCCGGGCAGTTTTTGACGGTTGCGTGAAGCGGCCGGCAGGGGACGGGGTTCGTGCCGGTGCCGTCCTGCCGGCATGAAAAAAGGCGGCCCGAAGGCCGGGAATAAAAAAGGCGGCCCGAAGGCCGCCTGGGAACGGGGCGATGCGGCGCCGTTCAAGTGATGGGGGTCAGCACCCAGCCCGAGGACAGGGCGATGCGCACGGCCTGGGCGCGGTTGACGGCGCCGATCTTGCGGTAAACGTTGCGCAGATGAATCTTGATGGTGATTTCCTGCAGATCCAGGCGGCGGGCGATTTCCTTGTTGGTCTGCCCTTCGATCAGATAGCCCAGGATTTCCCGCTCGCGCGCCGACAGGGTGGAGAGCGGCGAGGCCGGGGGCTTGGCGTCCGTAGGCGTGCTGTCCATCAGAATGCTGGGCGGCAGATAGGATTCACCGGCCAGCACCAGGCGCAGGGCGTTGATCAGGGCGGTGCCGCTGATGGTTTTCGGGATATAGCCCGAGGCGCCGGCCCGCACGGCGGCCAGCACTTCCTCGCGCTCCACATGGCCGGACAGGATCACCACCGGCACGCCGGGGCGGGCCTTACGCATGGTTTCCACGCCCTGAAGGCCGTTCATGCCGGGCATGCGCAGGTCCAGCAGCACCAGGCCCAAGCCGTCGGCGGCCTTGGCCTGGGTCAGGGCATCATCGAAATTCGAGGCGTCCAAGATCACCGCGTTGGGATCCAGTTCGGTCAGGAACGGCTTCAATCCGTCACGGACCAGATTATGGTCGTCAGCGACCAGGATGTGCATCAATCAACTCCCATGCATCACGAACTGGATTTCTATACTATACCAAAGCGGTATTTAACCCGACACCCTAAAAACTCAAGAATAGGATATTAATTTTTCCAGGGTTTCCACCATCTGGGGAAGGCTGATCGGTTTTTTCAGAAGAATGATCGATTTGGCATTTGTGGTGGCGGCCAGGGTTTCGGTGGCGCCCATATGGCCGGTCACCACCACGATGGGCAGATCGGGATCCAGGGCGCGCAAAGCGCGGATCAGTTCCTCGCCATCGCCGTCGGGCATGCGGATGTCGGTCATCACCAGATCGGCGGGATCCTCCTCGAAGCGGGCCAGGGCGCTTTTGCCGCTGTGGGCGGTGGAGATCTTGTAGCCCATCTCGGTCAGATAGGCCGCCATGGTTTCGGTGGCCTGCACCTCGTCGTCCACCAGAAGCACATGATGGCCGGGCAGGTGGCCGCCGTCCTCGTCCTCGCCCGGAACGGGACGGGCGGCGGCAACGGCCAGGGCGGCGGCCTGGCCCTGGGTCAGCGGCAGGCTGATGCGGAACTGGGCGCCCTGATCGGGCATGTTGCGCGCCTCCAGCTTGCCGCCCATGGAATTGATGATGCCGAAACTGACCGAAAGCCCCAGGCCGGTGCCGCTGCCCACCTCCTTGGTGGTGAAGAAGGGCTCGAAAATACGGTCCAGATCCTGGCCGCCGATGCCGGTGCCGTTGTCGGTCACGGTGACCAGAAGGCTGTCGGGGGCGATGCGGCGGGCCTCCAGGATCACCTTGCCCTTGCGGCCGGGTTCGGCGGCGCGGGCGCTTTTCACCGCGTCGGTGGCATTGGAGAGAAGATTGATGATGACCTGTTCCAGCTGCACGGGGCGGCCCTGCACCAGGCAGCTCTGCTCGGGCAGGCGGCAGTCCAGGGCCACGTCGGCGGCCTGCAGCTGCGGCGTGAGCAGTTCGGCGGCCAGCGACAGCGAGCGGCGGGCATCGAAGGTTTCCACCTCGCCGGTGTCCTTGCGGCTGAAAATGCGGATATGGTCGATGATCTCGGCCATGCGCCCGGTCTGCGAGGCGATCAGGCTGAACTGCTTGACCAGATAGGCGGTGTCGGCCTTGCCCCGCTCCAGCATCATCAGCGCGCTTTCGGCGGCCATGCGCATGATGTTGGTGGGCTGGCTGAGCTCGTGCGCCATGCCCGCCGCCATTTCGCCCAGGGTGGCCAGCTTGGCGGTTTGCACCAGCTGGGCATGCACCTGCTTGCGCTCGGTGATATCGCGGATCACCACCTGGCGGGCGTGCACGCCGTGGAAGATGATGGGGGCCGAGGTGACCTCGGCGGCGAAATAGCTGCCGTCCAGGCGGACCAGCCGCTCCTCCACGGCGCCGCTGGCCTCGTCGAGATTGAGACGCTGGTCGGCCAGGGAGACATCGTCGGGATGCACCAGATCCAACAGCCGCCGCCCCACCAGCGGCTGGCTGGCGGTGACGCCGAACAGGCCGTTGGCGGCGGAGTTGGAGAAGATGATGATGCCCTGGGTATGGACCACGATGGCATCGGGCGACAATTCCACCAGGGAGCGGTAGCGCCCTTCCGATTCCTTCAGCTCGCGCTCGGCGCGGTGCCGCTCGAACTGCATGCGCTGCATGTCGATGCCGTAGGCGATGTTCCGGCACAGATGCTCCATCAGGTGCAGTTCGTCCTGATCGTAGGGGGTGGCGCTGCGGGAATAAAGATGCAGCACCCCGATGACCCGCCCCTCCACCAGCAGCGGCAGCGACAGGCTGGACTGGAAGCCGCAGCGCAGGGCTTCTTCGCGCCAGGGGGCGAAATGCTGGCTGTCGCCGGTGTAGGCCAGCTGCACCTTGCCGGTGCGGATGGCCTCGCCGGTGGGGCCGCGTCCCCGCTCGGACAGCTCGTTCCAGTTGACGCGGGCGCGGCTGATATAGCCCTTGTCGTCGCCGTAGCGGGCCACCGGCCACACCGAGCGCTCGTCGTCGTGCTGCACATAGCCCACCCAGGCGAACAGATAGCCGCCCGCCTCCACCATGATGCGGCAGATGTCGTTCAGCAGCTGCTGTTCGTCGCTGGCATGCACCAGCGCCTCGGTGGCGCGGGTGAAGGTGGCCAGGGCGCGGTTGACGCGGACCAGCTCGCGCGCGTGGCTTTCGGATGCGATCGTTCGTCCGTCAACATTCATTCCGACGACCTTGTCCCTCCCAAAGCCCGCATCCCGGCATGGCGCCGGAGTGCTGATTGCAGGCTACCCCTTGCCCGCCGCCGAGGAAAGCATCCTGATGGTGCGCGCCTTTATACAACGGTATCGCCGCCGCGGCGGCGCCGTCAGGGCCGGGTCAGGGGGCCGAGAAACGCCTCGTCGCCGCTGTCGCGCAGGGCGCGGGTGGGGCGGGCCTCGTCGTCGATCAGGCCGGCGCCGTGCAGGGCCTTCAGCACCTTCAGGAAATGGGCGCGGTTCTGCGGGCTGTCGCCGCCTTCCAGCCAGTTCTGCTCCAGGTGGGCCAGGATGGCGGGATGGCCCAGTTCGGCCTCCCACAGAATGCCTTGCAGCGAGGCCAGGGCCTCCTCCATTTCGCGTTCCACCCCGAACACCGTCATCAGGGCGTCGGCCTCGGCCCGCTTCAGGGTTTCCGGTCCGGCGCCCAGGCCGAAATCGGCCACATGGCGGCGGTGGCGGGCGCAGGTTTGCAGATGCCCCACCTCGTGCACGATGACCGAAGGCTCCATATCGCCGCGCACAGAGCGCCCGTCATAGGTGAAGGGCAGGCTGTCGGCGGCGGGGGTGCCCAGCGGGCCTTCCCAGATCTCCATGCCGAACGAGCGGCAGAGATCCCAGGCTTCGCGGCGTTCCCGCGCATCCTGCGACAGGTCCAGGCTGGCATCCTCGACGAAGGTCAGGGTGGCGGCGATGCGGCGGAAGGCGGCCAGACCCAGGGGCTCGCCGGTCAGGCAGGCCTCGAAGCGGGCCAGACGGCCCGGCAGATCGGGCAGGGAGATGGGGCTTAAAATCATGGGGAACCGTACAGCTTGCCTTAAAATCACCTTTCTTTTGGCGCATAGTGCCCACCTTGCCAAGGACTATCGGATTTTCAGGAGGTTTCCCCCGTGCTTCGCCGCCTTTCCCTTCTGGTTCCGGCTCTGCTGGCGATGATGGCCGCATTCGCCCCGGTCCGGGCCTCGCTGGTTTCGGCTGCCGATCTGCTGGATGCCAAGGTGCAATATACCGCCGATTTCCAGATCCGCACCGGGGTGATGGGGGGCTTTCACGGCACGGTGATGCACGCGCACGGGCGCGAACGGCGCGATTTCGGCGCCCTGGGCGGGCCGCAAATCCTGCTGCTGCGCCGCGACATGGACGAGGCCACCATGCTGTGGCCCGAGCGCAAATGGTATGTCACCACCAGTTTCAGCCAGGCGGCGGCCCTGGTGGGCGGCTTCGACGGCGTGATGCTGAACCGGCGCCCCACCGGCAGCGAAACCATCAACGGCGAGCCCTGCACCCGCTACGCCGTGACCGGCACCAGTGCCATGGGCGGCAGCTTCCGCGGCACCATGTGGTTCACCCGCGATGGTATTCTGATGCGGGCCAGCGGCATGGTGCGTTTCGAAGGCCACGAAACCAGCGTGGAAACCTCGCTCAACCATCTGCGCCGCGTGCATGTGGGCGCCGCCAGCTTCGCCCGGCCCGCCGATTATACCGGCCTGCCCATCGATCTGTCGAAATTCGGCCTCAAGGTCCGTTAATACCAACCGGCCAATGAATTGCCCGGTTGTATCGTCCCTCGCCGGGCGGCGGCATCCGCCGCCTTGGCCGCTCGCTCAATGCTCGCTGGGTACCGGCCAACGAGTCACGTCAATGGTTGGCCGGTATCACACCAACCGGCCAATGAATTGCCCGGTTGTATCGTCCCTCGCCGGGCGGCGGCATCCGCCGCCTTGGCCGCTCGCTCAATGCTCGCTGGATACCGGCCAA
>JAJZGK010000141.1 GCA_021798485.1 Pseudomonadota bacterium
ATCTCAATTGCGCCATGATGCTGTTGAGGGCGGCGAAGGAGGCGCGGGTGGTTTCGTCGCCGCCGCTGATGCCGCTGCCCGACAGGCGGTCCAGCAGGGCGGTGGCGCGGGCCGTCAGGGTGGCGGTATCGGATCCCGAGGCGGAACTGGAGCCGGTGCCGCCGCCGGCCTGGCCCGAGGCCTGTCCGCCGCCGGCGCGCTGGCCGGCCAGCCAGCCGTTGCCGCCCGATGAATTGTAGCTTGATCCGATATATCCGGTGGCTACAGTGCCGTAAGACCTGATCTGCATGCCCAACGCCCTTGCTTGTTTTGCCGGGCAAAAACTTCCCCTGATACCTGAACAGGGGAACAATTTGCCGCTTTGTACCGTCGTTACGTGCTGTTTTTGCTGTTGTTTTCGCCTTCAAACCTCTTGATTGGCAAAAGCCGTGCCAGGAGTTTCAGCCCATGCTCGAAGTGCGTGCTCTGCGCCGTTTTGGTGGCGAGCCGGTGTCTTTTTCCCTGGCGGCGGGAGACTGCCTGGCGGTGCGCGGCCCCTCGGGGGCGGGCAAAAGCCTGCTGTTGCGGGCCCTGGCCGATCTTGATCCCAGCGAGGGCGAGGTTTTATGGAAGGGCCGGGCCCGCTCGGCCATGCCGGCGCCGGAGTGGCGGCGGCTGGTGGGCTATCTGCCGGCCGAGCCGGGCTGGTGGGGCGATGGCGTGGGCGAGCATTTCGATGTTTGGCCCACGGAACTGATCGCCCGTCTGGGCCTGCCCGACGACGCGGCCTCCTGGCCGGTCAGCCGTCCCTCCACCGGCGAGCGCCTGCGCCTGGCCCTGGCCCGGGCCCTGGCGGTGGGGCCGGAGGTGCTGATGCTGGACGAACCCACCTCGGCCCTGGATCAGGCCAGCGTGGCGGTGGTGGAGGCCCTGGTGGCCGAGAAACGGGCGCAGGGGCTGGCGGTGCTGTGGGTGACCCACGATCCGGCCCAGGCGGCGCGGGTGGCGCGGCGGCATCTGGTGGTTTCGCCAACCGGCGCCGAATTACTGGAGATGGCGGAGTGATCGCCTACGGAACCGGCGCAGCCGGTGACTAGCCCGTTGAGGGCGCCGGAGCGTTGCCGGAGCGGCAGCGCAGGCATAAGTGAGGATAAGCCAAGCTGGCGGAACGCCAGCGCCCGGCGCCTGAGGGGCATATAAGGATGCAAACCGGCGCAGCCGGTGACTAGCCCGCCCTCGGTCGCCGGAGCGTTGCCGGAGCGGCAGCGCAGGCATAAGCGAGGATAAGCCAAGGCGCCGGAACGGCGACGCCCGGCATTTGAGTGGACACATGAAAACCGGGGTGAGCGCCAATGCGGTCACCCCGGTGGAGATGGCGGGGGAGGGGGCGTGAGCGGTTATATTCATCTGGGCTATGCCGATCTGGCGCTGTCGGCGCTGCTGGTGGTGGCCGATGCCGGGCTGTCGCTGGCGTTCCATCTGGGCATGCACCGCCGCCTGCTGTGGTCGGCGCTGCGCATGATGGTGCAGCTGTCGCTGATGGGTCTGGTGCTGACCACGCTGTTCGCCCTGGTGTCGCCGCTGCTGACCGGGCTGGCGACGCTGGGCATGGTGGCCTTCGCCGGGCGCGAGGTGGCGGCCCGCCAGGACCGCCGCCTGACTGGCTGGTGGAGCTACGGTCTGGGCACCAGCTCCATGCTGCTGGCGGCGGCGCTGGTGACGGTGCTGGCCCTGACCACGGCGCTGCGCCCCACGCCCTGGTACGATCCACGCTATGCCCTGCCGCTGCTGGGCATGATCCTGGGCAATACCATGACCGGGGTGTCGCTGGGGCTGAACAGCCTGACCACCGGCCTGGTTCAGCGCCGCGCCGCCGTGGAGGCGCGGCTGCTTTTGGGGCACGACCGCTTTTCGGCGGTGGCGCCGGTGGTGCGCCAGGCCATGCGCCAGGCTCTGCTGCCCATCGTCAATATCATGTCGGCCACCGGGGTGGTGTCGATCCCCGGCATGATGACCGGCCAGATCCTGGGCGGCGTGGCCCCGGCCGAGGCGGTGAAATACCAGATCATGATCCTTTTTCTGATCGCCGGCGGCGTGGGGCTGGGGGCGCTGGCCGCGGTGTTTGGCGGCGCCTGGCGCCTGACCGACGCCCGCCACCGCCTGCGCCTGGACCGCCAGCGCTGAAATTCCCCGTAGCCAAGCCTTGCCCCCATGCATTAAGACAGGCGGCAATCATGTTGTTTTGACCATAAAGAGTATGCCGCCATGCCGTCGTTCGATATCGTTTCCAAAACCGAAATGGCCGAGGTGGACAATGCCCTGGCCGGCATCACCCGCGAAGTGGGCACCCGCTACGATTTCAAGGGCAGCAAATGTTCGGTGGAACGGGCCGGGGAAACCATCACCATCCTGGCCGACGACGACATGAAGCTGAAGCAGATGCACGAGCTGATGGCCGTCTACTTCACCCGCCGCCAGGTGGACCCCAAGGTGCTGGACTACAAGACGCCGGAAAAGGCCTCGGGCAATACCGTGCGCCAGCAGGTGGGCGTGAAGCAGGGCATCGACAAGGATCTGGCCAAGAAGCTGGTGAAGGAAATCAAGGACAGCAAGATCAAGGTGCAGGCCTCGATCCAGGGCGATGAACTGCGGGTGACCGGCAAGAAGCGCGACGATCTGCAGGAATGCATCGCCCTTTTGAAGAAAGCGGACGTGGACCGTCCGCTGCAATACATCAATTTCCGCGACTGAGGCCGCGCCGCGGCGCTATGATGGCGCCCCTGATGACAGGAGCCGCGCCATGACCCTTTCCGTTGGAATCCTGCTCTTTCCCGCCGTGCAGCAGCTGGACCTGACCGCGCCCTACGAGGTGTTCGCCACGCTGCCGGGCACCGAGGTGCATCTGGTGTGGAAAACGGTGGCGCCGTTGCGCGCCTCCACCGGCCTTTGGCTCTGCCCCAGCGTGGATTTCGCCCAGTGCCCGCCGCTCGATATTCTGCTGGTGCCGGGCGGGGCCGGAGTGAACAGCCTGCTGCGGGATCAGGAGGTGCTGGATTTTCTGCGGACGCGGGCCGCCCAAGCCCGCTATGTGGCCTCGGTGTGCACCGGCGCCCTGCTGCTGGGCGCGGTGGGCCTGCTGCGCGGGCGCCGCGCTGCCACCCACTGGAACGCCCGCGACTTTCTGCCGGCCTTCGGCGCCATTCCGGTGGCCGAGCGCGTGGTGCGCGATGGTTCGCTGTTTTCGGCGGGCGGGGTGACGGCGGGGATCGATCTGGCCCTGACCATGGTGGCCGAACTGGCCGGACAGCAGGCCGCCCAGATCTTGCAGCTCAGTCTGGAATATGCTCCGGCGCCGCCCTTCGATGCCGGTTTGCCGGAACGGGCCCCGCCCGAGGTGCTGGCCCTGGCGCGGGCCCGGCTGGCCGCCTCGCGCGCCGCGCGGGAAAAGCTGCTGCCGCTCTGATCCCAACAGCAAAAAAGCGGCCTTGAAGGCCGCTTTTTTGACAGAGGGAAGTGGGGCGAGTGATCGGATTCGAACCGACGACATCCAGGACCACAACCTGGCGCTCTAACCAACTGAGCTACACCCGCCACTGGTTCCCGTCTGGGAGGCCCGGTTTCTATCGCACTGGCGGGGATGCGTCAAGAGCTTGTTTCACGAAAATGCTGCCGGAGCCGCAGCGCCGCCACATCGAGAATGTCCTGGGTCTTGGCGAAGCAGAACCGGGCCAGGTGGCGGGTGCCGCCGCCGGGATAAAAGGCGCTGAGGGGCACGGCGGCCACCCCGGCCTTTTCGGTGATGTGGCGGCAGAAGGCCTCGTCGTCGTCGAAGCCCAGGGGGCGGATATCGGCGGTCAGGAAATAGCTGCCGCGGCAGGGCAGAACGGCAAGGCCCGCCGCCTCCAATCCGGCCCGCAGATGATCGCGGCGGTCCTGCAGGTCGCGGCGCAGGCCCTGAAAATAGCCGTCGTCCCAATCCAGGCCGGCGGCCACGGCGCCTTGCAGGGCGGGCGGGGTGGCGAAGGTCAGATACTGGTGCGCCCGCGCCGCCATCGCCAGCAGTGCCGGCGCGGCGGTGACATAGCCCACCTTCCAGCCGGTCACGGAAAAGCTTTTGCCGGCCGAGCCCACGCGCAAACAGCGTTCACGCAGGCCGGGCAGGGTGATCAGGGGAATATGGCGGGCCTCGTCGTAGATCTGATGCTCGTAAACCTCGTCGCACAGACAATAGGCGTCGTGCCGCTGCAAAAGATCGGCGATCACCGCCAGCTCCGCCGCGTCGAACACCTTTCCGGTGGGGTTCATCGGGCTGTTCAGAATCATCAGCTTGGTGCGCGGCCCGAAGGCCTCGGCCAGGGCCTGGCGGGGCAGGCTCCAGTCGGGCGGGGTCAGGCGCACCAGCCGGGGCACGGCGCCGGCCCGGCGCAGGATGGGCAGATAGGAATCGTAACAGGGTTCCAGCACCACCACCTCGTCGCCCGGCTCGATCAGGCCGAACAGGCAGGCGGCCAGGGCCTCGGTGGCGCCCGAGGTCACCATCACCTCGGTGTCGGCATCGGCCTCCAGGCCGTAGAAGCGCCGGGCGTGGCGGGCCACGGCATGACGCAGTTCAGGCAGGCCCAGCATGGGGGCGTATTGCTGCGGCCCCTCGTTCATCAGCCGCGCCGCTTCGCGCAGCAGGGCGTCGGGCTCCAGCCCCTCGGGAAAGCCCTGGCCCAGATTGATGGCGCCGTGCTGGCGGGCCAGCCGGCTCATGGTCTCGAAGATGGTGGTGCCGTATCCGGCCAGGATGCTGTTGCCGCTTTTCAAAGGAGAAACCCCGCGGAAATGATGCGTCGGTGATTTTTCCTTGGTTTTCCTGGGGATGCAATCCCTTCGCGGAAAGCCCCTGCCGAAGTTGCTGAAAAAATAGGCCGGAAAAGATGAAAAAGCAGGCAGAAATTCCCAAAACCTAAAGGAAAAACATCGCATTAAAGCCGTTTTTCACCATAGCCCAACTGGCATGATGCGTGCTAAATGAATGGCTGCGTTCCGACGCTTGGGTTCCTTAGACGAGAAGCACCGGGGTACATGAAAAAGATCGAAGCGATCATCAAGCCCTTCAAGCTGGACGAGGTGAAGGAAGCCCTTCACGACATCGGCCTGCAGGGCATCACCGTCACCGAGGCCAAGGGCTTCGGGCGACAGAAGGGCCACACCGAGCTTTATCGCGGCGCCGAATATGTGGTGGACTTCCTGCCCAAGGTGAAGATCGAACTGGTCATCGAGGATACCCTCGTTGAGCGGGCGATCGAGGCCATCCAGCAGGCCGCCCATACGGGCCGTATCGGCGATGGCAAGATCTTCGTGACGCCGGTCGAGGAAGCGATCCGCATCCGCACCGGTGAACGCGGAAGCGACGCCGTCTGATCCTGATGCCGGCCGGCCCGCAGGGGGGACCCGGCCCGGCATCGACGTCTGATTAACGTATTTTTTCTTTCCAACCTCAAATCGGGAAAATGACCATGTCCGATGTGAAGAAAGTCCTTGAGATGATTAAGGAAAACGACGTCAAGTACGTCGATTTCCGTTTCACCGACCCCAAGGGCAAGTGGCAGCACACCGCCCAGCACGTCAGCACCGTTGACGAAGATCTGCTGACCGACGGCATCTATTTCGACGGTTCTTCGATCGCCGGCTGGAAGAGCATCAACGAGTCCGACATGATCCTGAAGCCGGATCTGTCGACCGCCGTGATCGATCCCTTCGCCGCGCAGACCCAGATGATCATCTTCTGCGACATCGTCGAGCCCGCCACCGGCCAGCTCTACGACCGCGATCCCCGCTCGGTGGCCAAGCGCGCCGAACAGTATCTGGTCAGCACCGGCATCGGCGACACCGCCTTCTTCGGCCCGGAAGCCGAATTCTTCATCTTCGACGACGTCCGCTTCGACGTGCAGCAGAACCACGTGTTCTACAAGATCGATGCCGAAGACGGCGCCTGGGCCACCGGCAAGGAATTCCCGGAAGGCAACCATGGCCATCGTCCCGCCACCAAGGGCGGCTATTTCCCGGTGCCGCCGGTGGACGCGGGCGTGGACATCCGCGCCGAAATGCTGACCGTGATGGGCGACATGGGCCTGCCCATCGAAAAGCACCACCACGAAGTGGCCCCCTCGCAGCACGAGCTGGGCTGCAAGTTCGGCACCCTGGTGCAGTCGGCCGACTTCATGCAGATCTATAAGTACTGCGTGCACAACGTGGCCCACAGCTACGGCAAGACCGCCACCTTCATGCCGAAGCCGATGTTCGGCGACAACGGCTCGGGCATGCATGTGCACCAGTCGATCTGGAACAAGGGCAAGCCCACCTTCGCCGGTTCGGGCTATGCCGACCTCAGCGAAACCGCCCTTTACTACATCGGCGGCATCATCAAGCATGCCAAGGCCCTGAACGCCTTCACCAACCCGCTGACCAACAGCTACAAGCGTCTGGTGCCCGGCTTCGAAGCCCCGGTGCTGCTGGCCTACTCGGCCCGCAACCGTTCGGCCTCCTGCCGTATCCCCCAGGCCTCCAGCCCCAAGGCCAAGCGCGTCGAGATCCGCTTCCCGGATCCGGGTGCCAACCCCTACCTGGCCTTCGCCGCCATGCTGATGGCCGGCCTGGACGGCATCCAGAACAAGATCCACCCC
Source organism: Pseudomonadota bacterium (assembly GCA_021798485.1). Classification (GTDB taxonomy): domain Bacteria; phylum Pseudomonadota; class Alphaproteobacteria; order Rhodospirillales; family Magnetospirillaceae; genus JAJZGK01. Next base: position 6,651 of record JAJZGK010000141.1, read on the forward strand.
GGCGATGCCATGGATAAGAACCTCTATGACCTGCCCCCCGATGAGCTGGCCCAGGTTCCGACCGTGTGCGGCTCCTTGCGTGAAGCCCTGGAAGCCCTGAAGAAGGACCACGAATTCCTGCTGAAGGGCGACGTGTTCTCGAAGGACTTCATCGAGAGCTACACCGAACTGAAGTGGGAAGAAGTGTACAAGTTCGAACACACTCCCCACCCGGTGGAATATGCCATGTACTACAGCGTCTAATAAGTTAACGCTGTAAAAACAATGCGTTAGATGGTTCCTGACTTTCCGGGATGCCGTCTAACGGGTTCTAACGCGCCCCAGGTGGAAACACCTGGGGCGTTGTTATTCAGGGCTTTGATGACGCAGTGCGGTGTCGAGGCCAAGGTCGCCGCGAAAAATGAGGCGGCATAAGGGCCGCCATGGAGCTTGCCTTTTGCCTATGTTCCCCTTATGTTCTTGCCGGTGGCGGCAGTGCGGACAGGAGGCGAGGCGTGCCGGAGCGGCGCAAGATCATCCATATCGATATGGATGCCTTCTATGCCGCGGTGGAGCAGCGCGACAATCCGGGCTTACGCGGCAAGCCCATCGCCGTGGGCTGGAGCGGGCCGCGCAGCGTGGTGGCCACCGCCAGTTACGAGGCGCGGCGTTTCGGCGTGCATTCGGCGCTGCCCTCGGTGACGGCGGCGCGCAAATGCCCCGAGCTGATTTTCGTGCCGCCGCGCTTCGAGGTCTATCGCGCCGTTTCGCAGCAATTGCGCGAGATTTTCGCCGCCTATACCCCGTTGATCGAACCGTTGTCGCTGGACGAGGCCTATCTCGACGTGTCGCAGGATCTGCGCGGTTTTGGCTCGGCCACCCGCACCGCCGAGGCCATTCGCGCCGATATCCGCCGCGAAACCGGGCTGACCGCCTCGGCCGGGGTGTCCTACAACAAGTTTCTCGCCAAGCTGGCCTCGGACCACCGCAAGCCCGATGGGCTGTTCGTGATCACCCCGGCCATGGGGCCGGGCTTCGTGGCCGCCCTGCCGGTGGGCAAGGTGCACGGCATCGGCCCGGCCACCACGGCGCGGCTGAACCGTTTGGGCATTCACAGCGGCCAGGATCTGCGGGCGGCGCCGCTGGCGCTGCTGGTACGGGAATTCGGCAAGGCGGGGCAGTTTTATCACCAGATCGCCCAGGGCATCGACGAGCGGCCGGTGCGGCCCGACCGTTTGCGCAAATCCATCGGCGCCGAAAACACCTTTGCCGCCGATCTCCATGGCCAGGACGAGGCCCGCCAGGCCCTGGCCCCCATCCTGGCCAAGATGTGGCGCCATTGCCAAAGCGGCGGCTTTTATGGCCGCACCCTGACCCTGAAGGTGAAATACGCCGATTTCCAGCAGATCACCCGCAGCCATACCGCGGCGAAGCCTTTCGCCTCGGCCGGCGAGGTGGAACAGCTGGCGGGGCTGCTGCTGGCGCCGCTGTTCCCGGCGCCCAAGGGCATTCGCCTGCTCGGCCTTTCGCTGTCGTCGCCCGACGAGGAGGCGGGCGGGGCGGGCGGGCAGCTGGAACTGGCGATTTAACAGGCTGCGGAAAAATTCCGCTTCGCTCCAGTTTCTTTTTCTTTCAAAGAGTTAGAAATCTGGAGGGTTCGGGAGGCTGTGCCTCCCGATTGGGGGATCGGGGGCAAATGCCCCCGAAAGAGGATTTTTCC
>JAJZGK010000142.1 GCA_021798485.1 Pseudomonadota bacterium
GCGCCGTAGGCGGCCGCCTCCGCGAGCACCTCGTCCGGGAATTCGAACGGAAGGCCGTGCGAGTGGATCGCAATGTCCGTCTCCATGCCCGGCGCACCGTGTTCGCCGACGGTAATCCCGAGGCCCGTCTGATGCTGATCGGCGAGGCCCCCGGCGCCGATGAAGACCGCCAGGGCCTGCCGTTCGTCGGGGTCAGCGGCCAATTGCTGGACCGCATGCTGGCCTCCATCGGGCTCGACCGCAACGATGTCTACATCACCAACGTGGTGCCGTGGCGCCCCCCCGGCAACCGCAAGCCGGAACCGGCCGAGATCGCTCTCTGCCTGCCTTTCATCCAGCGCCATATCGCCCTGGTTGATCCGGCGCTGCTGGTGTTTCTGGGCGGCGCTCCGGCCAATGCCCTGCTGGCGCGGGTGGAGGGGATCACCCGCCTGCGCGGGCACTGGATGGACTATCACGCCGGTGGCCTGCCCCGGCCGATTCCGGCCATGGCCACTTTCCATCCGGCCTATCTTCTGCGCACGCCGATCCATAAGCGGGAAAGCTGGCAGGATTTCCGGGCGGTAAGAAAACGTTTGGAGTCCGTGGGATAGGCCGCGCCAGGCGATTTATTCCCACAAAAATTTCATGGATATGGTCTGTTTTGCTTGCCAGGGACGGCTCTCGCATTTATAAAGTCGAATGATCAATCGGTGAATGCGATCACGGCAGAGGGGAGTTCATGCTGAAGGCTACGCTGTTCTCGGCGTTACTGGCGCTGACGATGACCGCCGCCGTGCTGCCCGCACAGGCCGGTCAGAAGTCGCCCGCCGAGGCGGAAGCCGACAGCATGCTGGCCGCCATCACCGGCGATGCCGGCAAGCTGGGGCGCCAGGCCAATATTCCCGCCGTGTTGTCGGAAGGCGACGAACAGCTCTACCGCGCCGCCTTCCAGGCCCAGGACAAGGGCCGCTGGGGTTACGCCGATGCCCTGATCGCCCGCCTGCGCGACGGCGCGCTGATGGGGCCGCTGCTGGCCCAGCGGTATCTGTCTTCCGGCTACAAGCCCACCTTCGCGCAATTGCAGGACTGGATGAGCCGTTTTGGCGACGAGGCGGCGGCTCCGGCCGTCTACCGTCTGGCCCGGCACCGCTTCGCCGACGAGGCGCGGCAGATTCCGGCGCCGTTCCGCAGCGAGGACGTGGCGCAGGTGAGCAGTGCCGATTCCGATGCCGTGGCCGGCGATTTCGCCTATGAATCGGTGCGCTCCCTGGCGTCCGCCGACCGGCGGCGGCTGGATGCCGCCAAGGAACGTTTCCGCGATTATCTGCGCAACGACGATATCGACGGCGCGGTGGCCGCCCTAAACGGTGAGCGTCTGGTGCGGATCTTCGACAAGATCGACTACGACGAGATGAAAACCGCGCTGGCCCAGGCCCTGTTCGCCAATGGCCGCGATCAGGAGGCCCTGCGCTGGGCCGAGGATGCCGCCGACCGTTCCGGCGACCTGCTGCCCGAGGCCCACTGGGTGGCCGGTCTGGCCCTGTGGCGCAGCGGCCATCATGCCGAATCGGTCCGCCATTTCGAGGCGGTGGCCAATTCCGAGCATGTGACCGCCGATCTACGCGCCGCCGGGGCTTTCTGGGCTTCGCGCGCCAATCTGGCCGCCCATCATCCCGAAGTGGTCAATCACTGGCTACTGCAGGCCGCCGCCGAGCCGCACACCTTCTATGGCCTGCTCAGCCGCCGCGCCCTGGGGCAGACGGTCGAGTCCTCGTGGGAAACCCGGCCCTTCACCGATCTCGACGCCAATACCCTGTCGCACACGCCCTCCACCCGCCGCGCCCTGGCGCTGCTGCAGGTGGGCCGCAAGGACGATGCCGAGGACGAACTGCGGCTGCTGTCGGCCAATGCCAGCCCGGCCCTGGCGCAAAGCCTGCTGTCGCTGGCCGTGACCGCCGATATGCCCGACCTTACCGTCAACCTCAGCGGCGTGGTGGCCGCCGCCGATGGCCGTCTGCACGACAGCAGCTCCTATCCGGTGCCCAACTGGCAGCCGCTTAGCGGCTGGGCAGTGGACCGGGCCCTGGTTCTGGCCATCGCCCGCCAGGAATCCTCGCTCAACCCGTCCGCCCGCAGCCCCTCGGGGGCCATCGGCCTGATGCAGCTGATGCCGCGCACCGCCCGCGCCATGGGGCATCATGGCCGTTTGACCAATCCGGCGGTCAATCTGGATGTGGGGCAGCGTTATGTGCTGCGGCTGCTGCAGGATAATATGGTCAAGGGCAATCTGCTGCTGATGGCCGCCGCCTACAACAGCGGGCCGGGCAATGTGGCGCGCTGGCTGCAGGCCATGCACAACGATAATGATGCCCTGCTGTTCATGGAAAGCATTCCGGTGCGCGAAACCCGCACCTTCGTGCAGCGGGTGATGACCAATTTCTGGACCTACCGCAACCGCCTGGGCCAGGATGCCCCTTCGCTCGATGCCATTTCCGCCGGAAACTGGCCCATCTATCACCAGAACGAGCCGGTGGCGGTGATCCGCCACTGACAGCGGATCACCGGGGCTTTGCCGCATCCTGTCCTACCAACCGGCCAATGAATTGCCCGGTTGTATCGTCCCTCGCCGGGCGGCGGCATCCGCCGCCTTGGCCGCTCGCTCAAGGCTCGCTGGATACCGGCCAACCCGTCACTTCAAGGGTTGGCCGGTCTTAGTGTAAGATCAATTCCCGCATGATCACTTCGCTGGGGGTTACGCCCACGGCCCGCTGCACGGCATGGCTCACCACCTGCTTGGCGATCTCCATGCCGGTATCGGGCTGGCTGAAGGCCTCCCAGCGGTAGGCCAGGAAGTCCTCCTTCACGGCGGCGGCGATCTTTTTCTTGTTGCTCGACAGCAGGGCGGTTTCTTCCGGCGTTTTGGCGGTGATCCAGGCCTGCAGCTCCAGTTCGCGGTATTGCTGGGTGCTGTCCTCGGCCACGGTCAGGCGCATGCGCGGTAATTGAATATAGTTGGCGGGCACCGTGGCGCTGATTTCGTTGCTGGGCCCGTTGCTGCGGCCGCGTTTCTCCCCGGCCACAACCGGTGATGTGGCCAGAAGCGACAGGCCCAGGCCGATCAGCAGAGTTTTTCGAGCAATCATAATGGTCCCCGCGATAAGAATTTGATCAATTAAGTCCCTGATTCAATAGTCTTTCATCCCACTGCAAGGCTAATCCAAGGAGCGGCTGTTGTCAGCCCCAAAAAAACAGGATAAAGTCCTATTTTCGTTGTAAGACAAGAGCTTAAGACTATGCCGCGTCTTTATTGCCGTTCTGCGCGTTGGGGTGTGTGGCTGTGCGCGGCGATGCTGGCGCTGGCGGGACTGGTGCCGGCGGACCGGGCGGCGGCGCGGGAAATCCGCCTGGGCGGCACCAGCCATGTCGAGGAACAGAAAAATCCGTTGATCGTCACGCTGCCCACCATGGAACTGGCGCTGCCCCGCAACGACGGCAATGGCGGCTGGCGGCATATCCGCATCGATGCCTATCTGACGGTCGGCGATCCCGTTCTCGGCAAGGAACTGGACGGCATGAAAAGCAGCATTGTCCGCCATGCCGTGCAGGAAACCCTGCCGGCCACCGGCTATGCGCGCCTGAAGGAGCCCTATGGCGGCAGCGAGGCGGCCAAGCGGGCCATTCACATCGCCACCGCGCGGGCTTTGGGCCATCCCTGGGATGGCGCCGTGGATATCCGTACCTTCGAAGCCTATTGATCAGGCGGTTTTATCGGCAAAGGCGCATAGATCGGCCACCGGACAGCCGGGGCAGGCGGGCAGGCGGGCCTTGCAGCGGTAACGGCCATGCAGGATCAGCCAGTGATGGGCATGCGGTTTCCAGCGCCCGGGGGTGATCCGCTCCAGCGTTTCCTCTACGGCCAGCGGGGTTTTGCCCGGCGCCAGCCCGGTGCGGTTGGCAACCCGGAAGATATGCGTATCGACGGCGATGGTGGGCTGGCCGAAGGCGATATTCAGCACCACATTGGCGGTTTTCCGCCCCACGCCGGGCAGGGCTTCCAGGGCCTCCCGGGTGGCGGGCACCTGGCCGCCATGCCGTTCGAGCAATTGTTGGCAAAGTGAAATGATATTCCTGGCCTTGGTGTTGAACAGGCCGATGGTTTTGATATGCGCCTTCAGGCCGTCTTCGCCCAGGGCCAGCATCGCCTGCGGGGTGTCGGCCAGCCGGAACAGGGCCAGGGTGGCCTTGTTGACGCCTTTGTCGGTGGCCTGGGCCGAAAGGACCACCGCCACCAGCAGGGTGAAGGCATTATGGTAGGCCAGTTCGCTTTTCGGCTCTGGATTCAGGGCGGCAAGGCGGGCATAAAACTGATCGATCTGAGACGGTGTCATCTGGCGGCTGTCTCCCGGCGGGGCGCGCATGATAGCATCAGCCGGTCAAGGCTGAGAAGGAAGAGGCCATGCGGCGGTTGCGGGTGCTTGCGGCGGGAATGGGATGCGCGGTGTTGCTGGGGGGCTGTTCCTCGAAGCCGGTGCCGCCGAATCCCACGGTGGAGATCATTCCGGCCCCCAATCCGTCCATGGCGTTCGACGCGGCGCGGGGCCGGCGCGATCTGGCCGCGGCCAAGGCGGCCCGCGCCGGCGGTGATCTGGCCCGTGCCCGCTCCTTCGCCTTGGCTTCGGTTTATTACTGGCCGATTTTACCCCAGGCCTGGGGCGAACTGCTGGCCGATTGCCAGGGGCTGAAAGATCCGGTGTGCACCCGTCATGCCGAATTTTTTCACGACAAGATCACCTTCCTGAGCAGCCAGCCGCCGCGCGCCGGGGTGCTGGGCATGCAAAATCTGCTGGATGCCGCCGCCGAGAGCAAGGCTCGCCCGGCCAACGCCAAACCGCAAAAATCCAAGGAATCCAAGGACGACCTGAGCGGGGGCGACCAGAGCGGGCGTGTGGACGACTGGATCACCGCCTATGCCGCGCGGATCATGTATTGCTACAACCGCCAAGACAGCATGGCGGCGCTGCGCAATGCCCCCGTGGGGGATATGGTGTCGGACAAATATCCCCCCGGCAAGATCGCCGCCGGGGCGCTGGCCGTGGTGGGCACCGGGGTGGCGATCTCGCATCTCAAATAACGCCGCCTTTTCCGGGCTTTGTTTTTATAACGAAATAAAATTGGGAAGATTGAGGTTGGCCGATCCGGCGGAATGCCGCTACAGTCTTGCACGACCGATGGCGCAAACCGGGAGGACGCGGTTCCTTGGATATATTCTCCCAGAGCAGTCTGCTTCATAGCCTGGCCGGAGCCTTCGTGGGGCTGCTGGTGGGCATGACCGGCGTTGGCGGCGGCTCGCTGATGACGCCGCTGCTGATTCTGTTGTTCGGCATACCGCCGGTTACGGCGGTGGGCACCGATCTGCTCTACGGTTCGGCCACCAAGCTGTGCGGCACCGCCGTGCATTCCAGCGGCAAGCGGGTGGCCTGGCCGGTGGTGGGGCTGCTGGCCTCGGGCAGCGTGCCGGCCACCATGGCCACGCTGTGGGCGATGAAAAGCCTGGGGCTGGAACGCCATCACGGCCAGGGGCTGGTCTCGATGATCCTGGGGGTGATTCTGGTGCTGACCGCCGTTTCCATGGTGGGGCGGCCCTATCTTTTGCGGTTTGCCCGCGCGCATGCCCGCCCGGTGCCGTCCCGGCTGCGCCTGCTGCTGACGGTGCTGACCGGTTTGGTGCTGGGCAGTCTGGTCACCCTGACCTCGGTGGGGGCCGGCGCCCTGGGCGTGACCATTCTGATGCTGCTCTATCCCGATCTGCCGCCGCCCCGCATCATCGGTACCGACATCGCCCACGCCGTGCCGTTAACCCTGGCGGCCGGCATGGGGCATTGGCTGCTGGGCGGGGTGGATTGGCATCTGCTGCTGTCGTTGCTGATGGGCTCCATTCCCGGCGTGATCATCGGCAGCGTTCTGGCCGCCCGCGTGCCCGAACTGGTGCTGCGCCTGACCCTGGCGGCGGCGCTGGTGGTGGCGGGGGTGCGGCTGGTCTGATCCGGCCGGACTCAATGTAATTTTAAAGATTGCCACATCCGCGCAAACTTCCGCTTTCCATGGCGGCGCTTCTCGCCAAGAATGGGGCCGGGCGAAGCGGGGATCAAGCCGTGGGTACAAGGAATGGCAGCACTGCGCGGATGGCGGCAAGGCGTTCTTCTGGTGGGGCTTGCCCTTTTGGGCGGCCTGGTCTTTACCGCTTTGTTTTTCTTCATGCGCGATATGGCCGTGCAGAAGGAACAGGCCATTTTCGAGCGGGCGGCGGAAGAGCGGCTGGATACCGTTGAAACCAACATTACCCTGACCATCGATAATCTGGTTGCCGTCAGCGCCTTTTTCGATGCCTCGCGCACGCTGCAGCGCGGCGAGTTCGCCCGTCTGGTGGATCCGATCCTGGCCCGCAACCCGGCCATTCAGGCCCTGGAATGGATTCCCCGGGTTTCCCTGGCGCAGCGGCCGGCGGTGGAAGCGGCGGCGCGGCGCGATGGCTTCGCGGCGTTCGCCTTCACCGAGCACGGCCCCGCCGGCATGGCGATCACCGGAGCGCGCCCGGTATATTATCCCGTTTATTACGTCGAACCCTACAAGGGCAACGAAAAGGCCCTGGGCTTCGATCTGGCCAGCAATCCCACCCGCCGCGCCGCCCTGGAAGGGGCGGCCGCCAGCGGCCAGCTGCTGGCCACCGCCCGGGTGACCCTGGTGCAGGAAACCGGCGATCAGTATGGCTTCCTGGTGTTCCGTCCGGTCTACCAGAACGGGGCCGCTCTGGCCACGGCGGCGGCGCGCCGCCAGGCTTTGCGCGGCTTTACCCTGGGGGTGTTCCGCCTGGGGGATATTGTCGAGAAGGTGGGGCGTCAGGCCCGGCTGAAGTCCGATCGGCAATTGCGGCTGGCCATCTTCGATCACGGCGCTGCGGCGGGGGCGCGTCTGCTTTATCCCAAGGGCGCTCCGTTCGACAGTCTGGCCGACCTGCCGCCCACCCTGCGGGTGGCGAAAACCCTGATGGTGGCGGGACGGCCCTGGGATGTGGTGGCCTACCGCGCCACCCCGATCACGCTGTCGGGCGAGGTGTGGCTGGTGCCGTTTCTGGGGGCCCTGCTGGCCATGGTTCTGGTGGCCTATCTGCGCCAGAACGTGGTTCAGCGCGGCTTGCTGGCGGAAAAGCTGGCGGCGGAAAAGGCGCATCGCACCAAATCGCAGTTCCTGGCCACCATGAGCCACGAAATCCGCACGCCGATGAACGGCATTACCGGCATGGTGGGGCTGCTGCTGGATACGCCGCTTTCCGATGAACAGCGGCGTTTCGCCACCACCATCCGGGTTTCGGCGGAATCGCTGCTGACGGTGATCAACGATATCCTCGACATCTCCAAGCTGGAGGCAGGCCGCCTCGATATGGAGGAAACCCCGTTCGATGCCCTGACCCTGGTGGAGGGGGTGGTGGACATCCTGGCGCCGCGTGCCGCCGAGAAGGATCTGGCGCTGACCTACGAGGTGGAAGCCGAGGCCCGCGGTCATTATCTGGGCGATGGCGGGCGGTTGCGGCAAATTCTGCTGAACCTGGCCGGAAACGCCATAAAATTCACCGAACGGGGCGAGGTGCGGCTGCGGGTCTCGGCCCGCCCCGAGGGGGATGGGCGCAAGCGCCTGTTCTTCTCGGTGAAGGACAGCGGCGTGGGGATTCCCGACGAAGCCAAACCCCGCCTTTTCACCATGTTCACCCAGGCCGATGCCAGCACGGCGCGCAAGTTCGGCGGCAGCGGCCTGGGTTTGGCCATCTGCAAGCGGCTGGTGGAACAGATGGACGGCACCATCGGCTTCGAAAGCACAGAGGGCCGCGGCAGTTCCTTTTATTTCAGCGTGCCGCTGCGCTGCCTGGAGGCGGCGGGCGAGATCGAGGATCTGTCCCGCGCCCTCGCGGGGATGTCGGTTCTGGTGGTGGATGACAACGCCATCAACCGCGAGGTGTTCCGCCACCGCCTGACCGCCTGGGGGGCGCGGGTGACGGAAGCCCCCGATGCCTGGTCGGCCATCGAAGTGGTGCGTCAGGGCCTGGATGGCCATGATCCGCTTCACGCGGTGCTGTGCGATCATCACATGCCGCGCATGTCGGGGCTGGATCTGGCCATGCTGCTGCGGGCCGATGCCCGCGCCAACAGCATCGCCTTCGTGCTGGCCACCTCCGATACCGGCGGCGCTGCGCTGCCGGCCGCGGCGGAGGGCTGCCGCAATCTTACCCTTTTGAAACCGGTGCACGAGCGCGCTTTGCTGGAGTGCCTGCGCGGCTGCCGCGCCCG
>JAJZGK010000143.1 GCA_021798485.1 Pseudomonadota bacterium
GGCCGAGGCCGCCGCCGCCATGCAGGCCATGCTGGCCGGGGCGCGGCGCCGCGACGCCGACGCCGGCGCCGCCCTGGACGGACCGCACCGCAGCGACCTGCAGGTGCGGCACGGCGCCAAGAATCTTCCGGCTGAACAGTGTTCAACCGGAGAGCAGAAGGCGGTGCTGGTGGCCATTATCCTGGGCCAGGCCCGGGCGCGGGCCGCCCTGCGGGGCGCCGCCCCCATTCTGCTGCTGGACGAGGTTGCGGCGCATCTCGACCAGACCCGCCGCGCCGCCCTGTTCGACGAGTTGTGCGCCCTGCCGGCGCAAAGCTGGCTGACGGGAACCGATCAGAGCCTGTTCGCCGAGATGGGCGGGCGGGCGCAGTTTTTCCGCGTGGACGACGCCGTCGTGCAGGCGGCCTGATGATGATGCAAGGAAGAAGCCGATGAGCAGTGAGATCCCCCAGGACGCCCCGCAGCCGGACGCCGCCGAGGAATACGGCGCCGATTCCATCAAGGTGCTGCGCGGCCTGGAAGCCGTGCGCAAGCGTCCGGGCATGTATATCGGCAATACCGGCGACGGCTCGGGCCTGCATCACATGGTTTACGAGGTGGTGGACAACGCCATCGACGAGGCCCTGGCCGGCCATGCCGACCGCGTGGATGTGACCCTGAACGCCGACGGCTCTTGCACCGTGCGCGACAATGGCCGCGGCATCCCCACCGACATCCACAAGGAAGAGGGCGTTTCGGCGGCCGAGGTCATCATGACCCAGCTGCATGCCGGCGGCAAATTCGACCAGAATTCCTACAAGGTGTCGGGCGGCCTGCACGGCGTGGGCGTTTCGGTGGTCAACGCCTTGTCGGACTGGCTGGATCTGCGCGTCTGGCGCGACGGCAAGGAACATTACATGCGCTTCCGCCACGGCGAGGCCGAGGCGCCGCTGGCGGTGGTGGGCGAAGCCCCCCGCACCGACAAGGGGCCGCTGACCGGCACCGAGGTGACCTTTCTGCCGTCGGTGGGCGAACAGGGGGTGGCCACCTTCGATACCGTGACCGAGTTCCAGTTTTCCACCCTGGAGCACCGCCTGCGCGAACTGGCCTTCCTGAATTCCGGCGTCTATCTGCGCCTGACCGACAACCGCACCGCCGAGAAGACCGCCGTGGACCTGCATTATGTGGGCGGCGTCGAGGCCTTCATCGCCTATCTCGACAAATCGAAGCAGTCGCTGCACAGCCCCATCTCGGTGGCCGGCGAGCGCGACGGCATCACCGTGGAGGTGGCCATGGAATGGACCGACGCCTACCATGAAACCTGCCTGTGCTTCACCAACAACATCCCGCAGCGCGACGGCGGCACCCATCTGGCCGGTTTCCGCGCCGCCCTCACCCGCACCATCAACACCTATGCCACCGAATCCGGCATCGCCAAGAAGGAGAAGGTGGCGCTGTCGGGCGACGATATGCGCGAAGGCCTGACCTGCGTGCTGTCGGTGAAGGTGCCCGATCCCAAATTCTCGTCGCAGACCAAGGACAAGCTGGTGTCCTCGGAGGTGCGGCCGGTGGTGGAGAACATCGTCGGCGAAAAGCTGCAGCAATGGTTCGAGGAACATCCCTCCGAGGCCCGCAAGGTGGTGGCCAAGGTGGTGGAGGCCGCCGCCGCCCGCGAGGCCGCCCGCAAGGCCCGCGAACTGACCCGGCGCAAGGGCGCGCTGGACATCGCCACCCTGCCCGGCAAGCTGGCCGACTGCCAGGAGCGCGACCCCGCCCTGTCGGAACTGTTCATCGTCGAGGGTGATTCGGCCGGCGGCTCGGCCAAGCAGGGCCGCGCCCGCGCCTTCCAGGCCATTCTGCCCCTGCGCGGCAAGATCCTCAACGTGGAGCGGGCGCGCTTCGACAAAATGCTGTCCTCGGCGGAAATCGGCACCCTGATCGCCGCCCTGGGCACCGGCATCGGCCGCCCCAAGGAGGAAGGCGACAACGACGGCTTCAATATCGCCAAGGCCCGCTACCACAAGATCATCATCATGACCGACGCCGATGTGGACGGCAGCCACATCCGCACCCTGCTGCTCACCTTTTTCTACCGCCAGATGCCCGAGCTGTTCGAGAAGGGCTATCTCTACATCGCCCAGCCGCCGCTCTACCGCGCCAAGCGCGGCAATTCCGAGGTCTATCTCAAGGACGACCGCGCCCTGGAGAACTACCTGATCGACGGCGGCCTGACCGAGGCGGTGCTGAAGCTGAACGACGGCGTGCAATATGCCGGACAGGCCCTGCGCGCCCTGGCCGACCAGGGCCGCCAGGTCAAAACCCTGCTGGGGCATCTGAGCCGCCGCGTGCCCATGCGGGTGGTGGAGCAGGTGGCCATCGCCGGCGCCTTCAACGCCGCCGTGCTGAACGACCGCGAGGCCGCCGAACAGGCCGCCGCCTATATCGCCAAGCGCCTCAACGCCCTGGAAAGCGATCTGGCCCAGGGCTGGCAGGGCCATGTGGAGGAGGGCGACGGCCTGGTGTTCAGCCGCACCTTGCGCGGCGTGACCGAAACCCACCATGTGGACGCCGCCATCCTGCGCAGCCCCGAGGGCCGCAAGCTGGACGAGCTGGCCAGCGCCCTGCAGGATGTTTACGCCCATCACGGCGAGCTGGTGGCCAAGGACAAGGGCCTTGCCATCACCGGCCCGGTATCGCTGCTGGACGCCATCATGGACGCCGGCCGCAAGGGCATCGCCATCCAGCGCTACAAGGGCCTGGGCGAAATGAACCCGGAACAGCTGTGGGAAACCACCCTGGACCCCAATGCCCGCTCGCTGCTGCAGGTGAAGGTCAACCATTTCGAGGAGGCCGAGGCGGTGTTCTCGACCCTGATGGGCGACGTGGTGGAACCGCGCCGCGACTTCATCCAGGAAAACGCCCTGAAGGTGGCGAATCTGGACGTTTGATACTCACCGGCCAACCCGTCACTTCAACGGTTGGCCGGTATCCGTTGCCACCGACGGAGCGGACCCACCGGGTATGAAACTGCTGGTAAGCCGCTTGACTTGGTTTCTGTCCAGGCGCATGAAAACGGCCGCCGGAGCGATCCGGCGGCCGTTTTCATGCGGGCGGCGGCGGTTACAGTGCCGCCATATCCATCACGAAGCGGTATTTGACGTCGCTTTTCTGCATGCGGTCGTAGGCTTGGTCGATCTGCGGCGGGGTGATCATTTCGATATCGGAAACGATGCCTTTTTCGGCGCAGAAATCCAGCATTTCCTGGGTTTCGGCGATGCCGCCGATCAGGGAGCCGGCGATGGCGCGCCGGCCCAGGATCAGGTTGAACACATCCGGCGACGGATGAGCGTGATCGGGGGCGCCCACCAGGCACAGGGTGCCGTCACGCTTCAGCAGGGTCAGGTAGGCATCCAGATTATGGCTGGCCGCCACCGTATCGAGAATGAAATGAAAACTGCCGGCGTGGGCCTTCATCTCGTCGGCGTTGCGCGACACCACCACACTGTCGGCGCCCAGGGCCAGGGCGGCCTGACGCTTGGACTCCGAAGTGGTGAAGGCCACGGTTTCGGCCCCCATGGCATGGGCCAGCTTGATGCCCATATGGCCCAGCCCGCCGATGCCGACGATACCCACCTTCCGGCCCGGCCCGGCCTGCCAGTGGCGCAGCGGCGAATAGGTGGTGATGCCGGCGCACAGCAGCGGCGCCACCGCCGCCAGCTGCGCCGCCGGATGGCCGATCTTCAGCACGAAGTTTTCACTGACCACGATGCGCTGGGAATAGCCGCCCAGGGTATGGCCGGGCGCATCCGGGGTGGGGAAATTATAGGTGCCGGTGAAGCCGTGCTCGCAGAACTGCTCCAGGCCCTCGCCGCAGGAGGGGCAAGTCTGGCAGCTGTCCACCAGGCAGCCCACCCCCACGGCTTCACCCACCTTGAAGCGGCTGACATGGCCGCCCACCGCCGACACATGGCCGACGATCTCGTGCCCCGGCACGCAAGGATAGAGGGTGCCTGGCCATTCCGAGCGCACCGTGTGCAGATCGGAATGGCAGATGCCGCAATAAGCGATCTCGATCTGCACATCGTGCGGACCGGGGGCGCGGCGGTGAATGGTCATGGGTTCGAGGGGCTTGTCCTTGGCGATGGCGCCGTAGGCTTTCACGGTCATGGCGTTCGGTCCTTCCTGGTGGGATAAAATCAAAGTCCGGTCATCTGTTCCAGCGCCTCGGTATAGCGGGCGCCGACCACGGGAATGGCCTCGGCGGCGCGGGTGATCCCGGCCAGATCCCCGGCATCGAGGGTAAGCGCCACGGCGCCGAGATTCTCGCTCAGCCGCGCCGCCTTGGTGGTGCCGGGAATGGGCACGATCCAGGGCTTTTGCGCCAGAAGCCAGGCCAGGGCCACCTGGGCCGGGGTGGCGCCCTTGCGCGCCGCCACCGTTTGCAGCAGCGCCACCAGGGCCTGATTGGCGGCGCGGGCCTCGGGCGCGAAACGCGGCAGGGCGGCGCGGAAATCCCCCTCGGCAAAGGCGGTGCCCTGGGTCATGCCGCCGGCCAGAAAGCCGCGCCCCAGCGGGCTGTAAGGCACCAGACCGATGCCCAGCTCCTCCAGCAGCGGCAGGATCTCGGCCTCGGGGCCGCGGGTCCACAGGGAATATTCACTTTGCAGGGCGGTGACCGGCTGCACGGCGTGGGCGCGGCGGATGGTGGCGGCCCCGGCTTCCGACAGGCCGAAATGCCGCACCTTGCCGGCCTGGATCAGGTCCTTCACCGCCCCGGCCACCTCCTCGATGGGCACGGCGGGATCGACGCGGTGCTGATAAAAGAGATCGATGACGTCGGTCCTCAGCCGCTTCAGCGAGGCTTCCGCCACCGCCTTGATATGCTCCGGGCGGCTGTCGAGGCCATCCCACAGACGCTGGCCGGCGGCATTGATGCGAAACCCGAACTTGGTGGCGATCACCACCTTGTCGCGCACCGGCGCCAGAGCCTCGCCCAGCAGCTCCTCGTTGGCATAGGGGCCGTAGACCTCGGCGGTATCGAAGAAGGTGACCCCCTGGGCCACGGCATCGCGGATCAGCGCCACGGCGCTGCCGTGCTCGGTGGGCGGGCCATAGGCGCCGGTCAGCCCCATGCAGCCCAGGCCCAGGGCCGACACCGCCAGGCCGCTACGGCCGAGAATACGCGTTTGCATGCTTGTCCTCCGGGAACGGACGAAAAGAGGCATCACTGTAACGGCTGACCGGCGCGGAAATTAGATGCTAAGATCTGCATGAACACCTGAATGGGATTCATCAATGGCGCGCGACATCCTGCACGATCTGCAAGCCTTCATGGCGGTGGCGCGGGCCGGCAGCTTTACCCGCGCCGCGGCGCAGATGGGACTGTCGCCCTCGGCCCTGAGCCATACCATCCGCGCCCTGGAAACCCGCCTGGGCCTGCGCCTGCTTACCCGCACCACCCGCAGCGTGGCCCCCACCCAGGCCGGCGAACGGCTCTTGAACGGCCTGGCCCCGAAATTCGCCGGGATCGAGGCCGAGCTGGCGGCCTTGAGCGCCCTGCGCGACAAGCCCGCCGGCACCATCCGCATCACCACCGCCGAACATGCCGCCAACAGCGTGCTGTGGCCCAAACTGGCGGATTTCCTGCCCGATTACCCCGACATCAAGGTGGAGGTGGTGGTGGATTACGGTCTGACCGACATCGTCGCCGAACGTTTCGATGCCGGTGTGCGCCATGGCGAACTGGTGGCCCGCGACATGATCGCCGTGCGCATCGGCCGCGATCTGCGCATGGCGGTGGTGGCCGCCCCGGCCTATTTCAGCCGCCATGCGCCGCCGCGCAGCCCGCGCGATCTCACCGGCCACGCCTGCATCAATCTGCGCCTGCCCACCTATAACAGCCTGCTGCCCTGGGAGTTCGAAAAAAGCGGCCAGGAATTGAACGTGCATGTGGACGGCCAGCTGATCTTCAGTTCCACCACCCAGATCCTCGATGCCGCCCTGCGCGGCTTCGGTCTGGCCTATCTGCCCGACGACATGGTGGCAGCCCCCCTGCGCGACGGCCGTCTGGTGCGGGTGCTGGACGACTGGTGCGCCCCCTTCCCCGGTTATCACCTTTATTATCCCAGCCGCCGCCAGGCCTCGCCCGCCTTTACCCTGCTGGTGGAGGCCCTGCGCCACCGCGGCTGATTGTTTTTACTCCGGAATGAAAGCGCTCCCCCCTTGCCCGATATTCTCCATGTCATGGCCGCCCCCGCCGAATACGGCCCGCATCTGGCGGCCCGCATCCAGCCCCTGATGATCGGCATCGGCCCGGTGGAGGCCGCCGTCACCCTGGCCGCCGATCTGGCCGGGCGGGCGGCGCGCCGGGCCTTGCCCGATCTGGTGGTCAGCCTGGGCTCGGCCGGATCGCGGCGCCTGCCGCAAACCGGGATCTTTCAGGTCTCCAGCCTTTCCTACCGCGATATGGATGCCTCGGTGGTGGGCTTCGAGAAGGGACAAACGCCGCTGGCCGCCTATCCCGCCGTGATCGATCTGCCGCACCGCATCCCCGGCCTGCCCGCCGCCAGTCTCTCCACCGGCGGCACTCTGGTTTCAGGACAGGCCTACGACACCATCGATGCCGACATGGTGGATATGGAAAGCTTCGCGGTATGGCGGGCCTGCCATCAGTTCGGGCTGCCGCTGATCGGCCTGCGCGGCATTTCCGACGGCGCGACCGAACTGACCCAGGTGGCCGACTGGAAACAATATCTGCATATCATCGACGAAAAGCTGGCCCAGGCCCTGGATCTGCTGGACAGCGCCCTGGCCAGCGGCGCCGTCCTCCAGGCGACAAGCTCCTAACCCTTAAAGGGCCGCCGCCTCTTCGTCGGTGAACAGGCGCTGGTCCAGGGTGAAGCGCATGTCCAGCGCCGTTTCCACGGAAAAACTGTCGGCGTCCGAGGGTTCGGCCCCCACCATGAGCTGGCTGTAGGCCCAATATTCGGCCATGGCCGCGGTGACATAGAACGGCACCCCCGCCAGGGTTCCGATCAGCACATCGTCGCGTTTCACCTGATAGCTGGACTGGCGCAGGCAGATGGGGGTGTTGCCCTCACCGCAGCAATGGCCGGAGATATGAAAGACCAGCGGCCCGAAGCGGTCTTGCAGGCGGCCGATCAGCGCCGCCGCCGCCGCGGTGGCAACCACACGCTCGACCATGGCATTCCTCCTTGATAGCGCCGGCCGGTGCTTTGACCCGTTGGGTCGAAGCATGCCGCGCCGGGAACGCTAATTATCCCCCATTTTGAGGGCCGCCAGGAAGGCCGATTGTGGAATTTCCACCTTGCCGAACTGGCGCATGCGCTTCTTGCCTTCCTTCTGCTTTTCCAGAAGTTTGCGCTTGCGGGAGATATCGCCGCCGTAGCATTTGGCCAGCACGTCCTTGCGCAGGGCGCTGAGGCTTTCGCGCGCCACGATGCGCCCGCCGATGGCGGCCTGGATGGCGATCTGGAACATCTGCCGCGGGATCAGTTCCTTCAGGCGGGTGCAGATGGAGCGGCCCCGCGCCTCGGCCTGGCTTTTATGGGCGATGAAGGCCAGGGCATCCACCGGCTCGGCATTGACCATGATGGTGACCTTGACGAGATCGCTCTCGGCGTAGCTGTCCAGTTCGTAGTCGAAGCTGGCATAGCCGCGGCTGATGGATTTCAGGCGGTCGTAGAAATCGAAGACGATTTCGTTCAGGGGCAGCTTGTAGACCAGCATGGCGCGGTTGCCGGCGTAGGTCAGGTCCAGCTGCTGGCCGCGCCGCTCGGTGCACAGCTGCAGGATCGGCCCCAGATAGTCGTCGGGCACCATGATGGTGGCCTTGATCCAGGGTTCCTCGATCTTATCGATCTTGGTCAGTTCCGGCATGTCGGCCGGATTGTGCAGATGCAGTACCTCGCCGTTGGTCAGGTAGATCTTATAAACCACCGAGGGCGCGGTGGTGATGAGATCGAGATTGAATTCCCGCTCCAGCCGCTCCTGGATGATTTCCAGATGCAACAGCCCCAGGAAGCCGCAGCGGAAGCCGAAGCCCAGCGCCGCCGAGGTTTCCGCCTCGTACTCGAAGCTGGCGTCGTTCAGGCGCAGCTTGGCCAGGCTTTCGCGCAGATCCTCGAAATCGGCGGCATCCACCGGAAACAGGCCGCAGAACACCACCGGCACATGGGGCTTGACGCCCGGCAGGGCGGTTTCGGCCGGGCGGCGCTCGTCGGTGATGGTATCGCCCACCTGGCAATCGGCCACCGCCTTGATGCTGGCCTGCATGAAGCCCATCTCGCCGGGATAAAGCGCCTCCACCTG
>JAJZGK010000144.1 GCA_021798485.1 Pseudomonadota bacterium
CCGGCGGCCCGGCGCGGGGCGGGCGCTTCCGCACCCAGCATGGCGGCCGGGGCCGGGGGCGCAAACCGGCGCCGTGAATCATACCAACCGGCCAATGCATTGCCCGGTTGTGGCGTCCCTCGCCGGGCGGCGGCATCCGCCGCCTTGGCCGCTCGCTCAATGCTCGCTGGAAACCGGCCAACCCGTCACGTCAACGGTTGGCCGGGATCAGGCCCGGACCAGGGCCAGATCCTTGGGCTCGCTGATGTGGTTGCCCTTCAGCCACTTTTTGTATTCGGCGTAGATCTTGGCCAGCTTCAGGGCGGTGCCCGCCTCGAACAGGGCGTCGATGCGGACCTGCTCGTCGCGGTCGGCCAGAGCGCGGAACAGCGGCGTGAACAGGCGGTGGAACAGGGTGCTCCACTGCTCGGCGCTGAGCGAGACCACGGCGTTCGAGGCGGCGCTGATGATGCGCTGCATCTCCACGCGGGTTTTCTCGAAATCGTAGCTGAAATGGGCCAGCAGCGGCACCGCCACCCGGTAATAGGTGTCCAGGGTGGCCGGGTTGCTGGTGAGCTCGTGCCACAGGGCCTTGTCGTCTTCGCCGTTTTCGTCGGTGGTGACGCGGCCCAGGGACTCCAGGGCTTCCTGGTTGATGTCCCGGTAATAGGCGCCGCCCAGCACCTTGGCGGCCCAGCTTTCCAGGCCGTCCAGCAGCACCTTGGGGTGCTGGTGGCGCAGGCCGTCCTCGCGGGTGGCCACCAGATCGGCAATGGCGCAGGTCAGCAGGCGCAAAAGATGGCGGCTGCGCTGGGGGTAGCGCAGGGTGTAACCGACCGAGGCGCCGTTGGGGTGGCTGGCCACGATGCGGTCCATGGCGCGGCTGACATGATCGTTGACCATGCCCTCGATGCGGCTGCGCAGCACCGTTTCGATCTGATCGGTGGCGGTCATGGCGGCGGTGGCCAGTTTGCGGCCGGTCATGCGCTCGACATAATCAAGGATGGTTTCGGCAAAGCCGCGGATCAGTTGCAGACACTCGGTAATCCGAGGATCGGAGGCAACATCCCCGTGTCCGTTCTGCGGCATCGTCACAGCCTGGTTCCCCAAAAACACGCCTGGCGAAGCGTGAACGCCCTCTTCACTGTTCGGTTCCGGCTGTCTCTGAAACGCAGCGTTGGGATAGGATTCGCATAAATGATTTTAAAAGTCATCAAAAACTGAAACATCGATTGTGAAGAGTCTTGGCGAAAGAGGAGGGGATGGCCGGTAAGGATGATCTATCGTTCTTCTTATGACCAGTCTTTCGCACATGCAAAAAAGACTCCGCCGCTCCTGCGGGCGGGCGGGAGCGGCGGGCTGGTTTTATTATGATTTTATAATAAAGCCGGGGGATCAGCGTGGTCCGCACAGGGCCTTGCGGCGGGAGCGGGCCTCCTCCTCGTCGGCGCAGTCGCGGCAATGGCGGGCTTTGGGGTTGGCGCGCAGCCGCTGGGGATCGATCACGTCATGGCAGGATTTGCACACGCCGCTGGACGGCGGGGTATCCATCAGGCGGTTCAGTACCGACTGCAGGGCGGCGGCGGTGAAATTTTCCATCCGTTCGCACGCCCGATCGATCTCATCCATCTTTCGCTCCTTACGGCAGGTCCGTCAGGAGGTTTTATGCCCGTACCGGTCCGGCAGGTAAAATGAAGCTATGGTGTCGGTTGTGGGCAGGATGCCGGGGGAGGGTATTTCCCCCGGCATCCCGGTTCCACCCATACCAACCGGCCAATGCATTGCCCGGTTGTATCGTCCCTCGCCGGGCGGCGGCATCCGCCGCCTTGGCCGCTCGCTCAAGGCTCGCTGGAACCCGGCCAACCCGTCACGTCAACGGTTGGCCGGGTTCAGTCGGGCTGGGCCATGAAGCTGACATTGCGGATATCCACCTTGGGATGTCCGGGTTCTGTCAGCTGGAAGGTCACGGCCTCGTTGCCTTCCGGATGGCTGTGGCTGGTGGTGAAGATGTGGAAGGTGGCCACATTGTCGGCGGGAATCTGCAAGGTGACGGCCGATCCGCTGCCGCCGCCCACCACATCCAGGCTGACATTGGCGGGATCGATGGCGCGCAAGGTGACGGTGCGGGGATGGCGGGCCATGTTCAGCACTTTATAATCGTAGCCGTTGCGCACCCGGCCGCCGGAAACCGCCACCGCCAGCGGCACGCGCACATGCAGCACGTCCACCCGCATATCGGGGCGCATCAGAAGGGTGCCCAGCATGGCCGATCCCGCCACCACCAGCACGGCGGCATAGATCAGGGTGCGCGGCCGCACCAGCCGCAGCCGCGGCTCCAGGCCGGCGGTGCGGGCCTGCAGGTTGTAGCTGGAATCGTAGGAGATCAGATTGCGCGGCAGGCCGAAGCGCTCCATCACGCTGTTGCAGGCATCGACGCACAGGCCGCAGCCGATGCAGGCCAGCTGGGTGCCGCGGCGGATATCGATGCCGGTGGGGCAGGCCTGCACGCACATCTGGCAATCCACGCAATGGCCGCGGTCCTGGAACACCTCCTTGGGGTCGCGGCCCTGGATGCCGCCCTTGAGCGGGCCGCGCGGTTCGCCGCGCCAGGCCTCGTAGGACACGATCAGGGAATGCTCGTCGAACATGGCCGATTGAAAGCGGGCATAGGGGCACATGTAAACGCACACCCGTTCCCGGGCATAGCCGGCCAGCAGGAAGCAGAAGCCGCCGATCAGGCCGATGAACAGATACATGCCGGGCGGGGCCTGCAGGGTCAGGATCTGCACCAGCAGGTGGGGGGCATCGCCGAACCACAGCACGAAGCCGATGCCGCAGGCGGCGGCGATGATCAGCCACACCGCGTTCAGCAGGGCCAGCTTGCCGAGTTTGCCCAGCGAGAACGGCGCCTGGGAAAAGGCGATGCGCTTGTTGCGGTCGCCCAGAACTTTGCGTTCCACCGAGACGAAGAGATCGGTATAGACGGTTTGCCAGCACAGGAAACCGCACCACACGCGCCCGGCCACCGCCGACATCATGAACAAGGTGATGGCGGCGATCAGCAACAGGCCGGTCAGGTAGTACACCTCCTGCGGCCAGATCTCGATATTGAAGAAATAGGCGCGGCGTCCGGCCATGTCGATCAGGATGGCCTGATGCGGGGAATAGGGGCCGCGGTCCCAGCGCAGAAACGGCGCCAGATGCCACCAGGCCAGAGTTGCGGCCATCAGCCACCATTTATAGGTGCGGAAACGCCCTTGCACGGCGCGCGGCTTGGCATTGCCTTTTTCCGTGTAGAACGGCACCCCCTCGCTGGGCGAGTGATAGTCTTGAGCGGCGGTCATGAGATCAACCCTTGGAAAGAGCGGGCCTTACCGAAAAGAAGAAAGGCCCTGTCCGGACGACAGGGCCAATATTAGACGAATCGCATAGGATTGGCAGTGAGATTTCTCAACTTTGCGCGCGGGCCCAGGCCACGGCCTGATCCAGGCGGTCGGCGCCCCAGAAGGGTTCGTCTCCCACCAGGAAGAAGGGCGCGCCGAATACCGAGCGGGCCTGGGCTTCCTCGGTGGCCCGGCGCAGCTGGATTTTGTGCTCCGGCGCCGTGGCTTCGTCCAGCAGGGCCAGGGGCAGGCCCAGCTGGCGCAGCAGGCCCATCAGCACCGCCTCCTGGGCGATATCCAGATCCTCGGCGAAATTGGCGTGGAACACGGCGCGGCTGAAACGGCCGATCTCGTGCGGGGGCAACTGCAGGGCCACCCGGGCCGCCAGCACGCTGTGGCGCGGAAAGCTGCTGGGACGGCGCCAGGGCAGGGCCAGATCGGCGCACAGCCGGGCCACGTCGCGCATCATGTAGGCGCCTTTGGCGGGATAAAGATTGAAGGGCGAGTCTGTCCAGCCCTGGGCCTTGAAGATCGGCCCCAGCAGAAAGGGGCGCCACTCCACCGTCAGTCCGGCGGCCTTTTGTTCAATGATCTGCGCGGCGATATGGGAATAAGGGCTGGCGAAATCGTACCAGAATTGCAAGGTGGCGGGTTCCGACATGCTGCGTCCTCCCGTGGTCGTTCGGGTGATGCCGCTATTCCGCGGCGATGGCCTCCAGGGCGGAAAGATTGCGGGTGAAAAGATTGGGCGAAACCTCGCTGACCACCGACTGGCGCTTCAGCTCGGCCACCAGACGGCTGGCGGTTTCGGTGGTGATGCCCAGCAGGGCGCCCACATCCTCGCGGCCGAACAGGCGGCAGACCTCGGCGTCATCGGGGGCCAGCAGCAAAAACAGCCGGGCCACCCGCTGGCGGGCGCTGCCGGTGGACAGCTCGCGCAGGCAATCATGGGATTTGCGCACGGCATTGTGCCATTTGTTCATCAGCTGGCGGTGCAGGCGGGGCGATAGCCGGGTGATCACCTCGCGCGGGATGCGGCAGGCCTTCACCGTTTGCAGGGCGATGGCGGCATGTTCGTAGGTATCGGCCACCGTGGCTTCCAGCCCGGCGGTATCGCCCTGCGACAGCAGGCTGACGATGCGGCGGTTGCCGTCGGGCAGATACTGTTCCAGCTTCAGCAGCCCTTCCCGCACCGTGAACACGGCATGGGCGGGCTGGCCCGGCTGGTACAGGGCCTCGCCCTGGGGGATCACCACATTATCGATGGGCAGATGAATTTGGGAAAAGTCGGCCTCGGTCAGATCGGCGAACAGCACCAGATCGCGGATACCGCAGCTTTCGCACTGCTTGAACGCCTGCCACGGAGCATCGCCGTGCTCATGGTTGGCCATGATGCAGCCCTTCAGGCCAGGAATGGAAGATCGGCGCTCATGGGGCCATTCCAACATCTTGTGTCGTTGCATGCAAGATCCCGCTGTCGACTTGATTTATATCAGATAGGGTGCAAGAAACTTTCGTATGAGTCAGCTCCGCCAGAAGCGTGGGCTGCGGCCAAGACGGAGCGCTTCGGCGGCGGCGGCGGCCAGCAGGGCGTCGCCGCCGGCCTCAAGCCGTCCGCCCAGCCGCCCGGCCAGCCACCAGCTTTCGGCGTCTGCGGCGCCATCGGCCCAGCCCCGTAAGGCGCGTAAGGCCACGGCGGTATCGTTCAGGGCGCCCAGATGGTCTTGCAGCGCCGCCAGAACGGCAACGAACTTCCGGTGCGCCCGGCCGCCATAAAGGCTTTCGAAGAATTCGGTGGCATAGCGCAGCTTCTTGATGCGGATACGCAAAAGGTGGCGCTCGTCGGCCGGCAGGCGCGCCAGCGCCCGCAGATCCTTGCGGGTGCGGGCAAAGCGTTTGTCCAGGGTGCGGGCGGCCAATTGCCCCACGCTGGCCGGCGGGACGGGGCGCCCGGTCCAGGGGCCGGTTTGGCACCACTGGCCCAGGCTCAGCATCAGATGGGTGAAACGGGGGTGCGACAGCGCGGCGATGGCCTGGCCGTAATAAAACTGGCGCTCGGCCTCCATATCCCGCCGCAGCCGGCGGTAGGCTTCCTCCTCGCTGAAAAACGGCGCGAAGGGGGCCAGGCTTTCGGCGATGAGCACATCGCGGTCGCGGGCCGGTCCCAGCACCGATTGCAGCCAGCGCAGCTCCTCCAGCAGACGGGGCAGGGCGTCGTCGGTCACCAGGGCCTTGAACAGGCCCAGGGCCGAGCGCAGGCGGCGCAGCGCCACCCGCATCTGATGCACGGCTTCGGCGTCGCCGGTTTCCAGCAGGCATTCATGGTTGGCCTGCAGCTGCTCCAGGCACGACCAGGCGATGGCGCGGAAGGCGTCGGGCTGGGTTTGCTCGTGCCGCAGCGGCGGCGTGCCGCTTTTTTGCGGACGGATCGCCGTGCCGGCCGCCAGACGGTAGCCGCGCGCCGCCTTGCTGCTGGTTAAAACCCGGCTGGCGCGGCCGTCCTGCAGGGCCAGGGCCAGTTCGAACAGCCGGGCCGGATCGCCGGCCTTCAGTTCCAGCTCCGCCTCGCTGATCTCGCGGCTGCCCTGGGCCGAAACGATGCGGCCTTCATCCAGCGCCAGTTCCACCTGCCAATCCGCTTCGCCCAGCAGGTAAATGGTGCGGCGCACCTCGGTGGTGAAGACGGGGCGCAGGTTTTGCGTCTCCGCCGCCGTGCCGAACGCCGCGGCCACCGGCAGGGCGGCCAGCGAGGCCGGATCGGGCAGATCGCCGTTGATTTCCATTTCCCATTCGTCGCGCCGCCAGGCCCCGCCCAGATTGGCGCCGGCGGTTTTCACCGTCTGGATGCGGCGCCGTCCGATATGGCGCACCCGCAGCGCCACCTGATTCTCCTTCAGGCGGAAATCATCGGTGTCGAAGTAAACGGATTTCAACTGCCGGGTTTGCGGGCGGTCCTGCTTCAGACGCTGCACCAGAGGGTGGCGGCGCAGGCGGCGCAATCCTTGCGGATCGAACGCTAGCTTCAACTCGGTCTCGATGCCCACTTCGGCCCTCCTGTCCGGCGCAGGAACAGCATGATACTCTAACTTTGATCCAAGGTCGAAGGGCCTGCGCCCGAAATGGCGCTCCGGGCCGTATCAAAGAGTAAACTGTCCGCATGTTGATGGAAGAGAGGGTCGGGCGATGATCTTGGCAAGGCGATGGTTGGCGGTGGCGCTGTGCGCGGTCAGCCTGTCGGGATGCGGCTACCTCTATGATCCGCAGGGCTTTTCCACGGCGATTTCCCCCTGGGACAACGGCCAGGCCTCGGATCAGGCCATGCTTGCCCTCAGCAAGGGGCATTTCGATGCCGCCGAGCAGCTGGGCGCCGAGGCTCTGCGCCGCAATCCGCGCGATCCTTACGCGCTGCTGGTAATGGCCTCGGTTTATCAGAACACCGCCCGCGCCGACCTGGCCCGGCAATACTATCTGGCCCTGATTTCCATGCACCCGCAGCAAACCACGGTGTGGGGATCGGGGGCCGACATGCGCCGCCGCACCATCGAGGATATCGCCCGCAGCAATCTGGCGGCGCTGGGGCCCGGCCCGGGGCCGGGAATGCTGGCCGATATCGCCGGAACGCCGGCGGCGGCCTACGAGACGGTGGCCGTCCATCCGCCCCAAGTCAGCGTGCAGGATGCGGCCTTTACCGCCGATACCGCCGTCATCACCCGTTTCGAAACGCTGCGCCGCCTGCTGAAGAGCAATATGATCTCGCGGGATGACTATATCCGTCGCCGCGCCGCCAATCTGGGGGCGCTGCTGCCCTACAGCGTGGCCCGGCGCCCCGGCGCCGGCTTGGGGCAGCCGGCGCCGTCCGCCGAGCAGATCATCGGCCGCCTGAAGGACATCAGCGCCAATTTCCAGGAAAAAAGCGTTTCGGAAGATGCCATGGCCGCCGAGCGCACGGCGATCCTCGAGGCGCTGCTGCCGCTGCATCCCCTGCGGCGGGCCGATCCGCCGCCGCCGGTCAACGATCAGCTGGCCTATGCCGCCGTGGCCGGCCGGGTGCAGCGCCTGCGGGATGCCGATCTCATCACCGCCGGAGAGGCCGCGCGCGAACGCGCCGCCGCCGAAGGGCAGCTGGCCCAGGCCATGGCCCAGGCCGAGGCCGCCGCCAGGATGGCCAGCGGCACCACGCCCCAGCCGCCGCTCAGCGCCAAGGGCGAGGGGGTGGCGCTGGGGGTTTATGTCAGCGAAATGCGGGCCGAGGTGGCCTGGGAATCCCTGCAGCGCCGCTTTCCGCAGCAACTAGGGGCCTTGCAGTCCAGCATCCTCCGGGTCCGCCACCGCCGCCGCGGCCATGTCTATGTGCTGCGGGCCGGTCCGGTGCTCGACCGTCATGCCGCCTTGGCGGTGTGCCATGTGCTGCGCCGCGACCGCGTTTCGTGCGCGCCGACGCTGATCCGCTGAATGCAGAATGCAAAAAGAGCTTGCCAGCGGCGAGCGGCGGGAGTAGGATCAGAACTCGCCCCTTGTTCAGGGCTCTTGCCGTAAAAGGCCAAGAACGCCGAATAAGTGGTTGAAAAAAGGTGGTTGACACGGTGTTTTAAACGCAGTAGAAACCGCCTCCCGCCGCGAGGTGGGGCGCAGTCTGGAGGGTGGCAACGCCGTCTGGCCGCGAAGAAAAAAGAGGTTGACCGTTTTGCCGGGCGGCGGTATAAGCCCGGCCTTCCCAAGCGGCGCTGCGGCGCTGGTTTGGAAGCGGAGGTGAAAGCCTCCCGGCTCTTTGACAAGTGAAGACGATGGAAGGGATGCGCAGGCGGCGAGTTGACCGGTTACGACGGGTCTGTTTTAGCCTCGCATCTCGGAAGAACGCTCTAACGTTATGTGAAGGCTTGGGCAGGCTCCGTTATTCGGATTTAGTCCGAAATCAACTTGAGAG
>JAJZGK010000145.1 GCA_021798485.1 Pseudomonadota bacterium
CGCGGTGATCCCCTTAAGGCCGGGCCGCCCGGCCAGGGCGCCGGCCAGGGCCTGGGCTTCGGCGCTGCCGCCAAGAATGAGGATGGTCCGGAGCATGGAAGGCGCGCCCCCCTCTTGCGGAAAAACCAAAAGGCCGGAAAACCAAAAAGGCCGGTGACGAAAAGCATCACCGGCCTTTTTTATCCCCGATGGTGCGGGGAAAATCTGGTGGGCGCAGTAGGGCTCGAACCTACGACCCGCTGATTAAGAGTCAGCTGCTCTACCAACTGAGCTATACGCCCGCGAAACGCGAGGCCGGTTATGTAGCAAGTTCCATCCGGGCTGTCCAGGGGATTATCCTGCGTCTGGTGCGCGCAGCATGGCACGCCGAGGGGAGGAAACGGCAAAAGGCCGGCGACAGTCTGTCACCGGCCTTTTCCACCCCGATGGTCCGGGGAAATCTTGGTGGGCGCAGTAGGGCTCGAACCTACGACCCGCTGATTAAGAGTCAGCTGCTCTACCAACTGAGCTATACGCCCCGCGCAACGCGAGGCCGGTTATGTAACAAGACGGTCCCGGGCTGTCCAGCGGTTTTTTCAAATATCCTCGGCGGCGCCGCGGCGGCCGATGATGACGTCGCGGTGGATATGCACGCTTAGGATCAGGCCGAAGCCGAACAGCAGGGTGAGCATGGCGGTGCCGCCGTAGGAGATCAGCGGCAGCGGCACCCCCACCACCGGCACCAGCCCCATGACCATGGCGATATTGATGAAGACGTAAAGGAAGAAGGTGGTGGTCAGCCCCAGCCCCACCAGGCGGCCGAACTGGTTGCGCGAGCGCAGCGACAGCGCATAGCCGTAGGCCAGGATCAGGGTATAGAGCGCCAGCAGCACCACGCCGCCCACCATGCCCCATTCCTCGGCCAGCATGGTGAAGATGAAGTCGGTCTGCTTTTCCGGCAGGAAGTTCAGATGGCTTTGCGTGCCCAGCATGAAGCCCTTGCCGAACAGCCCGCCCGAGCCCAGGGCGATCTTGGATTGCAGGATGTGATAACCCGCCCCCAGGGGATCGCTTTCCGGATTGAGGAAGGTGAGGATACGCTGGCGCTGGTATTCGCGCATGAAGCGCCAGGCCACCGGAATGGCGCCGCCGCCCACGGCCAGCAGCAGGGCGAACTTCCACAGCCGCACCCCCACCAGGAAGAACATGGCGCCGCTGGCCAGGGTCAGCATCATGGCGGTGCCGAGATCGGGCTGTTTCAGCACCAGCCCCACCGGCAGGAACACCATGGCCAGCGGCGGCAGCAGAAACAGCGGACGGCCCACATCCTGGTAGCTGGCGCCGTGAAAATAGCGGGCCAGGGCCAGCACCATGGCGATTTTCATGATTTCCGAAGGCTGGATCTGGATGAAGCCGAGATCGATCCAGCGCTGCGCCCCCATGCCCACCGACCCGTGCAGCTGCACCGCCACCAGCAGCACCAGGGCCATGGCGTAAAGGCCGTAGGACCAGCGCATCCAGGCGCGGATATCCACCAGCGCCACCCCCAGCATCACCAGCATGCCCACGGCGAAGCGCATCATCTGACGGTCGGCCCAGGGATCGATACTGCCGTTGGCGGCGGAATAAAGGGTGAAGAAGCCGATGCAGCAGACCAGCGAGATCAGCGCCACATAAGACCAGCTGATCTGCCACAGTTTTTCGCGCAGGCTCATCTCCGAGCGGCTGAAGCGGAAATGCAGTTTATCGCCGCTCATGCGCCGCAGCTCCCTTGAACATGCAGGCCGCCGCAGCCGCAGATGCCGGCCGCCGTGCCGGGGCCGAAGCGGCGATCCACCTCGCGGGCCAGGGCCTGATGGCCGGCCTCGGTTTCGGCGCGGGCCTGGCGCCAGGCCTCGAAGTCGTGTTTCAGGGCGGGGTCGCCGCCGGCGGCGCGCTGCGGATCGCGCTTTTGCACCTCGATCAGGATATCACGGCACATGGGCGCCGCCACGCTGGAGCCGCCGCCGCCATGTTCCACGGTCACGCAGCAGGCGTAGCGCGGATTGCTGACGGGCGCGAAGGCCACGAACAGGGCGTGGTCGCGCTCCTTCCACGGCAGCTCGTCGTTCTTCTTCACGCCGGTTTCGCGTTCGCGCATGGAGATGCGTCGCACCTGGGCCGAACCCGACTTGCCGGCCATGGCCATGCTTTCGTCCTTGATGCGCTCGCGGTAGGCGGTGCCGCCCGGCTCGTTGACCACGGCGAACATGCCCCGGTGCACCACATCGAGATTTTGCCGCGACAGGCCGAGATCGGGCCAATCGGGGGTGACGCGGGGCACGGCGTGGATGCCGTCCACCAGATCGCGGGCCAGATGCGGGGTCACGGCATAACCGCCGTTGGCCACCCGGGCGCACATCACCGCCAGCTGCAGCGGCGTGGCCAGCACATAGCCCTGGCCGATGGAGTTGATCAGGGTTTCGCCGGGATGCCAGGGCTGGTCCAGCGTGGCGCGCTTCCAGGCCTTGTCGGGGATGGTGCCCGAACGTTCGCCGGGCAGATCGAGGCCGGTGACCGAGCCCAGCCCGAAGCGCCGCGCCATTTCGGCGATGCGCTCGAAACCGACGCGCCGGGCGATTTCGTAGAAATAAACGTCGCAGGAATTCTTCAGCCCGTTCTCCATGTCCATGGTGCCGTGGCCGCCCTTCTTCCAGCAATGGAAGATGATGTTGCCCAGGCTCATCTGCCCGGTGCACAGCACGGTCATATCCGGAGTGACGATGCCGCTTTCCAGCGCCGCCAGCGCCGTCATCAGCTTGAAGGTGGAGCCGGGGGGATATTGCCCGGCGATGGCCTTGTTGGTAAGCGGCGCGCGCGGATTGCCGATCAGCTCCTTCCACTCCTCGGAACTGAGGCCGCGGTTGAAGGCGTTGGGATCGAAGCTGGGGGTGGAGGCCATCACCAGAACATCGCCGGTATGGATATCCAGCACCACGGCGGCGGCGCTTTCCTCGCCCAGACGCTGGGCGGCGAACTGCTGCAACTCGACATCGATGGTCAGATGCAGATCCAGCCCCGGCACGCCGTCGTCGCGCTTCAGTTCGCGGATGGTGCGGCCCACGGCGTTCACTTCCACCTGGCTGGTGCCGCCCTTGCCGCGCAGGGCGATATCGTAAACCTTCTCGATCCCGGCCTTGCCGATGCGGAAGCCCGGCAGTTCCAGCAAGGGATCGCTGGAGTTTTGCAGATCGGCCTCGGAGGGGGTGGCCACATAGCCCAGCAGATGGGCCCCCAGCCCTTCCAGGGGGTAATAGCGGCTTTGCCCCACATCGATCTCCACCCCCGGCAGATCGGGGGTGTTGATTTCGATGCGCGAGACGTCTTCCCAGCTCAGGTTTTCCCGCACCGTCACCGGCACGAAGCTGCGGTGGCGGCGGGCCTCGCGCAGAATGCGGGCGCGGTCGTGCTCGTTGACGGGAATGATGTGCGACAGCGCATCCAGGGTATCGTTGATATCGTCGGTTTCCTCCGACACCAGCAGCACCCGGTAATTCTGCTGGTTGATGGCCATGGGTACGCCGTTGCGGTCGAGAATGCGGCCGCGCGGCGGCGGCAGCAGCCGCAGATTGATGCGGTTTTCGTCGGCCAGCACCGCATATTTGTCGGCTTCCACCACCTGCAGATAATACATCCGCCCCACCAGGGTGGTGAGCAGCGCCAGCTTGCCGCCGCCCAGCAACAGGGCGCGCCGGCCGATGATCTTGGCGCGGTCGGTGCCTTCGCGGTTGTTGCCCAGCGTCATGCCGCCCTCACGCGTCGCGCAGCAGCGCGCTTTGGGCGCGGCCGAACAGCCAGCTGAACAGCGGATAGCAGGCCACCGTCATCAGCATTTCGAACAGCACGGCGGGCAGCGGGATCAGATGGCCGTTCAGCATGGAGACCAGGGCCCATTCCAGGAAAATGGCCGACACCGCCACCAGACTGAAGCAGCACCAGGCCACCACGAAGGGCTTACCCAGAAAGAAGCGCCGCTGCGAGGCGGTGGTGCCCTGCACCAGCAGATAAATCAGCGCCGACACCCCCAGCGGCATGCCCATGATGATGTCGGAGAGCAGGCCGATGAAGAAGGCCATCACGGCGGGCAGCAGATCGGGACGGAAGATCGACCAGTAATAGACGCCGATCAGCGGCAGCAGCGGGGAAATTTCGGCGAAGCCCGGCAGATGGGTGGGCATGGCCTCCATCAGTACCAAAAGCAGGGTCAGTCCCAGCGGCAGCAGATGGCGAACCCACAGGTCCATCCGCTGCAACCACCCGTTCTTCAATGCTCGGGTCCCTGCGGGCGGGCGGACGGTTCACGGCTGTCGGCGGCGGCGGACACATCGGACGGCAGGATGCCCGCCAGGCCGTAATCCACCACCATCACATATTCCAGTTGCTGGCGGTGCACGAAAGGCTCCACCCGGATCACGCCGTCCTGCACCGAGGAGACCACCCCGATGGGCAGGCCGGGCGGGAACACCCCGCCATGCCCCGAGGTCACCACCCGGTCGCCCGGCGCCACATTGGCATTGGGCGACAGATAGTCGAGGCGCGGGCGGTCGCTGTTGTCGCCGGTGAGAATGGCGCGGGCGCGGGTGCCCTCGACCATCACCGGCAGATGGGAATTGATATCGGTGAGCAGCAGCACCCGGGCCGAGCGCAGCCCCACATCGATGATGCGGCCCACCATGGTCTCGCCCGAAACCACCGCCTGGCCCTTGCGCACGCCGTCGCGGCTGCCGGCATTGATCAGCATGGAATGCACGAAGGCGCCGCCGGTATCGCCGATCACCCGCGAGGTGATGAACGAGGCGTCGGGATCGGGAATGAAGTTCAGCTGGGCGTGCAGGGCCTGGTTTTCCACGTCGAGATGGCGGGCCACCGTCTGCCAGTGCATCAGGCGGGCGTTCTCCTCGCGCAGGCGGCCGTTGTCGGCACGCAGCGAGGCCAGCTCGCGCACGCCGTTGACGGCATTGGCGATGGCGGTGGCCGGGCGGAAGATCACCTCGATCACCGGCGCCACCACATCGCCCACGGCCAGACGCACGCGCTCCACCAGAACACCGTCGGCCTTGCCGACCAGCATCAGACCCAGGGAGATCAGGATCATGGACAGAAAAGCGAAGCGCTGCGCCAGCAGCTTCAGCATCGCCAGCCGTCCCAGTGCGCCCGAATGCGGTTTCACGCTTTCGCCTTTCCCAGAACGGTCCGCCGCGGCGGACCGCTTAATACATGGTGGTC
The DNA here is from genome assembly GCA_021798485.1 of Pseudomonadota bacterium. Taxonomy (GTDB): domain Bacteria; phylum Pseudomonadota; class Alphaproteobacteria; order Rhodospirillales; family Magnetospirillaceae; genus JAJZGK01. Next base: position 5,245 of record JAJZGK010000145.1, read on the forward strand.
AGAACGTTCTTCAGCTTGTTCATCTCTTCCAGGGCGCGGCCGGTACCCAGGGCCACGCACGACAGCGGATCGTCGGCGATGGACACCGGCAGACCGGTGGCATGGCGCAGCACGAAATCGAGATTCGACAGGAGGGCGCCGCCGCCGGTCAGCACGATGCCCTTATCGACGATATCGGCGGCCAGTTCGGGAGCGGTATGCTCCAGGGCCACCTTGACGGCCTCGATGATGGCGCCCACCGGTTCGGCCAGGCTTTCAGCGATCTGGCGTTCCGAGATGATCAGTTCCTTGGGCACGCCGTTCATCAGATCGCGGCCCTTGATCTCCATGGTGCGGCCCTCGCCGTCTTCCGGCGGGCAGGCCGAGCCGATTTCCTTCTTGATGCGCTCCGCCGAGCCTTCGCCCACCAGCAGGTTATGATTGCGGCGGATATAGGCGATGATGGCCTCGTCCATCTTGTCGCCGCCCACGCGCACACTGCGGGAATAAACGATGCCGCCCAGCGACAGCACCGCCACCTCGGTGGTGCCGCCGCCGATATCCACCACCATGGAGCCGGTGGGCTCGGTGACCGGCAGACCGGCGCCGATGGCGGCGGCCATGGGTTCCTCGATCAGGAAAACGCGGCGGGCACCGGCGCTTTCCGCCGATTCCTGGATGGCGCGGCGCTCGACGGCGGTGGAGCCGGAGGGCACGCACACGATCACCAGCGGGCTGGCGAAGCTGCGGCGGTTATGCACCTTGCGGATGAAATGCTTGATCATTTCCTCCGCCACTTCGAAATCGGCGATGACGCCGTCGCGCAAGGGGCGGATGGCCTGGATGTAGCCCGGAGTGCGGCCCAGCATCATCTTGGCCTCGTCGCCCACCGCCAGCACCTTCTTCTTGCCCTTTTCCTCGGCAATGGCCACCACCGACGGCTCGTTCAGAACGATGCCCCGACCCTTGACATAGACCAGCGTATTGGCGGTTCCCAGGTCGATCGCCATGTCGGCGGAAAACATTCCCGTCATCTTGGAAAACATAAGACCTCACTCGACCACATGCGTTTGCGTTGCGATGGCCGCGCCCCGGCGGAGAGCGGCGATAACTTCCCGAGAAACCGCGAAAAGGCGTTTCGCGGCCTGTTATATCAGGCCTACAGCGCCTCGGGAGCGGTTTTTTCCCGTTTGACCAACAATTTGTTCAGGGCGTGCACGTAAGCCCGCGCCGAGGCCACCAGGGTATCGGTATGGGCCCCCTGGCCGATCACGGTTTTCCCCTGTTCCGACAGCCGCACGGTCACTTCGGCCTGGGCGTCGGTCCCCTCGGTCACGGCATGAACCTGATAGAGCTGCAGATCGGCGGTATGGGGGAACAGGGCCTTGATGGCGTTGAAGGTGGCATCCACCGGGCCGTCGCCGCCGGCGCTGACCTGACGGGCGGCGCCATCGATCACCAGCTCCAGATCGGCCTTGGCCGGCGCCTTGGAGCCGCAATGCAGATCCAGCGACACGAAGCGGATGCGCTGGTCGGCGCTGACCATTTCATCATCCACCAGGGCCTGGATATCCTCGTCGAACACGTCCTTCTTGCGGTCGGCCAGATCCTTGAAGCGCACGAAGGCCTCTTCCACCGCGTTGTCGCCCAGGTCGTAGCCCAGATCCTTCAGCTTGGCCTTGAAGGCGGCGCGGCCGGAATGCTTGCCCAGCACCAGGGTGGACTTGTTGAGCCCCACCGATTCCGGGGTCATGATCTCGTAGGTCTGGGCGTGTTTGAGCATTCCATCCTGATGGATGCCGGATTCGTGGGCGAAGGCGTTCTTGCCGACGATGGCCTTGTTGGGCTGCACGCTGATGCCGGTGATGGCCGACACCAGGCGCGAGGCGCGGGTGATCAGCTCGGTCCTGATGCCGTTGTGGAAGGGCAGACGGTCGGCGCGGGTGCGCAGGCCCATGACGATCTCTTCCATGGCGGCATTGCCGGCCCGCTCGCCCAGGCCGTTGATGGTGCATTCCACCTGCCGGGCCCCGGCCTGCACCGCCGCCAGGGAGTTGGCCACGGCCAGCCCCAGATCGTTGTGGCAATGCACCGAGAGAACGGCCTGATCGATGTTGGGCACGCGGTTGATCAGCATGGCGATCAGCGCGGCATATTCATCGGGCACGGCGTAGCCCACGGTATCGGGAATATTGATGGTGCGGGCCCCGGCCTTGATGGCGGCCTCGACGCAGCGGCACAGGAAATCGGGCTCGGTGCGCGAGCCGTCCTCGGCCGACCATTCCACATCCTCCACCAGCGAGCGGGCGAAGGCCACGCTTTCGCTCACAATCTCCAGCACCCGTTCCGGCGCCATCTGCAGCTTGTACTTCATATGCAGCGGCGAGGTGGAGATGAAGGTATGGATGCGATGGCGCGGCGCGGCGCGCACCGCATCGGCGCAGCCCTGGATATCGCCCTTGGTGGCCCGGGCCAGACCGCAGATGGCGGCCTTGCCGGCGCGGGCGGCGATGGTGTGCACCGCCTCGAAATCGCCCTTGGAGGCCACCGGGAAACCGGCCTCGATGACATCCACCCCCATCTCCTCCAGAATGACCGCCACCTTGAGCTTTTCCTCGAGGTTCATCGAGCAGCCGGGCGACTGTTCGCCATCGCGCAGGGTGGTGTCGAAGATAACGATGCGGTTGCTCTCGGTCATGGGTCGGTCAACATTTCGCAGAGTGGTTCGGGCCGCGGCGGCCGGGCGGACGGCTCCCTCCGGCAGGCGGGCCGAGGGCCTCCTTACGGCCAGTGCAATAGGAAGAAGGCAGACGGTGATTTTGTCAACAGCGTTGGCATGCGATCACGCATGCGCAAACGAAATAGGGCCGGATGCCCCGCCGCGCAACCGGCCCCTCCGTTTTTTCCCCCGGCCCGTCGTCAGTTCATGGTCTTGACCCGGGCCAGGAAACCGTCGATGCGCTCCATGGTGCGGCC
>JAJZGK010000146.1 GCA_021798485.1 Pseudomonadota bacterium
CGCTGCTGGCCGCCGCCGGCGCCCCGCCGGTGCCCGCCCCCGGCCTGCTGGCCGAGGAGCTTGATACCGTCGACGAGCTTATCGATATCGATAAGGTGGAAGGCCGTGTGAAAGCCTCCTCGCTGCGCAAGATCGGCGAAATCGTCGAGAAGCACCCCGAAGAAGCCTTGTCGATCATCCGCGCCTGGATGTATTCGGATGCCTGACGTCATCCTTTTCATTCCGGCACACCGCCAGAGATAACGAGCCATGGCACGCGTAAAAGAAGACTACCGCGGTCTGACCGGCCCCCAGAAGGCCGCCATCCTGATGCTCTCGCTGGCCGAGGAGCAATCCTCGAAGCTGTTCAGCATGATGGACGACGAGGAAATCAAGGAGATTTCCCAGAGCATGGCCAATCTCGGCAACGTCAATGCCGGGCTGGTGGAACGCCTGTTCGTGGAATTCGCCGATCAGATCTCCTCCACCGGCTCGCTGGTGGGCTCGTTCGAAAGCACCGAGCGCCTGCTGATGAAGACCCTGCCGAAGGACCGGGTCGACATGATCATGGAGGAAATCCGCGGTCCGGCCGGGCGCACCATGTGGGACAAGCTCGGCAACGTCAACGAGACCGTGCTGGCCAATTATCTGAAGAACGAATATCCGCAGACGGTGGCGGTGGTGCTGGCCAAGATCAAGCCCGACCATGCCGCCCGCGTGCTGTCGCTGCTGCCGGAAAACTTCGCCATGGAAGTGATCATGCGCATGCTGCGCATGGAGGCGGTGCAAAAGGAAGTGCTGGACGGCGTGGAAAAGACCCTGCGCACCGAGTTCATGTCGAACCTGGCCCGCACGGCGCGCCGCGATGCCCACGAACTGATGGCCGACATCTTCAACAACCTCGACCGCAACGCCGAAAACCGCTTCATGAGCGCCCTGGAGGAACGCAACCGCGAGGCCGCCGAACGCATCAAGGCCCTGATGTTCACCTTCGAGGATCTGATCCGCATCGACATGGCCGGCATCCAGACCCTGCTGCGCCATGTGGAGAAGGACAAGCTGGGCATGGCCCTGAAAGGCGCCTCGGACGGCATCAAGGAGCTGTTCTTCAAGAACATGTCGGAACGCGCCGGCAAGATGCTGCGCGACGACATGGACGCCATGGGCCCGGTGCGCCTGCGCGACGTCGATCAGGCGCAAAGCGCCATCGTGGTCATGGCCAAGGAACTGGCCTCGAGCGGCCAGATCGTTATTTCCGAAGGCCGCGAAGAAGACGAGCTGGTGTACTAAGCCATGGCCAAGCTGCAGAAATTTCTCTTCGATCAGGATTTCGGCTCGCCGTCGCGCCCGACGCTCGACGTGCACCTGACCGACGGCCTCGGCCCCGACGACATGCCCCTGCCCGAGGAGATCGTCGAGGAGGAACCGCCGCCGCCGCCGCCGCCCACCTTTTCCGAGGAGGAACTGCAGCTGGCCCGCGATCAGGCCTTCGAGGCCGGGCGCATGGCCGGCATCTCCGAGGCCGAGGCCATGACCGAGCGGCTGCAGGCCCTGGCCGAACAGGCGCTGGGCGACGCCCTGCTGCGCATTTCCGGCGCCCAGGAAGAGGCCAACGACCGCATGGTGCGCGATGCCGTGGCGGTGGCCGTGGCCGTGGTGCGCAAGCTTTATCCCGAGATGACCCGTCATCACGGGCTGGACGAACTGGAAGCCCTGCTGCATGAATGCCTCGCGCATCTCGACCGCGACATGCGGGTGACGGTGCGCATCGCCCCCGATCTGCTGGAAACAGTGCGGGCGCGGGCCGAAAAGGTGGCCGCCGAGGTGGCCTTCGAGGGCAAGCTGCTGTTCGCCGCCGATGCCCGCGTCGCTCCCGGCGACATCCGGGTGGACTGGGGCGACGGCGGCGCCGAACGGGATCTGGAACGCAGCTGGGCGGAAATCGACGCCGTTCTCGCCCGCGCTCTTGGCACCGATGCCCAGACAGAGGACAATCACGCCGGCGACGGCTTTGCGGCGTGACCGCGTTAGGAGAGGGCGATGGCCGAATTTGAACTGAACGAACTGAAGTCGGACGGCATGGACTCCGACATGCCCGACGGTCCGCGCTCGGCGCGAGACCTCGAAGCGGTCTACGACATTCCGGTGCAGGTCTCGGCGGTGCTGGGCAAGGCCACCATGCAGGTCAACCAGCTGCTGAAGCTGGGCCGCGGCGCCGTGGTGGAGCTGGACCGCAAGGTGGGCGAGGCCATCGACATCTATGTCAACAACCGGCTGGTGGCGCGCGGCGAGGTGGTGGTGGTGGAAGACCGCCTGGGCGTGACCATGACGGAAATCATCAAGACCGACCGCAGCTAGGCGGGTGGAACGGTACGGATATGAAGCGGCGAACGGGCATGACGCGTAAAGGATTGATTTCATGCAGCTACTGATCATCGGCGCCCTTGACGGCCAGGTAGGGGCCGCCAGCCAGATCGCCATGGCGCGCGGCGCCCGCGTGGTGCATGCCCGCTCCATCGACAACGCCCTCGAGGTGCTGCGCTCGGGCCAGGGCGCCGATCTGGTGATGATCGACGTGGCCTTCGACGTGAAGGCCCTGGTGGACCGCCTGGCCGCCGAACGCATCACCGTGCCGGTGGTGGCCTGCGGCATCCATACCGACGCCACGGCGGCGGTGCGGGCCATCCGCGCCGGCGCCAAGGAATATATCCCGCTGCCGCCCGACGCCGACCTGATCGCCGCCGTGCTGGCCGCCGTGACCGAGGAAAGCCACGCCATCCTGTTCCGCGATCCGGTGATGGGGCAGGTGATGCGCATGGCCGAACAGGTGGCCCCCTCCGACGCCTCGATCCTGATCACCGGCGAATCCGGCACCGGCAAGGAGCTGGTGGCCCGCCACATTCACCGCAAGAGCAAGCGCACCTCCAAGCGCTTCGTCGCCGTCAACTGCGCCGCCATTCCGGAAAATCTGCTGGAATCCGAGCTGTTCGGCCACGAAAAAGGCGCCTTCACCGGCGCCGTGGCCCGCCGTCTGGGCAAGTTCGAGGAAGCCAACGGCGGCACCCTGCTGCTGGACGAAATCTCGGAAATGGATATCCGTCTGCAGGCCAAGCTGCTGCGCGCCCTGCAGGAAAAAGAGATCGACCGGGTGGGCGGCAGCGCCCCGGTCAAGGTGGATGTGCGCATCGTCGCCACCTCCAACCGCAACATGGAAGACGAGGTGCGCAAAGGCACCTTCCGCGAGGATCTGTTCTTCCGCCTGAACGTCATGACCCTGCGCCTGCCCTCCTTGCGCGAGCGCCCGCTCGACATCGATCTGCTGGCCAATCATTTCATCCGCAAATTCTCCGAGATGAACGGCGTGGCCAACCGCCCGCTGTCGGCCGAGGCCAAGAAGATGCTGGTGACCCACAGCTGGCGCGGCAATGTGCGCGAGCTGGAAAACACCATGCACCGCGCCGTTCTGCTGGCCGGGGGCGACGAGATCGGCCCCGAGGCCATTCTGCTGACCGGCGCCCCCCAGCCCGCCGACCCCGGCGCCGCCGTGGCCGCCGCCGCCGCCACCCTGGCCAACGCCAGCACCACCCGCGCCCTGGTGGGCCGCACCGTTTCCGACGTGGAGCGCGACCTGATCATCGACACCCTGGAACATTGCCTGGGCAACCGCACCCACGCCGCCAACATCCTGGGGATTTCCATCCGTACCTTGCGCAACAAGCTGCGCCAGTACGCCGACGAGGGGATCGCCGTGCCCCCGCCGGGCGAAGTGGAACGGCCGGCATTTTAAACCAGACGTGAACAGGCGGGACTGAACCGTGGCCGACAACGCCGAAGCTGCCACCGGAGGAACGGGCGGCGCACCCATGGGCGCCGTTCTGAACAAGCTGGTTTCCGCCCTGAAGCGCGGCGATCTGGTGCTGGCGCTTGGCGTGGTGGTGCTGCTGGTGGTGCTGATCCTGCCCATGCCCACCTGGCTGCTCGATATCTCGCTGGCCTTTTCGCTCACCTTCGCGGTCATGGTGCTGATGACCGCCATCTTCATCGAAAAACCCAGTGAATTCAGCACGTTTCCCACGGTTCTGCTGATTGCCACCCTGATCCGCCTGGCCCTCAACATGGCGTCGAGCCGCCTGATCCTGGCGCATGGTCACGAGGGCACCGCCGGCGCCGGCCACGTGATCCAGGCCTTCGCCGAATTCGTCATGGGCGGCAATTTCGTTATCGGCATCATCGTCTTCGCCATCCTGGTGATCGTGAATTTCGTGGTCATCACCAAGGGTTCGACCCGTATCGCCGAAGTGGCGGCGCGCTTCACCCTGGACGCCATGCCCGGCAAGCAGATGGCCATCGACGCCGATCTGTCCTCGGGCCTGATCGACGAACCCACCGCCCGCCAGCGCCGCCGCGAACTGGAAGGGGAAAGCTCCTTCTTCGGGGCCATGGACGGCGCCTCGAAATTCGTGCGCGGCGATGCCGTGGCCGGCCTGATGATCACCGGCATCAACGTCATCGCCGGCATGATCATCGGCATGGTGCAGCAGGGGCTGCCCTTTTCCCAGGCCGCCGACTACTACACCAAGCTGACGGTGGGCGACGGCCTGGTGACGCAGATCCCGGCCCTGATCGTTTCCACCGCCGCCGGCATGCTGGTGACCAAGGCCGGCATGCAGGAAGCCACCGAAAAGGCCCTGTTCAACCAGCTGACCAACTACCCCAAGGTGCTGGGGCTGACCTCGGCGCTGCTGGTGGCCATCTCGCTGCTGCCCGACATGCCCATGCTGCCGTTCCTGCTGCTGGCGCTGCTGACCGGCGGCTCGGCCTACTGGCTGGACCGGGTGGAGCGGGAACGGGTGGCCGCCGCCGCCGCCGCCGAGGCCGCCGCCCCCACCGAGGCGCCGCCGCCGGAAGAGCCCATCGCCACCGCCTTGAAGATCGACAATGTGCGCCTGGAGCTGGGCTACGGCCTGCTGTCCATGATCAACAGCCCCAAAGGCCAGCGCCTGACCGATCAGATCAAGGCGCTGCGCCGGGCCCTGGCCTCGGAAATGGGCTTCGTCATGCCGTCGGTGCGCATTCAGGACAATATGCAGCTGCCGGCCAACAATTACGTCGTCTTCATCAAGGAGGTGGAGGCCGGGCGCGGCGATCTGCGCCCCAACCTGCTGCTGGTGATGGACCCCCGCGGCGAGGATATCACCCTGCCCGGCGAGAAAACCCGCGAACCCACCTTCGGCCTGCCCGCCGTGTGGATCGAGCCGCCGCACCGCGAGGAGGCGCTGTTCCGCGGCTATACGGTGGTGGACCCCGCCACCATCATCACCACCCATCTGACCGAGGTGATCAAGGACCATATGTCCGAACTGCTCACCTACGCCGAAACCCAGAAGCTGCTGGACGAGATGGACAAGCCCAGCCAGAAGCTGATCGCCGATCTCATCCCCGGCATGATCGCCCTGGGCGGCGTGCAGCGGGTGCTGCAGAACCTGCTGCAGGAACGGGTGTGCATCCGCGATCTCAACACCATTCTGGAAGGCGTGGCCGAGGCCAGCAGCCATACCCGCAACATCATGGTCATCACCGAGCATGTGCGCACCCGCCTGGCCCGCCAGATCAGCGACGCCAATACCGGGCCGCAGGGCTTCATCCCCCTGGTTACCCTGTCGCCGGAATGGGAACAGGCCTTCGCCGACGCCCTGCAGGGCCAGGGCGAGGAGCGCCAGCTGATCATGGCCCCCTCCAGGCTGCAGGACTTCATCAACAAGACCCGCCAGACCTTCGAACGCTTCGCCATGCAGGGCGAGGCCCCGGTGCTGCTGTGCAGCCCGGCGGTACGGCCCTATGTGCGTTCGATTATCGAACGCTTCCGCCCGACGACAGTGGTCATGGCCCAGTCGGAAGTGCATGCTAAGGCCAAGATCAAAACCGTGGGGCAGCTCTAATCCATGCGCCTGAAGTCCTACATAGCCCCCAGCATGGCCGAGGCCATGCACATGGTCCGCGAGGAACTGGGCGACGACGCCATCATCGTCTCCACCCAGCGGGCGGCGGGCGGCAAGGGCGTGCGCATCACCGCCGCCCTGGAGCCCACCGATGTGGACGACGCCCTGGGGGAAATGCTGGCCGAGGCCAACCAGACCCCGGTGGCCGACGTGGTGCGCGCCGCCCTGAACGAGCACGGCCTGCCGCCCCGGCTGGTGGAGCGCATGCTGAACGTGATCCATACCAGCGGCATCGACGAGCCGCTGCAGGCCTGCACCTACGCCCTGGAATCCGGCTTCGCCTTCGCCCCCCTGCCCGATCACGGCGCCCCGCGCCCCTTCATCATGGTGGGGCCGCCCGGCACCGGCAAATCCATGGTGGTGGCCAAGCTGGCGGCACGCTCGGCCCTGCGCAACCGCCGGGTGGGAGTGATCACCACCGACAATATCCGCGCCGGGGCCACCGAACAGCTTTCGGCCTTCACCCGCATTCTGGAAATCGATCTGGTGGCGACGCGCGGCCCGGAAACCCTGCGCCGCGCCGTGGAGCAGGCCCAGGGCCATTTCGATATTCTGTTCATCGACAGCCCCGGCCTCAATCCCTTCAAGGTCAGCGACATGGAATATCTGTCGTCGCTGGCCGAGGCCGGCAATTGCGAGCCGATCCTGGTGCTGGCCGCCGGCGGTGATCCGGTGGAAGCCGGCGAGATCGCCGAGGCCTTCGGCGCCGCCGGGGCCACCCGCCTTTTGGCCACCCGGCTCGACACCACCCGCCGCCTGGGCGCCATCCTGACCGCCGCCGACGCGGCGCCGCTGATGTTCTGCGATGTTTCGGCCACCCCCCATGTGGTCAACGGCATCTCCTCGATCAACGCCGCCGCCATGGCCCGCATGATGCTGCCCGAACCGGCGGCCAAGGCCAAGGCGGCGGCGGCACCGCCGCCGCCGCCGCCCACCCGCGCCGGACAGTGGCAGGCCAACACCTTCAGCGCCGAGGACCTGGCCCCCGGCGACGGCGACGACGATTATCCCGATAAACAACCCTGGACAGAGGCCCGCTGATGACCGGAACGCCCTCCCCCACTCTTGCCACCCGCGCCCCCCAGCGCGCCAAGGGCCGCAATGTCATCGCCGTGGCCTCGGGCAAGGGCGGTGTCGGCAAAACCTGGTTCTCCATCACCCTGGCCCATGCCCTGGCCCGCGCCGGGCAGCGCTGCCTGCTGTTCGACGGCGATCTCGGCCTGGCCAACGTGGATATCCAGCTGGGCCTGATGCCCAAGCACGATCTGGGCAGCGTGGTGGCCGGCAAGCTGACCCTCAATCAGGCCACCGTCAGCTATCCGGAAGGCGGCTTCGACATCATCGCCGGGCGCTCCGGCTCGGGCTCGCTGGCCAATATCCCGCTGTCGCGGCTGCAATTGCTGGGCGACGATCTGAACCTGCTGGCCTGCGCCTACGACCGGGTGGTGCTGGATCTGGGCGCCGGGGTGGAGCGCACCGTGCGCGCCCTGGCCCATAACGCCGGCACCATCCTGGTGGTGACCACCGATGAACCCACCTCGCTGACCGATGCCTACGCCTTTATCAAGGTCACCCACATGGAGCGGCCCGGCACCGATATGCGGGTGGTGGTCAACATGGCCAACTCCACCCGCGAGGGCGAGCGCATCTACAACACCCTGCTGAAGGCCTGCGAGGGCTTCCTTAAAATGTCGCCGCCGCTGGCCGGGGTGATCCGCCGCGATCTCAAGGTGCGGGAAACCATCCGCAACCAGACGCCGCTGCTGACCCGATCCCCCAACAGCGAAGCCGCCGCCGACGTGGAGGCCCTGGTGGAAAAACTGCTGAGAGGGCGATGAGCGGCCCGCCGTCCGCCATCTCGCTTCCGTCCGCGGGTGTTGCCGCCGCCGCGGCGCCGGCCGTTACCCTGGCCGCCCCCGCCGATCCCGCCGCCCTGCCGCCCGCCCTGGCCGGGTTGAGCGTGGGGCAAAGCCTGTCGGCCCAGGTGCTGGCCGCCCCCGCCGCCCCGCCCGGCCAGCCCGCCGCCCTTGTTCTGCAAACCCCGGACGGACCGCTGGCCGTGCGCACCGCCCTGGCCGTGCCGCCCGGCGCCAGCCTGACCCTGCAGGTGGTGGCGCAGGGCGCCGCCCTGCAATTCCGCATCGCCGCCATCGACGGCCAGCCGGTATCGGCCCAGGGGCAAAGCCTGGCCGCCGCCGCCACGCCCGG
>JAJZGK010000147.1 GCA_021798485.1 Pseudomonadota bacterium
CCAGCAGGCTCAGCACCGCCGCCTCCACCGCCGCCTCGGGCGCCGGCAGGTTCCGGCGCGGCCGCAAACCCAGGGCCGCCGCCGTCAGCGCCTGATGCCGCGCCGCCAGACCGGGGCACGCCGCCAGCACCTGGGCGCTCACCTCCCGGGCCTGGCGCAGGGCGGCCAGATCGGCGGCCAGAGCGCCGCCCTCCGGTTTGGGCGCGGGGGTCAGGCGGGCGAAATAGGCGGCCAGCCACACATAAAGATCGCGGTTCAGGGCCGGATCGGGAAAACAGGCGATGCGGGAGGGCAGATAAAGGGCGTTGCCGTCCAGCCGGGGGCGGGCCAGCTTTTCCGCATCCTGGCCCAGGCGCTGGCGCCAGGTCAGGCGGTGCCCCGATTCCTCGGCGGCGGTGCCGGTCAGCACCACGCCCGAGGCGCCGCCCAGGCCGCGGAACAGCACCGACAGCGCGCCCCGCACCGCCTCCAGGCGCACCTCGGCCTCGGGGAAGTTTTTCCACGAGGATCGCCCGCCCACCAGGCGATGCCAGCGCAGGCCGACCTGTTCCTCCAGTTCCAGAAAGGCCAGCATGGCCGTCAGCCCAGAACGGCGCGGGCCAGATCCACCAGCCCGGCCTTGACCACGGGATCGTCGGTCAGGGGCTCGATCAGGGCGGCGGTCACCGCCTGCTCCAGCGGCAGGCCATCGGCCATCAGGGTGGCGCAATAGACCAGCAGGCGGGTCGAAACCCCCTCTTCCAGATCGTGGCCTTTAAGGGCGCGCAGGCGGCGGCCCAGCAGCACCAGCGGGCGGCAGCGGCCCGGCTCCAGGCCGCTTTCATGGCTGACCACCGCCAGCTCGGCCTCCTCGGCCGGAAAATCGAATTCGATGGCCACGAAGCGCTGGCGGGTGCTGGGCTTCAGGGCCTTCAAAAGGCTTTGGTAGCCGGGGTTGTAAGAGACCACCAGCATGAAATCGTCCGGGGCGCGCAGCAGTTCGCCGGTGCGGTCCAGGGGCAGCAGGCGGCGGTCGTCGGTCAGGGGATGCAGCACCACCGCCACATCCTTGCGGGCCTCCACCACCTCGTCGAGATAACAGATGCCGCCTTCGCGCACGGCGCGGGTCAGCGGGCCGTCGGTCCACACCGTGTCGCCGCCCTTCAGAAGATAGCGCCCGGTGAGATCGGCCGCCGTCAGATCGTCGTGGCACGACACCGTGTGCAGCGGCAGGCCGCAGCGGGCCGCCATATGCGCCACGAACCGGGTTTTACCGCACCCCGTCGGGCCTTTCAGCAGCAGCGGCAGGCGGCGGCGGAAGGCATGTTCGAACAGGGCGCATTCGTTGCCGCCGGGCATATAGAACGGCACATCCACGGGTGCGGCCTGCAAGGATGGTTGAGCCATGATGGCGAACTCCCCCAAGAGTGGGAAAGGAGATGCCCCGGAGCGGAGCATCCCCTTCCAAGAATACCGGCGCGGTTAGCGGACCTTGCGGGCCGATCCCGGCAGCAGCAGCGAGCCGATGAAGAGCAGCACGCCCGTCACCGTCACCACGCCGCCGCCCAGGCGCATCCAGTAGAACAGCCCAAGCTGGGCCTGCGCGTCCATGTAGGTGAAGCCCATCACCCGCTGCAGATGGGTTTGCAGCACGCCGGCGAAGGTGAGGGCGGCGGTCATGAACACCACGCCCGAGGTCATGATCCAGAAGCTCCACATATTCAGAACCTGATTGTAGGGTTCGCGGTTCAGAAGCTGTGGCATGGCATAGGTGAACATGGCCAGATTGACCATGGCATAGGCGCCGTAGAAGGCCAGGTGGCCATGCGCGGCGGTGATCTGGGTGCCATGGGTGTAGTAGTTGATGGGAGCCAGGGTATGCAGGAAGCCCCACACGCCGGCGCCGAAGAAGGCGATGACCGAGCAGCCCAGCGACCACAGCAGCGCCGCCTTGTTGGGATGATCGCGGCCGCCCTTGTAGGTCATGGTGAAGGTGAAGATCACCATGGCGAAGAAGGGCAGGATTTCAAGCGCCGAGAACACGCTGCCGATCCACTGCCAGTACCCGGGGGTGCCGATCCAGTAGTAATGGTGGCCGGTGCCGAGAATGCCGGTGAACAAAGCCAGGCCGACGATGACGTACAGCCACTTTTCCACCACTTCGCGGTCGACGCCGGTGAGCTTGATCATCAGGAAGGCCAGGATGGAGGCCATCACCAGTTCCCACACGCCCTCGACCCACAGATGCACCACCCACCACCAGAACATCTTGTCCAGGATGACGTTGGCCGGGTTGTAGAAGGCGAACAGGAAGAACAGCGCGATGCCCCACAGGCCAAGGATCAGGATATTGCTGATCACCGTTTTGCGGCCCTTGAGCAGGGTCATGCTGCAGTTGAACAGGAACATCAGGGCGACGACGACGATGCCCACCTTGATGTAAAGCGGCTGTTCCAGATAGGAGCGGCCATTATAGTAGCCGAACAGATAGCCCACCACGGCGGCGCCGGCGGCGATGTAGAACAGCCAGAACTGCAGTTTGGCCAAAGCCGGACTGAAAAGCTCGGTTTCCGTCTCTTCCGGCAGCAGGTAATAGGTGCAGCCGAAAAAGCCCATCAGCAACCACACCACCAGGGCGTTGGTATGGATCATGCGGATAACGCTGAAGGGCAGGAAATCCGGCAGCCCGGTGGGCATAACGTAAAGAAAACCGCCCAGCAGGCCGAACAGCACCTGGGCCAGGAACAGGGTCAGGGCTCCGATGAAGTAGAGCTTGGCGACCTTTTGCGATTCGTATTTCATCTGATCCGTCCTTCCACGCTCAACCCGCCGTCTTCGGCTGCGGAGGCCAGTTCTGGGTATTGATGGTGCTGGTGTAGATGAAGAAATCCACCAGCTCGTCCAGTTCCTGGTCCGTCAGGTTGAATTGCGGCATCTGGTGCCGCCCCTCGATGCGGGTGGGCTGGCTGCGGATCCAGGACTTAAGGGCGTCACGGGCGCCCTGCGGATCCTTGTCGCCGCCGTAGCGCAGCCAGACCTTGCCCAGTTCGGGCGCGAAACGGGCGCCCTCGCCGAACAGGGTGTGGCAGTCGAAGCAGGCGTGGCGTTCCCACACCCGCTTGCCCGCCGCCGCGCTGGCGCTGATTTTGCCCCCATTGTCGATGGCGTAATGCACGCTTTGCGCCACCAGCCCCACGAAGATCACGAAGAAGAACAGTGATCCGCCGTAAAAGATATTTCTTGCCGCCGATTTCGTCAGATGCTCGGCCATGGGTCGATCCCCCTTGAATTGAGACGTCGCCCAGTTCTAATACCCGAGTCCTGAACTCTCCTTATCTTCGGTCAAGTGCGAAATATCACCCGGCTTCGGGAGTCCCGGCGGATCATCCGCCGATACCGTTCCTGGCGGATCATCCGCCGATCGCGTTCCTGGCGGATCATCCGCCGATGCTATTCATCGAGCGGCGCGACGGCGGCGGCTCGTAGCCGGCGCTCAGGAAATCGTGGCCCTGCGGCTTGTGGCGCAAGGCGGCCAGGATGGCCTGCTGCACCGGCAGATCGCTTTTCGAGCCGCGCAGGGCCGGGCGCAGGTCCACCGCGCCCTCGCGCCCCAGACAGGGATTGAGGGCTCCGGTGCAGCTGACCCGCACCCGGTTGCAGCCATCGCAGAAATTGCCGCTGAGCGGGGTGATGAAGCCCAGGCGGCGGCCGGTTTCCGCCACCTCCACATACCGGGCCGGGCCGCCGCTGACATGATCCGAGGGGCGCAGGCTCCAGCGGGTTTCCAGGCGGCGGCGCAGCTCCGGCAACGGCAGCTCGCGCCCGCGCAGGGCATTGGGAAAATCGCCCAGGGGCATGGCCTCGATCAGGGTCATGTCGCAGCCGGTTTCGCCGCACCAGGCGATCAGGCGGTCGATCTCGCCCTCGTTGAGGCCGCGCAGGGCCACGGTGTTGATCTTGACCGCCAGACCGGCGGCGCGGGCGGCGCGGATGCCCTCCAGCACCGTTTCCACCCGTCCCAGCCGGGTGATGCGGTGGAAAAGATCGGGATCGAGGCAATCGAGCGACACATTCACCCGCCGCATCCCCGCCGCCGCCAGCGCCTCGGCGTGGCGGGCCAGCAGGGTGCCGTTGGTGGTCAGGGTCAGCTCGTCCAGCCGTCCCGCCGCCAGTTTCCGCCCCAGCCGGTCGATCAGGGTGGCGATGCCGCGCCGCACCAGCGGCTCGCCGCCGGTCAGGCGGATCTTGCGCACCCCCAGGGTGATGAAGGCCCCGGCCAGCCGGTCCATCTCCTCCAGGCTCAACACCTCGGCCTTGGGCAGAAAGGTGGTGTTCTCGGCCATGCAGTAAAGACAGCGCAGATCGCAGCGGTCGAACACCGACAGCCGCAGATAGGTGATGGCCCGGCCATGGGGATCGATCATCACGCCCCGGCCTCAGCGGCGGTCCGGCAGCGCGGCGCGACGGGTGCGCACGATCTGATAGCCCGGCCGCCACAGATAGCGCAGCGGCGCCGACAGCAGATGCACCAGCCGCGAGAACGGGAACAGCATGAACAGGGTCAGCCCGGTCAGGATATGGATCTGGAACACCGGCGAGGCCCCGGCGGTATAATCGGCGGCCTGGGGATCGAGGATGAAGATCCCCTGCGCCCAGCGCATGAACTTGACCATTTCCACCCCGTCGAGATGCCGCAGCGACACCGGGATGGTCAGCAGGCCCAGGCAGAGCTGCAGCACCAGCAGCGACAGGATGGCGATATCCATGGCGCTGCTGGTGGCGCGGATGCGGGGATCGGTCAGGCGGCGGGTCAGCAGGATCAGACCGCCGAACAGGGCCAGGGCCCCGGCCACGCCGCCCACGCTCATGGCCAGCACCTGCTTGACCGCGTGGCTGATCCCCAAGGCCTCGATCAGCCACAGGGGCGTCAGCAGGCCGAAGAAATGCCCGGCGAAGATGGTGAGCACGCCCACATGGAAGGGCACCGAGCCCCAGCGCAGCAGGCGGCGGCGCAACAGCTGCGAGGACGAGCTTTTCCAGGTGAAGGGATCGCGTTCGTAGCGCGCCACCGAGCCGATCAGCAGCACCGCCATGGCGATGTAGGGGTAGATGCCGAAGATGAAGTGATGCATCGCGTCTCTCCGTCAGGATGCCGACCGCAGGGACGCGGCGTGTTGAGGCTGCTCCATGCGGGCCAGAAGGTCGCGGCCGCTCGGGCAGCCGGCACCGGGATCGGGGCCGAACAGCACCTCGCTTTCCTCCCACACCGCGTCGAGGGCGGCCAGATCGGCGGGATCGCTGTCGGGCTGCTCCAGAAGGCCGCTCACCGCCGCGCGGTCGGCGGCGCCGCCGGCCAGGTCCACCAGGGCCGACAAGACGGCGGCATAGGCGCTGCCCCGGCGCTCCAGGCGCACCGCCAGGGCTTCAAGGATATGGGCGGCCGAGGCCAGGATGTCGGCGGCGGCCGGCGCCGGCTGTGTGGACAGGAATTCCAGCAGCAGCGGCAGATGGTCGGGCAGCTCCCAGCCGGTGGGCTCGAACCCGGCCTCGCGGTAGGTTTCCAGCAGCGACAGCATGGCGCCGCCACGGTCGCGGCCCTCGCCGTGCACATGTTCGAACAGGCTGAGCGACAGGCTGCGCGAGCGGTCGAACAGATCCACATAGCGTTCCTGCAGATCGTAAAGATCGCCGCCGCGCAGTTCCTCGGCCAGCCGGGCCAGATCGCCCCGCCGCAGCGTGGTCAGGCGGCGCTCGGCCCCCAGCACGCCGCCGATCTCGGGCAGGGCCTCCACCAGCTCGGCCGAGGGGTAGCACAGCAGCAGCGACAGTGCCTTCAAGGTTCGATCCTGCGGCTTCGCGGTCATTTCAGGGCCTCGCGCATGTTCAAGGGACGATGGGGCTTGCCGAACAGCGAGCCCGACGAGATGCCGGAGGAGCAGCCGTTGCAGTCGGTGAAGCCGACGCCGCCGCGCAGATCGTAGGCATCCTCCACCTGTTCGCGGTGCGTGGTGGGGATGACGAAGCGGTCTTCGTAATCGGCCAGGGCCATGACCTTGTACATGTCCTCGATCATCGCCCCGGACAGGCCGACACGGGTGGCGATGGCCTCGTCGGCGGCGCCCTCCATGGTTTTGCCGCGCATATAGGCCCGCATGGCCATCATCCGCTCCAGGGCGGCGACGATGGGCGCCTCGTCGCCCGCCGTCAGCAGATTGGCCAGATAGCGCACCGGAATGCGCAGGTTCTTCACCTCGGGCATGCCGCCGGCGCCCAGGCGCCCGGCCTCGGCCGCCGACTGGATGGGCGACAGCGGCGGGATGTACCACACCATGGGCAGGGTGCGGTATTCGGGGTGCAGCGGGAAGGCCACCTTCCAGTCCATGGCCATCTTCCACACCGGGCTGTTGCGGGCGGCGCGCAGCCAATCCTCGGGAATGCCCTCGGCGCGGGCGGCGGCGATCACCTCGGGATCGTTGGGATCGAGGAACAGCCCCAGCTGCGCCTCGTAGAGCTGCTTCTCATCGGCGGCGGCGGCGGCGCTTTCGATGCGGTCGGCATCGTAGAGCATCACCCCCAGATAGCGGATGCGGCCAACGCAGGTTTCCGAACAGACGGTGGGATTGCCGCTTTCCAGGCGCGGATAGCACAGCGTGCATTTCTCCGACTTGCCGGTGGACCAGTTGTAATACACCTTCTTGTAGGGGCAGCCCGACACGCACATGCGCCAGCCCCGGCATTTTTCCTGATCGATGAGGACGATGCCGTCCTCCTCACGCTTGTAGATCGCCCCCGAGGGACAGGAGGCGACGCAGGCCGGATTGAGGCAATGCTCGCAGAGGCGCGGCAGATACATCAGGAAGGTGTTCTCGTAGGCGCCGTAGATCTCCTTCTGCACCCCGGAGAAATTGTAATCCTTCGAGCGTTTCGAGAACTCGCCGCCCAGGATCTCCTCCCAGTTGGGTCCCTTCTCGATCTTTTCCATGCGCTCGCCGGTCAGGCGCGAACGCGGCCGGGCGGTGGGGAAGGCCTCCAACTCGGGCGCGGATTTCAGATGGTCGTAATCGAAATCGAAGGGCTCGTAGTAATCGTCGATCTCGGGCAGGTCGGGATTGGCGAAGACATTGGCCAGGATGCGCCACTTGGCCCCCTGGCGCGGCCGCAGCTTGCCCGACGGCGAGCGCACCCAGCCGCCGTTCCAGCGCGCCTGGTTTTCCCAATCGCTGGGATAGCCGGTGCCGGGCTTGCTTTCCACGTTGTTGAACCAGGCGTATTCCACGCCGTCGCGGTTGGTCCAGACGTTCTTGCAGGTGACCGAGCAGGTATGGCAGCCGATGCACTTGTCGAGATTGAGCACCATGCCGATCTGAGCGCGAATTCTCATTCCCCAGCCTCCTTGCCGCGGGCCGGACGGTCCAGCCAGTCGACGTTTTGCATCTTGCGCACGATGACGAACTCGTCGCGGTTCGAGCCCACCGTGCCGTAGTAGTTGAAGCCGTAGCTCTGCTGGGCGTAGCCGCCGATCATATGGGTGGGCTTCAAGACGGCGCGGGTCACCGAATTGTGGATGCCGCCGCGCCGCCCGGTCATTTCCGAACCCGGCGTGTTCACGATCTTCTCCTGGGCGTGATACATGAAGGTGGTGCCGTCCTTGATGCGCTGGCTGACCACCGCCCGGGCGGTCAGCGCGCCGTTGGCGTTGTAAAGCTCCACCCAGTCGTTATCGACGATGCCGGCGCGGCGGGCATCGGTTTCCGAGATCCAGATCACCGGGCCGCCGCGATTCAGGGTCAGCATCAGAAGGTTGTCGGTATAGGTGGAATGGATGCCCCATTTCTGGTGCGGGGTGATGAAGTTCAGCACCACATGGGGCAGACCGGCCCCGGCATCGCGGTTGACGGCGGCGGTCACCGTCTTCAGATCCACCGGCGGACGCCAGGCCACCAGGCCCTCGCCGAAGGCCCGCATCCACAGATGATCCTGGTAGAGCTGCTGGCGTCCGGTCAGGGTGCGCCAGGGGATCAGCTCATGGACATTGGTCCAGCCGGCATTGTAGCAGACATGCTCGCTTTCCAGCCCCGACCAGGTGGGCGAGGAGATGATCTTGCGCGGCTGGGCGGCGATATCGCGGAAGCGGATCTTCTCCTCCTCCTTGGGGCGGGCCAGATGGGTATGCTCCCGTCCGGTGATGCGGCCCAGGGCCTCCCAG
>JAJZGK010000009.1 GCA_021798485.1 Pseudomonadota bacterium
GCGGCGGCGGATTTTGCGGCGGCACCGGCAGCGGCGCCAGATCGGGGGCGGGCGGCGGCGCGTCCTCCTCCTCGGGCAGGCGGCCCTCGAAAGCGGTGGCGCCTTTCATAACCTCGCGCCACAGCCGCGCCTCGTCGCGGCTGACCAGACGGCGGCGGCGATCATTGCTCATCATGCCCCGTCCGGCGGCGGTTCGGGATCGATGAGAAAATCGCCGGCAAAGGCCTGCCAGTCGCCGAACGGCGCCACACAGTTCTTTTCCGGCCATTCCTTCAGGGCCACGGCGATGCCGCCCATCTGCCACAGCAGTTTCATGTTGTAGAGATTGCGCACCACCGCCGTCACCGTGCGGCGGTGCAGCCGCCATTCGACGAAATAACGGGCCCCATAGGCCTGCCACAGCACGATCAGCACCAGGGCCACCAGCCACTGCACCAGACCGAAAGCGAACAGCAGGGTCAGGCTGCTGGCCATCAGCACCAGGGTGGGCACAAAGACATCGAGCGGGGAATAAACCGGCGAGCCGGGCCGGTTCAGAATATGGGCATCGGTAAAAATCACCACCCGGCCCATCATATGGGCGCGGCGCAAAGCCTCATAGGCCACGGTTTCCGGGGGTATGGGCTGGCGCGGCATTACTGTCCGTCCCAGGCCAGCGGCGATGAGCGCTGACGCGGCAGCAGCAGATAATAGCGGCCCCGGCTGCGCATGCGGCCGGCCTGATCGAAGGCGGTTTCCCCCGGCCCCCAGAAATAATCGCCGCGCACCACGCCGACGATGCCCTTGCCGCTGTCTTGCGCCACCATCAGACGGCGCAGCGGGCGGCCCTGCGGATCGGCGGTATCCAGCCACAGCGGCATGCCCAGCGGAATATAGCGCGGATCCACCGCCAGACTGCGGCCCGGCGTCAGCGCCACCCCTTCGGCGCCCACCGGACCCTCGGCATTCAGGAAGCGGAAGAAGATGTAGCGGGGGTTTTCGCTCATCAGGGCCGGCGCCTGGGCCGGATGGGCCTTCAGCCAGGCGCGGATGGCCGGCATGTTGCTTTGATGGCGGCCGATCAGGCGGTGGCGGCGCAAAATGGTGCCCAGCCCCACCCACTCGCGGCCGTTGTTGCCGTCGTAGCCCACCTGCGCCACCGAACCGTCGTCGAGGCGCACCTCGCCCGACCCCTGGATCTGCAGAATATTGGCATCCACCAGATCATCCACCCACAGCAGCACATGGGCGCGGCCCCTGAGGGCGCCATCGTCGATCTCGCGGTGGCTGGGCAGACGCTCGCCGTAACGGGCGGGGTTGGCCGGCCAGCCGGCGGGGCGGGCGTAAAGGGGGTAGCGGTAGCGGGCGCTGGGCTGACGCGATCCGTTCAGCGCCGCCTCGCAATAGCCGGTGAAAATCCCCTCGGGCGAGCCGCCCGCCGTTACCAGATAGGGCTGCAGCCAGCGTTCGGCCCAGTCGCGCGCCGACATTTCGTCCTCCACCGCGCGCAGGGCGCCGCACGGGCCGGTCCAGTCGCTGGCGGCCCCGGCCAGGCCCAGCTGGCGGCCTTCCGGCATGGCGGTGATCTTGCGGCAGCTGCGGCGCAGCGCCGGCAGGGCCGCCAGCACCCGGTCTTCCCGCCAGCCCGGCAGCTCCTGGAACGTGACCGGTTCCAGACTGATGGCGCCGTTGCTCATGGCACCGGTGGCGGGGCCGCCCTGGTTGAGGCTGGGGCCCGAGGAACAGCCGGCCAGACCCAGACCGGCCAGAAGCAACAGCAGCAGGGGATAAAAGCCGGGCCGCGTCATCATCAGGCGTCGTGGCTTTGGGTGGCGACCAAACGCCAGTTGGGATCGCTGCTGGCCAGCGGGCGGGCGAAGGTCCAAAGATCGCGGATTTCCACGGCGCGGTCGGGATCGCCGAACAGCAGGCTGCCGTCGGCGCTCTGCTGGCAGATGACCTGACGGCTGAGGAAACGCACGGTGACCAGGGCCATGCCGCCCTGCACGCCGCCCTCGGTGATCTCGGCGTCGAGAATGCTGTCCAGGCGGTTGGCGCAGCGTTCGCCGTTGGCGCGCCGTGTCCGCAGGGCCTGGGTGAAATTGCCGAACACCTCATCGGACAGCAGCGGCCGCAGCCCGGCCTCGTCGCCGGCGATGAAGGCCCGCACGATCATCTCGAAGGCGGCGGCGGCCCCTTGCAGAAAGGCGTCGGGGTTGAAATCGCGGTCGGCGGCGGCGATGGCGTCCAGCCCCTTGCCGAAGCGCGGCGACGCCGGTTCGGAACGGGGCGGCGGCGGCACCGCCGGCCGCAGCGGCGCCTGGCCGACCCCCCCTTGCGGCTGATCCTGGTCCTCGGGGCGGCTGCCCAGCACGCTGCGCAGGCGCAAGCCGATAAACACCGCCAGCAGGGCGAAGAAGATGATTTCGATGAAGTGCGATCCGTCTTGCATGGAGGCCCCAAGTTTTTCCGCCTGCCCAGGCGCTTTTCGCAGCGGTTTTCCGCCCGGTTTTCCGCCCTGGGCCGTGTTATAACGGTCGGTACATGACAAACCCGCAACAGTGGGGCGACGCATCCCGGCCGAAAAACGCCTGTTCGTACATAAGCGGTTGTAAGGTAAAGAGCAAGCATGGCCTGGATCTTCTTCATCTTCCTGTTGGCATGGCCTTTCCTGGAGCTGTTTGTGCTGGTGCAGATGGCCGGAATTCTCGGCTGGCCGGGCGCCATTTTCGGGCTGTTCGCCTCGGCGCTGCTGGGGCTGGTGGTGCTGCAGAAAAACAACCTGTCCATCGCCGCCGGGTTTCAGCGCGATCTCAATCGCGGCGAACTGCCCTTGCGCACTCTGTTCGATGCCGCCGCCGCCGCCTTTTCCGGCCTGCTGCTGCTGATCCCCGGCTATCTCGGCACCGCCCTGGCCCTGCTGCTGTTTCTGCCGCCGGTGCGCAGCCTGGTCTATGGTGAACTGGCGCTTAAGGCCAAAACCCGCATGTACGCCGCCCGCACCGAGGCCCGCTGGGGCCCGCCCGACCCCGGTGCCAGCGATACCACCATCATCGAGGGCGATTTTACCGTGGTGCAGCCGGACGGGCACACACCCGCCGACAGGAAAAACGGCAAAACACCGCCGCGTCTCTTATTGTAATCCCCTTCTGTTGTGCCTCTGGGCGTTCCGTGTTAGTGCTCAAGCCCCGATCCAACGGGGTTTCCGGGCCCTGCCGCCCGCGACACGACCTTCCGCAAGACTTGGAGTCCGCGATGTCTGAACAAGAATCCCAGCAGGCGCTTCCGCCGCTTTTGGTCAATATGCAGTATGTGAAGGATCAGTCGTTCGAAGCCCCGAACGCCCCGGCCATCTTCACCGACATGCAGACCACCGCGCCGGAAATCGGCATCAAGGTCAATGTTCAGGCCAATCCGGTGCAGGACTCCCTGTTCGAGGTGTCGCTGCTGCTGAATGTCGAGGCCAAGCTGGGCGATAAGACCGCCTTCATCCTGGAACTGGTCTATGGCGGCCTTTTCACCCTGAATGTGCCCGAGGAACATGTGCAGCCCATGCTGCTCATCGAATGCCCGCGCATTCTGTTCCCCTTCGCCCGCGCCATCGTGGCCGAAACCACGCAGAACGGCGGTTTCCCGCCGCTGATGCTGCAGCCTCTGGATTTCGTGTCGCTGTACCGCCAGCGCATGGAGCAGCAGGGCCCGGTCGGCACCGCCTGAGCCGCACTTAAAGCGAATAAAAAGGCCGCCGTTTCTCAAGAAACGGCGGCCTTTTTTATGTCACTCGCGGCTCCACACCGGATTTTTCAATTTGCCGAGAAAGGCCTCGTGGGCCGCCAGTTCCTCGGGCAGGGGCTGATGGGGGCGGGGCGGGCGGAAATTCCGCGCCGCCGGGAAAGCCGGGTTGGCCGGCGCAGCGTTGGCCGGGCCGGCGGCGGGGGTGCCCAGCAGGGTCAGGCCGGGTTCGCGGCCGCCGATCAGCTCCAGATAGACTTCGGCCAGAAGTTCGGAATCGAGCAGGGCGCCGTGCTTGTCGCGGGCGGAGTTATCGATCTCGAAGCGGCGGCACAGGGCATCGAGATTGGCCGGCGAGCCGGGAAAGCGCTTGCGGGCGATTTTCACCGTATCGATGGCCCGCTCCAGCGGAATGGGCGCCTGCCCCAGCAGTTTCAGTTCCCAGTTCAGGAATTTGATATCGAATTCGGCATTGTGAATGATCAGCGGCGCATCGCCGATGAACTCGAGAAACCCGGCGGCGATCTCGGCAAACAGCGGCTGGGTGCTCAAAAACTCTTCCGACAGACCGTGCACGTTGAAAGCCTCGACCGGCATGTCGCGTTCGGGATTGATATATTTGTGGAACACCTCGCCGGTCGCCAGATGATTGACCAGCTCCACGCAGCCGATTTCCACCACGCGATGGCCCGAAGCCGGATCAAGGCCGGTGGTTTCGGTATCCAGCACCACTTCCCGCATCAGACGCGCTCCCGCAGCCGGGCCAGCACGGCCCGCAATTTCCGCAAGGTCAGCCGCCGTCCCAAACCGGTGGGCAGCACGAAATCGGCGCGGCGGCGTTTCTCGTGATCGGCCATCTGACGGCGGCGGATCACCGCCAGCTTGGCGTGAGTCATGCCGTGGCGGGCCATCACTCTTTGTTCCTGCAAGAAGGCCGGGCAGCTGACCACGGCCACCGCATCGCAGCGGTCCTCGCCGTGGGTTTCAAACAGCAGCGGAATATCCAGGGCCACCACCGGACGGCGGCGGCGGCGCTGGCGCCGCAGGAAGGCCAGCTCCTCGCGCCGGACCATGGGATGCAGGATCGCTTCCAGGGTTTTCAGGGCGTGATCATCGCCGAACACCCGCGCCGCCAGGCGCGGCCGATCGACGGCGCCGCCCCACACGGTATGGGGAAACGCCGCCTCGATCAGCGGCACGGCGGCGCCGCCCTTGGCCAGCAGCCGGTGCACCACATCATCGGCGTCGTGCACGGGAACCTTGAGGCGGCGCAGCAGATTGGCCGCCGTGGTTTTGCCCATGCCGATGGAGCCGGTCAGTCCCAGTATGATCATGCGTCCTCCACGAACCGCCGCAGGTCTTCGCTCACCTCGGGCATCACCCCGAACCAGGCGGCGAAACCGGGCCGGGCCTGATGCAGCAGCATGCCCAAGCCGTCCACCACCTTGTTGCCGCGCGCCGCCGCCGCCGCCAGCAGCGGCGTTTGCAGCGGCGCGTAAACGATATCGGTGACCAGCGCCGTGACGGGCAGGGCCGACAGGGACAGCTCCAGCGGCGGCTGGCCGTTCATGCCCAGGGTGGTGGTGTTGACCACCAGGGCGGCGCCGTCCAAACCCTCGGCGCGCTGCTCCCAGGGCAGCACCCTTACCGGGCCGCCCAGAGCCGCCGCCACCTCTTCGGCGCGGCTGCGGGTGCGGTTCAACAGGCGGATTTCGGGGCAGCCGTCATCCTGCAGGGCGGCGATCACCGCCCGCGCCGCGCCGCCCGCGCCCAGCACCACCGCCGGCCCCTGCGCCGCTTTGAAGCCGGGCCGGCCCTGGCGCAGATTTTCCAGAAACCCGAAGGCATCGGTATTGCGGCCTTCCAGGCTGCCATCGGGACGCACCACCAGGGTGTTGACGGCGCCGATGCGCCGGGCCAGCGGGTCCACGTGATCAGCCAGAGCCAGGGCCTGTTCCTTGTGCGGCACGGTGACGTTGGCGCCGCGAAAGCCCATGCGGGGCAGGGCGCGCAACACCTCGGCAAAATCGCCGGGGCGCACCGCCAGCGGCAGATAGGCGCCGTCGATGCCGTGGCGCTCCAACCAGTATCCGTGCAGACGCGGCGAACGGGAATGGCCCACCGGCCAGCCGATCACTCCGGCCAGCAGAGCTTTGCCCGAAAGAATCATGTGGGGATCACTCCATGCTGGCGGAACATCTCCAGGAGCGGCAGCAGCGGCAGCCCGAGAATGGTGAAATGATCGCCGTCGATCGCGGAAAACAGCTGGCTGCCCAGCCCTTCCAGCTGATAGGCCCCCACCGAGGACAGGATGGCGGGGCCGGCCTTTTCCAGATACGTGTCGAGAAAGGCCTCGGAAAAGGCGCGCATGGTCAGGGTGGCGCCGGCGGTATGATGCCAGAGCCGAACACCGTTTTGCATCATCACCACCGCGCTGATCAGCCGGTGGCGGCGGCCGCGCAGCTCCAGCAGCTGGCGGCGGGCCGCCGCGCGGTCGTCCGGTTTGTCGAACCAGCGGTTTTCGCAGTCCAGCATCTGGTCGGCCCCCACCACCAGGGCTTCGGGCCGGCGAAGCGACAGCCGGGTGGCCTTCAGTTCGGCCAGGGCCTCGGCGGCGGCCTCGGGGCTGGCGCCCTCGGCCCGCAGGGCTTGCTTCACCGCCGCCTCGTCAACGCCGGGAGGATGCGCCTCCACCGGCACGCCGGCGGCCATCAAAAGGCTGATGCGGGTGCGGCTGGTGGAGGCCAGAAGAACCGTCTTCATACGATCTGCCCCGGATTCTGGCCGTTGCGGCGGGCATAAAGCTGCAGAATGGCCGCCGAGGCCTCCTCGATGGAGCGGCGCGACACGTCGATCACCGGCCAGCCGTGGCGGGCGAACAGCCGGCGGGCCATGGCCACCTCCTCGCGCACCCTGTCGAGATCGGCATAATCGGATTCGGGATCGTCGTTCAGCAGCTGCAGCCGCGATTTACGGATATCGCTCAGGCTTTTCGGCTCCTTGGTCAGGCCGACGATCAGCGGACGGCGGGCGGCGAACAGCTCGGGCGGCGGCTCGATGCCCGGCACCAGCGGAATATTGGCGGCCTTGAGACCGCGATTGGCCAGATACATGCAGGTGGGGGTTTTCGAGGTGCGGGAAATGCCCACCAGGATGATCTCGGCCTTGTCGAGATCCTGCAGCATCTGGCCGTCATCATGGGCCAGGGTGAAATGCATGGCGTCGATGCGCTTGAAATATTCGGCATCCAGCACGTGCTGGCGCCCCGGTTCGGTGCCGAACTCGCTGTCGAGATAGCCCGACAGCGCCGCCATCACCGGATCCAGCACCTGCACATAGGGCACATGCATCTGGCGGCAGGCCTCTTCCAGCAGACCACGCACGCCGCCGTCGAGAACAGTGGCCAGCACCAGGCCGGGATTGGCCTCGATGCCACTGATCACCCGCTCCACCTGGCCCTCGGTCCGCACCAGACACCACAGATGGGTAATGGCCTCGACCTTGTCGAACTGCACCAGACAGGCGCGGGCGGCAGCGGAAACGGTTTCGCCGGTGGCGTCCGAAACCAGATGCAAATGGAACTTTTTCACCATGCGTCCTTCACGACTTGTCCGCCCCAACCCTGTGGATAAGACCGAACGTCGGGGATAACTGCCCGTTTCGCGGAAGTGTGCCCAATTTGATGCAGGCTTGCCATCCCCTAATCACCAGACCGGTTGGACTGTGCGCGATTTTGCCGGCAAGGGGGGTGAAAAGAGCGGAAATTTGCCGAAACCTTTCGCCGCCCCGATTTTTCACAAGGCATTTATCCAGATATTTTATTTAATAAAAACAATAAGATGCAAATCTTTTCCCCTTGACTTATCCACCGTTTTCCCACCCCTTGCCGGTCCGTGGACAAGCATCGGGAAAAACCGTGGGCAGAGTCCGATCCCCGTTATCCACAGGCATCCACCACCACAGCTACCTTTCCTAAACCTTATAAGACCTGTATTGAATGGGCGGACTTCTTCCCTGTCAGACGGAAAGGCACCTCCCTTGTCCCACGCTCCCGCCAAGGCCTTCCTGCGCGCTCTCGCCGGCGAAACCGTCACGCCGCCCCCCTTCTGGCTGATGCGCCAGGCCGGACGCTATCTGCCGGAATACCGTGAGGTACGGGCTGGCTGCCGTGGCTTCCTCGATCTTTGCTACAGCCCGGACAAGGCCACCGAAGTCACTCTGCAGCCGCTGCGGCGCTACGGCTTCAGCGCCGCCATCCTGTTTTCCGATATTCTGGTGGTGCCCGATGCCCTGGGCCAGGCCGTAGCCTTCAAGGAGGGCGAGGGGCCGAAACTGCCGCCGATCCGCGACGGCAAAGCCCTGGCCAAACTGTCGCTGGAGGGTTTTGCCAGCCATCTGGCCCCGGTTTTTGAAACCGTGTCCCGCCTGTCGAAGGCCATTCCCGCCGAAACCGCGCTGATCGGCTTTGCCGGGGCTCCCTGGACGGTGGCCACCTATATGGTGGAAGGCTCGGGCTCCAAGGATTTTATCGAGACGAAAAAGCTGGCCTACGGCCAGCCCGATGTTTTCAAGGCCTTGATCGACCTTCTGGTCCAGGCCACCGGCGATTACCTGATCACCCAGATCGATCATGGCGCCGAAGCGATCCAGCTTTTCGATTCCTGGGCCGGGGTACTGCCGGAAGATGAATTCGAAAAATGGGTGATCGCTCCGACGCAGCGCCTGGTGGAGCGTCTGAAGCGCGAGCGGCCGGGCATTCCGGTGATCGGCTTTCCGCGCGGCGCCGGGGCGTTGCTGCTGCCTTATGTGGAAAAAACCGGCGTTGATGCCGTCAGCCTCGATACCGGGGTGCCGCTGGAATGGGCGGCCAAGATGTTGCAGCCGAAGGTGACGGTTCAGGGCAATCTCGATCCCATTCTGCTGATCACCGGCGGCGAGGCCATGGACCGCGCCATCGACCGCATTCTCTCCACCCTGGGCCGCGGTCCGTTCATTTTCAATCTCGGCCATGGCATCCTGCCCTCGACGCCGCCCGAGCATGTGGCCCGGCTGGCGGAACGGGTCAAAGCGTGGAGATAACGCCCATGGCGGCACAGACGGGTAAACTGGCGGTCGTTCTGTTCAATCTGGGCGGCCCCGACAGCCTGGAGGCTGTCCGGCCTTTCCTGTTCAATCTGTTCAATGATGCCGCCATCATCGGGGCGCCCAATCCCATCCGCTGGCTGCTGGCCCGGTTCATTTCCGGGCGCCGCGCCCCCGTGGCCCGGGCCATTTATGAAAAAATCGGCGGAAAATCCCCGCTTCTGGATTTAACCCGGCAACAGGCGGCGGCTTTGCAGCAGGCCCTGGCGGCGGCGGATCCGGGTAGCGAGGTCCGCTGTTTCATCGCCATGCGCTATTGGCACCCCCTGACGGAAGAAACGGTGGCCGAGGTGGCGGCCTGGAAGCCCGACCGCATCCTGCTGCTGCCGCTTTATCCGCATTACGCCGGGCCCACCACCGGTTCCTCGCTGCTGGCCTGGAACAAGGCGGCCCGTCGCGCCGGTTTGCGGGTGCCGACGCAAACGGTGTGCTGCTGGCCGGATGAAGCCGGCATGATCGCCGCGCAGGCCGATCTTTTGACCAAGGCCCTGGCAGAGGCCGGGCAGGGAGCCCGGGTGCTGTTTTCAGCGCACGGCCTGCCGCAGGCGGTGATCGACAAGGGCGATCCCTATCAGGCCCAGATCGAACGTACCGCCGCCGCCGTTGTCGCCGCCCTGGGCCGGCCGGATCTCGACTGGCGGATCTGTTATCAAAGCCGGGTGGGGCCGATGCAATGGCTGAAGCCTTCGACCGACGACGAGATCCGCCGGGCCGGGCAGGAGGGCAAGCCTTTGGTGGTGGTGCCCATCGCCTTCGTTTCGGAACATTCCGAAACCCTGGTGGAACTGGATCTGGAATACGGCCATCTGGCGAAAGAGTGCGGCGTGCCCCGTTATGTGCGGGTTCCGGCCCTGGGCTGCCATCCCGCCTTTATCGCCGGTTTGGCCGATCTGGCGCGGCGGGCCCTGGCCACCGCCGTGACGCCCTGTTCGCATCTGGAAGGCCGCCTGTGCGCCGGCGATCGTTCCGCCTGCCCGCATCAA
Organism: Pseudomonadota bacterium; assembly: GCA_021798485.1. Lineage (GTDB taxonomy): Bacteria > Pseudomonadota > Alphaproteobacteria > Rhodospirillales > Magnetospirillaceae > JAJZGK01. The sequence continues at coordinate 9,837 of JAJZGK010000009.1, forward strand.
GGCCCCATCCTGGAGAACTGAGCTGTCATGAGCGCGTATTTTCTGTGGTTCAAAGCCATTCATGTCATCGCGGTGATCTCCTGGATGGCCGGTCTCCTCTACATGCCGCGGCTTCTGGTCTATCACGCCGGGGTGCCGGTGGGCTCCGACCAGTCGGAGCTGTTCAAGATGATGGAACGGCGCCTGATGCATGCCATCACCATTCCGGCCGGCGTGGTGGCCTGGATCATGGGCCTTTTGATGGTCAGCGAGATCGGTTTGGCCGGAAACGCCTGGCTGCACGCCAAACTGACCCTGGTGGTGGCCATGACCCTGGTGAATGTGGCGCTGGAACGCTACCGGCTGGCTTTCGCCCATGACCGCAATAAAAAGAGCGCCAGGTTTTTCCGTGTGTTCAACGAGGTGCCCACCCTGCTGATGATCGGCATCGTCATTCTGGTCATCACCAAGCCTTTTTAAGATTTGACTTGACCGAAGTGATTCGCTAATTCTTCGACCATCGGTCGGCGCTCGCCCCGGTTCTCATGTCTTTTCGCATCGTCCGGCATCACTGCCATGATCCTGGCGAGCGCTCTTTCCCAGGCTATTGCGCCAAACCTCCCCGTTTCCTGTTTTCCAGATTATTGGATCCGCTATGAATCTTCAGGAATTGAAGGCCAAGTCTCCGGCTGAACTGCTCGCCTACGCCGAGGAGTTGCAGATCGAAAACGCATCGACCCTGCGCAAGCAGGATATGATGTTCGCCATCCTGAAGCAGCTGGCGGAAAACGATCTGCCCATCTATGGCGATGGCGTTCTGGAAATCCTGCCCGACGGTTTCGGTTTTCTGCGCTCGCCCCAGGCCAACTATCTGCCGGGCCCCGACGACATTTATGTCTCGCCCAGCCAAGTGCGCCGCTTCGGCCTGCGGACCGGCGATACCGTGGAAGGGCAGATCCGTGCGCCCAAGGACGGCGAGCGCTATTTCGCCCTGCTGAAGGTCAACACCATCAATTTCGAGCCGCCGGACAATGTGCGGCATCGCATCAACTTCGATAACCTGACCCCGCTTTATCCCGATGAACGGCTGAAGCTGGAGCTGGAGGATCCCACCAAGAAGGATCTGACCACCCGGGTCATCGATCTGATTTCGCCCCTGGGCAAGGGCCAGCGCGCCCTGATCGTGGCGCCGCCGCGCACCGGCAAAACGGTGATGCTGCAAAACATCGCCCATGCCATTTCCGCCAATCATCCCGAGGTTTATCTCATCGTTCTGCTCATCGACGAGCGGCCCGAGGAAGTGACCGACATGGCCCGTTCGGTGAAGGGCGAGGTGATCAGCTCCACCTTCGACGAACCGGCGGCCCGCCATGTGCAGGTGACCGAGATGGTGCTGGAAAAGGCCAAGCGGCTGGTGGAACACAAGCGCGACGTGGTGATCCTGCTGGATTCCATCACCCGTCTGGCCCGCGCCTACAACACCGTGGTGCCCAGCTCGGGCAAGGTGCTGACCGGCGGCGTGGATGCCAACGCCCTGCAGCGGCCCAAGCGCTTTTTCGGCGCCGCCCGCAATATCGAGGAGGGCGGCAGCCTGACCATTATCGCCACGGCGCTGATCGATACCGGCAGCCGCATGGACGAGGTGATTTTCGAAGAGTTCAAGGGCACCGGCAATTCCGAGCTGATCCTCGACCGCAAGCTGTCGGACAAGCGCACTTTCCCGGCCATCGACATTACCAAGTCGGGCACCCGCAAGGAGGAATTGCTGGTGGACCGCGGCGTGCTGTCGAAGATGTGGGTGCTGCGCCGCGTGCTGATGCCCATGGGCGTGGTGGACGCCATGGAGTTCCTGGTGGACAAGCTGAAGCATTCGAAGACCAATTCCGATTTCTTCGATGCCATGAACAGCTGATCTCATACCGGCCAACCGTTGAGATGACGGGTTGGCCGGTTTCCAGCGAGCCTTGAGCGAGCGGCCAAGGCGGCGGATGCCGCCGCCCGGCGAGGGACGATACAACCGGGCAATGCATTGCCCGGTTGGTTATAATGTGCAAAACTTGGCTACATGAAAGGCGCTGTTTCACGTGAAACAGCGCCTTTTTTTCAGGGTAGCAGCAGCGTGGAGCCGGTGGTTTTGCGCGCTTCCAGATCGCGGTGGGCCTGGGCGGCATCGGCCAGGGCGTAGCTCTGATTGATCTCCACCTTGACGGCGCCGCTTTCCACCACCTCGAACAGATCCTGGGCGCTGGCCAGCAGATCGGCGCGGCTGGCCACATAATGGCCCAGGCTGGGGCGGGTCAGGAACAACGAGCCCTTGCTGGCCAGAATGCCGATATCCACCGGCGCCACGGTTCCGGAGCTTTGTCCGAACAGCACCATCATGCCGCGCGGCTTCAAGCAATCGAGCGAACCGTAGAAGCTATCCTTGCCGATGGAATCATAAACCACCGGCACGCCTTCGCCGTTGGTGATCTCGCGCACACGGGCGACGAAATCCTCCTGTTTGCTGATGATGGGATGATCGCAGCCATGAGCCCGGGCCAGGGCGGCCTTTTCCGGGGTGCTGACGGTGCCGATCACGGTGGCGCCCAGATGTTTCGCCCACTGGCAGACCAGCAGCCCCACCCCGCCGGCGGCGGCATGGATGAGGATGGTCTCACCGCTTTTAACGCGGTGAATGGTGCGCAGCAGATAGCGCGCGGTCATGCCTTGCAGCATCATGGCGGCGGCCTGGCGATCGGAAATGGCCTCGGGCAGGCGCACCAGACGGGCGGCGGGGAACAGCCGTTCCTGGGCATAGGCGCCCGGCGTGCCCATGGCATAGGCCACACGGTCGCCCGGTTCCAGGTCCTGTACCCCGGGGCCCACCTCCAGAACCTCGCCGGCGGCTTCCATGCCGATGCTGCCGGGCAGGGCGGGCAGGGGATAAAGGCCGGTGCGGTGATAGATATCGATGAAATTGAGGCCGATGGCGGTATGGCGCAGCAGCACTTCGCCAGGGCCGGGTTTGCCCACCGGCGCCTCTTCCCAGCGCATCACCTCGGGGCCGCCGTAGGCGTGGATGCGGATGGCCTTGCTCATGATGGTTCTCCCTGTTCCAGGTTCAGCAGGAAATGTTTGCTTTCGATGCCATCCTGGCCGGAATAGCCTCCCAGGCCGCCGTTGCTGCCGACGATGCGGTGGCAGGGAATGAGGATGGGCAGGGGGTTGCGGCCGCAGGCGCCGCCCACGGCGCGCGGCCCGCTGTTCAGCATGCGGGCCACATCGGCATAGCGCAGAACCTGGCCGTAGGGGATGGCTTGCATGGCGCTCCAGACCCGCTTTTGAAAGGTGGTTCCGGCGGGGGCCAGCGGCAGATCGAACTGGCGCAGCCTGCCGTCGAAATAGGCGTCCAGCTGCCGGGCGGCGGCTTGCAGCAGCGGCGTTTCGCTTTCTCCATCGACGGCGCCCCAGTCGAGAGCCACCAGCTGGCCGTTTTCCTCGAACAGGGTGAGATCGCCGAGAGGGCTGGGAACGGTAAGATAGGGCATGGCGTCCTTTACGGGGTGGAGGAGAGGGCAAGGGACAGGGCGGCGCTGTCTTGGACCGGCAGGCCGCAGACGGGGCCGTGGCACAGGAAAGCGGTGGCGCCGGCGGCGGCGGCAAGACGGGCGGCAGCCGGATGGCCGGGCGGCAGTTTTTGATCGGGCGTCAAACTCTGCAGCACCAGGGCGCTGCGGTCGGCTTCGGCGGCGGCGCGGATCAGGGCGGCCCGGCTGGGATCATCGGCCAGGCCGACGATGATGAGCTGGCGGCCCGAATTCAGCAGCTCCCACCCGGTGAGAAAACTGGTCATGGCGGGAAACTCGGTATCGAGGCCGCCGCCGCAGGCGGTGATGATCCGTTCGGCCCGCTGACGGAAATGCTCCTCGCCGGTCAGCAGAAACAGCCGGGCCAAAACCTCGACCATGACGCCGTTGCCGCAGGGCGTGGCGGCATCGTGCAGAATTTTGCTGCGCAGGATCAGGCCGGGGGCATCGTCGGCGGTGAAAAAATAGCCGCCGCCGTCCTCGTCCCAATAGTGGCGATTCAAGGTGTCCAGCCACAGCCGGGCCTGGTCGAGGGTGTCGGTCCGGCCGGTGGTTTCGTAAAGGGCCAGGGCGGCGCGGATCATGAAGGCGTAATCATCCAGCATGGCCTCGGCCTGCACCCGGCCCCGGCAGGAGGAATGGAACAGGCGATGATCGCGCCCCAGATGGGTTTGCACCGCCTGATAGGCCCGTTCGGCCAGCTTCAGCCAGTCGGGACGATCGAAGCGGAAGGCGGCCTGCGCCAGGGCATGAATGACCAGCCCGTTCCAATCGGTCAGGCATTTATCGTCGCGGGCCGGCGGCGTACGCTCGGCGCGGCGCAGCAACAACAGACGGCAGGCCTCGGCCAGCAGAAATTCGTCGCGGGGGTCGGGCACGGTTTTAAAACGCAGGATGGTCTTATGCTCCCAGTTGCCGTGCGGGCTCACATCGAAAGAACGGATGAACACCGCGCGCAGCGGCTCGGACAGGGCCTCTTCCAGTTCGTGATAGGGCCAGACATAGTAGCGGCCTTCCTCGCCTTCGCTGTCGGCATCGAGGCTGGCGCAGAAGGCGCCGGTGGCATCGCTCATTTCGCGGCGCAGCCAGCCGATGGCCAGCTCCACCGCCTGGGCGTAGTGCCGGGAATTGGGCTGTGACGACAGACAGGTCAAAAGGTCGATCAGCTGGGCGGTATCGTAGAGCATCTTCTCGAAATGCGGCACCAGCCATTCCTCGTCGGTGGAATAGCGGGCGAAACCGCCGCCCAGATGGTCGTGCAGCCCGCCCAGGCACAGGTTGTCCAGGGTCAGGCGCACCGCCTGGGCGTAGGCGGGATCGTGATGGCGGCGGTAGGCCCGCCACAGCAGCGACAACAGCGGCACCTGGGGAAATTTCGGGGCGCCTTTCAAGCCGCCGAACAGCGGATCCATCTGCTCCAGCAGGGAGTGGCAATAGCCGTCGAAGCGGTCCGGCGTCAGCCCGGTGCCCGGTCTGGCGCGAAAATGCCGGGCCAGGGTGTTTTGCAAAACCTCGGCATTATGCTGGATGCGGGCCGGCCGCCGTGTCCAAACCTCGATGATTTCCCGCAGGACTCCGGTGAAGGAGGGACGCCCGTAGCGGGGCTGCGGAGGAAAATAGGTGCCGCCCCAGAAGGGCCGGCCATCCGGCAGCAGGAACATGGTCAGGGGCCAGCCGCCCTGCTGCCCCATCAGGGCCAGGGCGCTTTGGTACAGGCTGTCGATATCAGGGCGTTCCTCGCGGTCCACCTTGACGGCGATGAAATGATCGTTGATGAGCCTGGCCACGGCGGGGTTTTCGAAGCTTTCGTGCGCCATGACATGGCACCAGTGGCAGGCGGCATAGCCGACCGACAGCAGGATGGGCCGGTTCTGCGCCTGCGCTTCGGCCAGGATGGCGGGGCTCCACGGCTGCCAGTGCACCGGATTGCCGCGATGCTGGAGCAGGTAGGGACTGGTTTCCCGGTCTAGAAGATTGCGGCTGGTCAACAGTTTCCTCGCACCACGGTCGGGGGTTCTGCTATTAGTTTGGAGCTTTGTCCGCTGGTTGCAACTGTGATCCCTTGGCAGGAGCTGGTCGATGAAAATTACCTTCGATGTGGATTGTACCCCGGAGGAGGCCCGGACCTTCCTCGGCCTGCCCGACGTCAAGCCCATGCAGGATTCGCTGATGGCCAAGATCGAGGACCGCATGAGCGCCAATCTTGATGCCATGAGCCCGGAAGCCTTGTTGAAGACATGGCTTCCCGCCGGGGTGCAGGGCATGGAACAGCTTCAGAAAATGTTCTGGACCGCTTTTCAAAGCGCCGGACAGAAAACCGCTAGAAAGACTTCACCGTGACGCAGTTCGCCGATCCTTCCGCCTATTACCGCCTGCATCTGTTCATCTGCACCAATCAGCGCCCCGAAGGGCACCCCCGCGGCTCCTGCGCCCGCCAGGGCGCCGAGGGGCTGCGTGATTACCTGAAAGCCCGGGCCAAGGAACTGGGGCTGGGGGATGTGCGCGTCAACAGCGCCGGCTGCCTGGACCGCTGCGAGCTGGGTCCGGTGCTGGTGATTTATCCGGAAGGGGTGTGGTACAGCCTCTCCACCCACGAGGATGCCGAGGAAATCCTGACCACCCATCTGCTGCGGGGCGGCCGGGTGGAGCGCCTGCTGCGGCGGCCTGAAGACGGCCCCCGGCGTCCGGCGTAAGGTCAGGGCGGCGGTGTCTTCCCTGCACGACAGTATTTTCGCCCTGACCAGCGGCTCCGGCCGGGCCGGGGTGGCGGTTTACCGTCTTTCCGGATCGCTGGCCGGGGCGGCGATCACCGCCCTGACCGGCCGGAACTTGCCGCCGCCGCGCCAGGCCAGCTATCGCCGCCTCGTCTGGCAAGGCGATCTCCTCGATCAGGGGTTGGTGTTGTGGTTTCCCGCTCCGGCCAGTTTTACCGGCGAAGACGTGGCCGAATTGCAGCTGCACGGCGGCCGCGCCGTGGCCCAGGCCTTGAGCGCGGCCCTGATCGCCCTGGGTTTGCGTCCGGCCGAGCCCGGTGAATTCAGCCGCCGTGCCTTCGAGGCCGGTAAGCTGGATCTGACCCAGGCCGAGGCCATCGCCGATCTGGTGGCGGCCGAAACCGCGGCGCAGCGCCGTCAGGCCCTGCGGCAGATGGATGGGGCCCTGCTGCGGCTTTACGAAGCGTGGCGCGAACGGCTGGTGCGGGCCCAGGCGCATCTGGAGGCCGGGATCGATTTTTCCGACGAGGATCTTCCCGGCGGCCTCGACGAGGGAGCCCGCCGGGCCTTGCAGGCGGTGGTGGCCGAGATGACGGCGCATCTGGCCGACAGCCACCGTGGCGAACGGCTGCGTGATGGCTTGCATGTGGCCATTCTGGGGGCGCCCAATGTCGGCAAATCCAGCCTGTTGAACCGCATCGCCGGGCGCGAGGCGGCCATTGTTTCGGGCACCGCCGGCACCACCCGCGATATTATCGAGGTGCATCTCGATCTGGCCGGTTATCCGGTGGTGCTGGCCGATACCGCCGGCCTGCGCGAGGCCGCCGAAGCGGTGGAGGAGGAGGGGATTCGCCGCGCCCTCGACCGCGCCGACCGCGCCGATCTGAAATTGCTGGTCTTCGCCGCCGATGAAATCGAACGGCCCGATGCGGCGGTGCTGGAGCTGATGGATGCCGACAGCCTGGTGCTGATCAATAAATGCGATACAGGGCTTCCCCCGTCTCCCGCCTGGGGGCAGGGGCACGAAATTCTGCCGGTTTCGGCCCGGACCGGTCTGGGGCTGGAGGCGCTGCTGGCGGTCCTGACCGAACGGGCCGCCGCCGCCCTGGACGGCGCCGGAGCGCCGGCCCTGACCCGGGCCCGTCACCGCCAGGCCATCGAGGAGGCCGTGGCGTCGTTGCGGCAGTCTCTGGCCGCGGCGCTTCCCGAGCTGGCGGCCGAGGATGTAAGACTGGCGGCGCGGGCCTTGGGCCGCATCACCGGGCGGGTGGATGTGGAAGAAATGCTGGATGTGATCTTTCGTGAGTTCTGCATCGGCAAATGAGGGTGTTTCACGTGAAACAGTGCAGGTTATGGAAAAAGTAGACGTTATCGTGATCGGCGCCGGGCATGCCGGCTGTGAAGCCGCCGCCGCCGCCGCGCGCCTGGGCGCGCAAACCCTGTTGCTGACCCACCGCCTGGAAACGGTGGGGGAGATGAGCTGCAATCCGGCCATCGGCGGTTTGGCCAAAGGCCAGCTGGTGCGCGAGATCGATGCCCTGGATGGCCTGATGGGCCGGGTGATCGATCAGGCCGGCATTCAGTTCCGCATGCTGAACCGCAGCAAGGGCCCGGCGGTGCAGGGACCCCGCGCCCAGGCCGATCGTAAACTCTACCGCCAGGCCATGCGCCGGGCCTTGGCGGAAACGCCGAATCTCGAGGTGCGGGCCGCCACGGTGGACGGTTTGCTGACTGGTGCCGACGGACAGCGGGTCTGCGGTGTGCAGTTGGCCGATGGTCAGACCCTTGCCGCCGCTGCCGTGGTTCTGACCACCGGCACTTTTTTGCGCGGCATGGTGCATATCGGTGAGGTGACCTATGCCGCCGGTCGCATGGGCGATCCGCCCAGTGTCGGCCTGTCGGCGGCCTTGCAGCGCTTAGGCTTCACCCTGGGCCGCCTGAAAACCGGCACGCCCTGCCGCCTGGACGGCCGCAGCATCGATTGGGCCGGCCTCGACAGCCAGCAGGGTGATGATCCGCCGGTGCCGTTTTCTTATTTGACCGAGCGCATCACCACGCCGCAGATCGCCTGCGGGGTTACCGCCACCACGCCGGCCAGCCATGCCCTGATCCGCGCCAATCTAAGCCGGGCGCCCATGTATTCCGGGCAGATCGGCAGTGTGGGGCCGCGCTATTGCCCCAGTATCGAGGATAAGGTGGTGCGCTTCGCCGACCGCGACCGCCATCAGATCTTCCTCGAACCTGAAGGGCTGGACGACCATACGGTTTATCCCAACGGCATTTCCACCAGCCTGCCCGAGGATGTGCAACTGGCGCTGCTGAAAACCATCCCCGGCCTGGAGCGGGCGGTGATGCTGCGGCCCGGCTATGCCATCGAATATGATTTCGTCGATCCGCGCGAATTGCGGCCCACCCTGGAAACCCGCCGCGCCCCCGGTTTGTTTCTGGCCGGGCAGATCAACGGCACCACCGGCTATGAAGAGGCGGGGGCGCAGGGGCTGATGGCCGGGCTTAATGCCGCCCTGGCGGCGGGCGGGGGCGGGAGCTTTACCCTGGACCGCGCCGATGCCTATCTGGGAGTGCTGATCGACGACCTGATCACCCGGGGCACCAGCGAACCCTATCGCATGTTCACCTCGCGGGCGGAATACCGTCTGATCTTACGGGCCGACAATGCCGATCAGCGCTTGACCGGCAAAGGCGTGGCCCTGGGCTGTGTGGGCGCGGCGCGGCGCCAGGCCTTCGCTGTCAAGACCGAGGCTTTGGCGGCGGGGCGGGATCTGCTGAACACACTGTCGGCCACGCCCACCGAATTGCGGGGCAGGGGTTTTAACGTCAATCTCGATGGTGTGCGCCGTTCGGCTTTCGCCTTGCTGCGGTATCCCGATATCTCCTGGCAGCAGATCGCGGCCTTATGGCCGGATCTGGCGGGGCTGCGGTCCGATGTGGCGGAGCAGCTGGAGATCGAAGGCCGCTATGCCGGCTATCTGGATCGTCAGAGCAGTGATATCGCCGCCTTCCGTCGCGACGAAGCCCTGGCCTTGCCGGCGGATCTGGATTATGCCGGTATCGGCAGTCTGTCCACCGAGGTACGGCTGAAACTGGAAACGGCCCGCCCCGCCACCTTAGGGGCGGCCAGCCGCATTCCCGGTGTGACCCCGGCGGCGGTCACCGCCTTGCTGGCCTATGTCAAACGCGCCAGCCGGGCAGGAGCCGCCTGATGGTTTCACGTGAAACATCCACCTTCAACGACTTCGCCGCCGTTCTCCCTGTTTCACGTGAAACAGAGGCGCGTTTGCGGGCCTATGCCGATCTGCTGCTGACGTGGCAGCGCCGCATTAATCTGGTGGGACCGGCCACGCTGCCCGATCTGTGGCGCCGTCATATGCTGGATTCCGCCCAGCTGGCGGCGCATCTGCCGGCCGGGCCCATCCTCGATCTGGGCAGTGGCGCCGGCTTTCCCGGTCTGGTGCTGGCCATCCTGCGCGGCGGCCCGGTGCATCTGGTGGAATCCGACGCCCGCAAGGGGGCCTTCCTGCGCGAGGCGGCCCGGATCACCGGCGCCGAAGCGGTGGTGCATACGCAGCGCATCGAGCGGCTGGCGCCCTTCGCCGTGGCCGCCATCACCGCCCGCGCCCTGGCCCCGGTGGCGCAATTGCTGGAGTGGGCCGAGCCCTTTTTGCAACAGGGTGTGCACTGTCTGTTTTTGAAGGGCCGCAGCTGCGAAGAGGAATTGACCCAGGCCTCGGAACGTTGGAAGATCACGGCGGAACGGATCCCGTCTGTCACGGACTCCTCCGGCATCATCCTTCATCTCAGTGAGGTTCATCGTGGTCAAGATCAGCGATAACCACGGTCCGTTGGCGTCCTCGCGCATTATCGCCATCGCCAATCAGAAGGGCGGGGTGGGCAAAACCACCACCGCCATCAATCTGGCAACGGCCATTGCCGCGAGCAAGAAGCGGGTTCTGGTGATCGACCTCGATCCGCAGGGCAACGCCAGCACCGGTTTGGGGCTGGACCGGGCCTCGCGCGCCATCAGTTCCTATCATGTGCTGATGGGCGAGGCCGATCTCGGACAGGCGGTGCAGGGCACCAACATTCCCAATCTGTGGCTGGTGCCGTCCTCCATCGATCTGTCGGGTGCCGAGGTGGAACTGGTGGATGCGACGGCGCGCGAATCCCGTCTGCGCAGCGCCTTGGCCGCCGCCAGTGATTGGGATCTGATCCTTATCGATTGCCCGCCCTCGCTCAATCTTTTGACCCTGAACGCCCTGGTGGCGGCGCAGGCGGTGCTGGTGCCGCTGCAATGCGAATTTTTTGCCCTGGAAGGCATCAGCCATCTGGTCAAGACCATCGAACGGGTCAAGGCCGCCTTCAATCCCGATCTGGAACTGCACGGCATCGTGCTGACCATGTTCGACAAGCGGAACAATCTCTCGGACATGGTGGCCGCCGATGTCCGCGATTATTTTGGCGACAAGGTTTATAAAACAGTGATTCCCAGAAATGTCCGCGTCTCCGAGGCGCCCTCGCACGGCAAGCCGGTGCTGCTTTACGATGTGCGCTGCGCCGGGTCGGAAGCCTATATTCATCTGGCCAGCGAAGTGCTGAAGCGGGAACGGGAGTTGCGGGCATGAGCGGCGAGGCACCGCGTCGCGGCCTGGGCCGCGGTCTTTCCGCCCTGTTGGGCGATCCGGCGCCGGTGGCGCCGCCCGCATCGGTGGCGGCCCGGGCGGCCAATGCCGAAGCCGGCGGTGAAACGGTGGGCGATCCCAGCCGTATCGTGCGTCTTTTGGCCATCACCACTCTGCAGCCGGGCAAGTTCCAGCCGCGCCGGGTCTTTGATGCCGAAGCCATTGCCGATCTGGTGGACTCGGTGCGCGAGAAGGGCATTCTGCAACCCATTCTGGTGCGGCCGCTGCCGGGGGCGATCGAGAAATACGAAATCATCGCCGGCGAACGGCGCTGGCGGGCCGCCCAGCAGGCCTCACTGCACCAGGTGCCGGTGATCGTGCGCAGCATGAACGATCAGGAAGCCTTGGAAGTGGCCCTGATCGAAAACCTGCAACGCCAGGATCTGTCGCCGCTGGAGGAAGCGGAGGGCTATCGCCGCCTGATGACCGAGTTCTCCCACACCCAGGAGGAACTGGCCAAGTCGGTGGGGAAAAGCCGCAGCCATGTGGCCAACACCATGCGCCTGCTGGCTTTGCCCGATCCGGTCAAACGCCTGCTGGATGACGGCACCCTGTCGGCGGGCCATGCCCGCGCCCTGCTGACCAGCCCCGATCCCGCCGCCCTGGCCGAACAGGTGGTCAGCCGCGGCCTCAACGTGCGTCAGACCGAGGCCTTGGCGCAGAAGCAGCCGGGGAAGGCCAAGGCGCCGAAGCCGTCGTCGCGTGCCGAGACGGCGGACAGGGCCGACAAGGATACCGATGTGCTGGCGCTGGAGCGGGATCTCTCCAATCTGCTGGGGCTGACGGTCTCCATCCGCAACGAAGGCGATGGCGGCGAGCTGTCGGTGCAATATGCCACACTGGAACAGCTGGACGATATTCTGCATCGTCTGTCGGGCGGCTTGCATGGCAAGCCGGGCATGCCCGCCGGCTTCTCCGATCAGGATGTTGCTTAATACCAACCGGCCAATGCATTGACCGGTTGTATCGTCCCTCGCCGGGCGGCGGCATCCGCCGCCTTGGCCGCTCGCTCAAGGCTCGCTGGAAACCGGCCAACGAGTCACTTCAAGGGTTGTCCGGTATAACTCATTGAAAAGTAACGAACATCAAATCTGGCGCCGCTGAAGGGCGGCGCCTGTGCCAAAGCCGGCTCTTTTCACTATGGGAGACCGGCCGGCCGGTTGGCATAAGGGGGAGATCACCGCCGTTGCGGCGGGCGGCGGGCGCCGAAGCGGGCCAGCGACATGATGGCCCGTCCGGTCAGTTCGTCGCCGGGCATGCCGGTGGTCTTGCAATCGATTTCGGTATTGACCAGCAGCTCCAGGGCCTGGCCCAGCCGGTCCGGCGACCAGCGGGCCAGCTGGCTTTTGATTTCGGCGGCAACGCGGAAATGCGGCGGCGGCTTCAACGAGGTCACGGCCTGCTCGGCGGTCTTGCCCTTGGCGATATGGCCGGCGCACAGATGCAGCCGCTGAAAATGCCGCTGCAGGCTGCGCAGAATGGCGACGGCATGGGTGCCTTCCAGCAGCAGGCGGTCGAGCACCCGTTGCGCGGTGGCCTGATCGCCGTTGGCGGTGGCCATGCACAGGCTGTCGAGCGACAGGGCGGCGGTATCGCCGACGCAGGCCACGGCATCTTCCAGTTTCACCCGGCCCGGCCCGCCCATATAAAGGGCCAGCTTGTCCAGCTCGGCGCGGGTCAGCTTGCGGTCGCCGCCCAGGTGGTCGGCCAGAAAGGCCACGGCATCGGGATCGGCGGTCAGCTGATGGCCGCGCAGGGTTTCATGGATCACCGCCTCCAGACCGCCGCCCTCATCGGCATAGCAGGGCAGGGCCACGGCATTGTCGGCGCCTTCGAACAGTTTGCGCAGGCTGGAGCGGGGCGACAGTTCGCCGGCCTCGATCAGTACCATGGCATCGCCTAAGGGATGGGTCAGGAAGGCCGTCAGAGCGGCGGTGGCGGCATCTCCGGCCTCGCGCACCCGTACCACCCTGCGGCCGCCGGTCAGGGCTATGGCGGCCGCCTCGTCGGCCAGGCGGGCCGGATCATCCTTGAGGACGGAGGCGGCCAGATCGGCCATACGGAAGGGATCGGCCAGATCGGCCAGAACGGTGCGGGCCAGGCGGTCCAGCCGCTCCTTGATCAATCCGGCATCGGGGCCATAGACCAGAACCGCCCGCATGGCCGCATCGGGCTTGTTCAAAAAGGCCTCGATGCGGTTTCCAGCCAGTTTCATCGCGGATGGCTCTTATCGTCCTTTAGGGAACCGGCGGCAGCTGGCCGGAGTTGACCTTGCCGGCGCGGATGAAATAGGCGGCAAGATCGTTGCGGATTTCCTGGGCCAGCAGCTTGGCCGACCGCTTCTGAATGTCGCTTTCGGCGGTGATATCGGCGTAATGCTCGACCAGGAAGTCGTAACTGACGTTGGAGGTATCGATGCCCTGGGCAATGACCACGCGGTCTTTGAACAGCTTATAGATGGCGGTATAGGCCACCACGTTGCGGGTGGCGTCATCCTCGCGGCTGGTGGCCAGGGGGTTGTCGGAATAGGTCAGAATGACCTGCAAATGATAAACCGGCTTGGCCGGCTCGCCGCGCGGATTAAGCTCGGTCAGCAGGGCATTGTGCAAAAGCTGTCCGGCCCGCTCGGCAATGGGATCGACGGTGACGCCGGCCAATTGCAGATTGACGGCGGGATCGGCGGAATATCTGCCGTACATGGGCCGGAAGCCGCAGGCCGACAGGGCCAGCAGCGTTCCGGCGGCCAGCAGGCCGTTACGCCACCACATTGACGATCCTGTTGGGCACGACGATGACCTTGCGCGGCGGCTTGCCGTTCAGCACCGAGGCCACGGCGGGCAGGGCCAGGGCGGCGGCCTGGGCCTGATCCTGCGGCGCGTCCTTGGGCAGGTCCAGGGTGCCGCGCAGCTTGCCGTTGACCTGCACCGCCACCGTCACGCTGTCTTCCGTCAGCAGGGCGGCATCGGCCACCGGCCAGGGGGTGTTCACCAGCAGTTCGGTATGGCCCAGTTCGGTCCACAGTTCCTCGGCCAGATGCGGCAGCATGGGGTTGACCAGCACCACCAGGGCCTCCAGCCCCTCGCGCAGGGCCCAGGCGGCGCCGTCGTCGTCGGATTTCAGGTCAGCCAGGCCGTTGGTCAGCTCGCGCAGGCGGGCCACCGCCTTGTTGAAATGGAAGCGCTCCAGATCCTCGCCCACCAGGGCGATGGTCTTGTGGGTCTGGCGGCGCAGCTTCTCCACGGCGGCGGCGAAGGCGGCGGGCGCCGGGCTGCCGATCGGCGGCAGCGGCATCTGCGGGGCCACCACCATGCGCCACAGGCGGTTGACGTAGCGGAAGGCGCCATCGATGCCGGCCTCGGTCCAGTCGAGATCGCGTTCCGGCGGGCTGTCGGACAGCATGAACAGACGGGCGGTATCGGCGCCGTAGGTCTCGATGATCCAGGCCGGATCCACCACGTTCTTCTTCGATTTCGACATCTTTTCCGAGCGGCCCAGCGTCACCGGTTTGCCGCTGCCGGTTTCCAGCAGGCTGCCGTCGGCGGCTTTTTCAACATCGCTGGGGAACAGCCATTTGCCGTCTGCGGACTTATAGGTCTCGTGGCAGATCATGCCCTGGGTCAGCAGGCCGGCGAAAGGCTCGGCCACATCGAGATAGCCGCAGGTTTTCAAGGCGCGGGTGAAAAAGCGCGAATAAAGCAGGTGCAGCACGGCATGTTCGATACCGCCGATATACTGATCCACCGGCAGCCAGTAGTCGGCGGCGGTTTTGGTGAAGCCCCGGCCGGTTTCCTGGGGCGCGGCGTAGCGGGCGAAATACCAGGAGGATTCGAAGAAGGTGTCGAAGGTGTCGGTTTCACGCCGGGCGGGGGCGCCGCAGCAGGGGCAGGCGGCGTGCTTCCAGGTGGGGTGATGGTCCAGCGGATTGCCCGGCTTGTCGAACGAGACATCCTCGGGCAGGGTCACCGGCAGCTGATCCTCGGGCACCGGCACCACGCCGCAGCTGTCGCAGTGGATGATGGGAATCGGGCAGCCCCAATAGCGCTGGCGCGAGACGCCCCAGTCGCGCAGGCGGTAGTTCACCGAACGCTGGCCGATGCCGCGTTCCTCCATCATGGCGATGACCCGGGCCTTGGCCTCGGACACGCCGAGGCCGTTGAGGGCGCCGGAATTGACCAGAACGCCATCCTCGCTGTAGGCCTCGGTTCCGATGACGATGCTGGCGGGGTCGACACCCTGGGGCGCCACCACCACCTTGACCGGCAGATCGTATTTGCGGGCGAAATCGAGATCGCGCTGATCATGGGCCGGGCAGCCGAAGATGGCGCCGGTGCCGTAGTCCATCAGCACGAAATTGGCGACGTAAACCGGCAGTTTCTGGCCATCCACCAGGGGGTTGAGGGCGTAAAGGCCGGTGTTGAAGCCCTTTTTCTCGGCGGTTTCCAGGGCCGCCTCGCTGGTGCCCATGCGGTTGCATTCGGCGATGAAGGCGGCCAGCTCGGCATTATCGCTGGCCAGTTTGGCGGCCAGCGGGTGATTGGCGGCGATGGCCAGGAAGGCGGCGCCGTGCAGGGTATCGGGGCGGGTGGTGTAAATTTCCAGGCTGTCGTCCTGGCCGTCCAGCGGGAAGACCAGGCGCAGCCCTTCCGAGCGGCCGATCCAGTTCTCCTGCATCAGCAGCACGCGTTCCGGCCAGCGGTCCAGGGTCTTCAGGCCCTGCAGCAGATCCTCGGCATAGGCGGTGATCTTCAGGAACCACTGGCTGAGCAGACGCTTTTCCACCAGGGCGCCCGAGCGCCAGCCGCGGCCGTCGATCACCTGTTCATTGGCCAGAACGGTATGTTCCTCCGGGTCCCAGTTGACCCAGGATTCCTTGCGGTAGACCAACCCGGCCTTGAGAAAATCCAGGAACATCTTCTGTTCATGGCGGTAATAGTCGGGTTCGCAGGTGGCGACCTCGCGGTTCCAGTCGTAGGACAGGCCCATGGATTTCAGCTGCGTGCGCATGGCGGCGATGTTTTCGCGCGTCCATTGGGCCGGCGGCACGTTGTTCTGGATGGCGGCGTTCTCGGCCGGCAGGCCGAAGGCGTCCCAGCCCATGGGATGCAAGACATTGAAGCCCTTGGCGCGCTTGTAGCGCGCCACCACATCGCCCAGGGTGTAGTTGCGCACATGGCCCATATGAATGCGCCCCGACGGATAGGGGAACATTTCCAGCACATAATATTTGGGGCGCGTTGCGTCCTCGCGGGCCAGGAAGCTCTTACGCTCTTCCCAGATCTTCTGCCATTTGGCTTCCGTTTCCCTTACGTTGTAACGCTCATCGCTGCGCGACATGATCGAGGCTTCTTCTTTTCGTCTTGAATGAATTTAAAAGGCCGCGCGGCGCTATCCTGGGAAGGGGGCCGCCGCGCACCCGGACCCCGGCGGCTTAGTTGGGGTTTTGCGCCGCCACCGCGTCGGCGCGCATTTCGCGGGCGCGGGTCAGGATGGTGTTTTCCAGATCGGTCGAGGTCTTGGCGTCGACGGGGCTGTCCTCCCACTGGCCGCTGCTGTTCTGTACCTGACGGAAAGTGGACACATGCAGGCTGTCGGCGCGGAGGGTGCGGTCCTGGATCACCACCGTCAGCTTGAAGCGCTCGTTGCCGGCCTCGGGCGAGGAATACCAGTCGGTGATGATGACGCCGCCGAAGGGATCGGCCGAGGCCAGGGGCATGAACGACAGGGTATCCAGGGTGGCGCGCCACAGATAGGCGTTGACGCCGATGCCGTTGCCCTGCTGGTTGGTGTCGCTCTTTTTCCCGCCGAACAGGTTGAGGCCGCCGTCACCGAAGATGGTCGGTTTCTTCTGGTCGCCCCAGGTCGGGGTGGTATCGCCGGGATCGCGGGAAGGGGCGAGGGTTTGGCCTTCGCCACAGGCGGCGAGGGCGAAAAGGAGGGTCAGCGCCAGGGCCTTCCGCATCTTGCTGTGGATCACCATTATTGCTCCAAGACCGTCGTTTCCGGACATGGGACCGGAATGATGCAAACCTTCTCGTACCATAGGAGCGAGGGGAACCCAAGAGTACAGTTGTCTTAACCGCACATCCCTTTTCCTCGAACGGACCGCTCCGCCTCTGTGCTATGAGGGGAAAGCGGTTTTTCGAACAGCATGTTGGAGCCTCCATGACGCATTTCGTTTTCCCCCCCGCCGCGCTCACGGTTCTGGCCGTTTCCGGTGGCGGCCTCTTTCCGGTGCGGCGTATTTTCTGCGTCGGCCAGAATTACGCCGATCATACCCGTGAAATGGGGGGCGATCCCAGCCGCGAACCGCCGTTCTTTTTCGCCAAGCCCACCGATGCCGTGACCTCGGCGCCCACCGTGCCCTATCCGCCCGCCACCCAGCGCCTGGATTACGAGGGCGAGCTGGTGGTGGCCATCGGCACCGGCGGCGCCGGTATCGCCCCCGCCGAAGCCGAGGCGCATATCTACGGTTATGCCGCCGGCTGCGACCTGACCCGCCGCGACCTGCAGGCCGAGGCCCGCAAGATCGGCCGTCCCTGGGATATGGCCAAAGGCTTCGACGCCTCGGCGGCCATCGGCGTGCTGATGCCCGCCGACGAGGTGGGCCATCCCGGCAAGGGGGCCATCACCCTGTCGGTCAACGGCATGGAAAAACAGCGCAGCGATCTTTCCTGCATGATCTGGTCGGTGCCGGAAATCATCGCCACCTTGTCCAGCTACGTCACCCTGGCCCCGGGCGATCTGATTTTCAGCGGCACCCCCGCCGGGATCGGGCCGCTGTTCAAGGGCGACCGGGTGGATATCCGCATCAACGGCGTCGCCGCCCATGTTTTCACCGTGGTCTGACGGCACGCCATGACACTGCGGATCGTCACCTGGAATTGCAATTCCGTGCGGCTGCGCCTGGAGCAGCTGGCGGAGATCGACGAGAAGCTTCAGCCCGATGTGCTGTGCCTGCAGGAGACCAAGGTCGTCGACGATCTGTTTCCGCGCGAGGTGTTGCACCGGCTGGGCTATGCGCATCTCGTCGTGCGCGGCATGAAAAGCTACAACGGCGTGGCCATCGCCTCGAAACGGCCCCTGGGCGAGGTGCAGAAGCCCAGCTGGTGCGGCCGAGACGATTGCCGCCACCTGTCGGCGGTGATCGACGGCATCACCGTGCACAACCTCTATATCCCCGCCGGCGGCGATGTGCCCGATGCGGCGGTAAACGAGAAGTTTGCCCATAAGCTGGCGTTTCTCGATGCGCTGACCGAGTGGTTCTCGGCCCAGGATGCCCACCATCCCATGGTCATGCTGGGTGATTTCAATATCGCGCCGCTGGGAACCGATGTGTGGTCGCATAAGCAGATGCTGAAGGTGGTCAGCCATACTCCGGTGGAGGTGGCGCGTCTGGCCGCCTTGCAGGCCTCGCTCGGCTGGGTGGACGGGGTGCGGGCGGTGATCCCGCCGGCGGAAAAACTCTACAGCTGGTGGAGCTACCGCTCGTCCGACTGGTCGGCGGCCGACAAGGGCCGCCGGCTGGATCATATCTGGCTGACGCCGCCGCTGGCGCCGCGCATCCGCGATGCCGGGGTGCTGCGGGAAAGCCGGGGCTGGAGCCCGCCCTCGGATCACGTGCCGGTGCTGTTAGAGATCGGGTAGGCCGAAAAGCGCCCGCAGTTCGTTCAGGCGGTCCTCGATCACCAGGGGCACCGCCTGGGCGAAACTGTCCAGGGTGATGATGGCGTTGACCATCACATCCTTGCGGAAGGCGGCGCGCAGCCGTTCGGCCATGCCGTGATTAACCCGGCAGGCGGCGGCGGCATGGGTGGTGAGGTCGGCCAGATCCACCGTGCCGTTTTCCAGGAAGCGCGACAGCAGATACATGGAAAACACCCGGTACAGGGTTTCGTCGTCGCGGGCGAAGGGCAGATGAAAGCGCGCCATGGGCCGGTAGAAGGCCAGATGCGGACAGCCCGAGGTGGCGCCGATCAGCCCGATCAGCGAGGCCACGGCATGCTGTAGCGGTTTGCGGGCCACGATGGTGCGCGACTGGGTTTCCACCTTGATCAGCGCTTCCTCGTACGAATAGAAGCGGTCGAAATCCTCGACGAAGCCGGAAAAGGCGGCGGCGAACGGGCAGGTGGGGGTGGTGTGCGGCAGCGGACAGTGGCCGCAGCGATGAAAATCGAGCCGGGTCCAGGGCGGCGGAGGTTTGCCGGTGTCCGGACAGAGGGTGAAACTGGCGCTGTCGAACAGCAGCGTCACGGTTTCGACGCCGTCGGGCAGGTGAAAGCGATAGGTGATCCGCTCCCGTGTCATGGCGCTGTTTCCCTGACCAGTCCGCGTTCACCATAACAGGAAAAGCGGGGCCGCCGAAACGGCGGCCCCGTCCTTCGGGTTATTTATCGGTCAGGGCGCGGAACTGGTGGCTGGCCACCGTCAGCACCGCCAGATCCAGCATGCCGGCGGCCTTCAACTCGCCCATCAGCTGGTCGGCGCGGGCAATGGCCGACCCGCGGTTGTCGCTCCAGGCCGCCAGGGCCTGATCGGCGTCGGCGCTGCCGTTTTCGCGGGCGATGCTTTCGGTCATGGCGGCCTGGCGCAGGTAAAGATCCTCGATCACCGCGTCGGTGGCCAGTTTCTGCCAATGGTTGCCGCCCGACAGCCGCTCGGCGGCGCCGCGCAGCCAGCCCAGGCCGAAACGGCCACCCACCAGGAAGTACAGCCGGCCGATGGCATCCACCGGCTGGTCTGTTTTCAAGGCGATGCGGGCGATATCGGTGGCCGAGGCCAGCACGATCAGGCTGGCCACGGTGTGAGCCAGGGCCTCCGGCACGCCCTGTTCGCGGAAAGTGGCGATGCGGGTGGCCAGCAGGGCGGCGGTTTCCGCCGGCATGACCTGATCGAGCTCGGCCCGCACGGCGGCGATGCCGGGGGCCAATTCGGCCCGCAGCCGCACCATGTCGGCCGAGCGGGGGGCATGGGTCACCACCCAGCCCATGGCCCGTTCCACCAGGCGGTTGATCTCGATCAGCATGGCGGTTTGCACCGCCGCCGGAACCTGATTGTCCAGGGCTTCGATGGCGTCCCAGATTTCACGCAGGCCGAAGGAATCCCGCACGATGAGATAGGCGCGGGCGATTTCGGCCGGCGGGGTGCCGGTGCGTTCCATCAGCCGGGCCACCACCGAGCCGCCGATGCGGTTGACCATGGAATTGGTGGCGGCGGTGGCGACGATTTCCCGGCGCAGCCGGTGTGCCGCCATGCGTTCCCGCCACTCGGCGGTATGCAGCCGCCGGGGGAAGTAGCGCGGCAGATCGTCGGCCAGCAGCGGATCGTCGGGCAGGTCCGAGTCCAGGATGGCCTCGTAGAGCCACATCTTGGAATAGGCCAGCAGCACCGAAATTTCCGGTCGGGTCAGGCCGCGTCCGGCATGGGCGCGCCGTCCCAGTTCGGCGTCGTCGGGCAGAAATTCCACGGCGCGGTCCAGCCGTCCGGCCCGTTCCAGCAGGCGCATGAAGCGGTCCTGCTGGTCCAGCATGGCCGGGGCCTGGGCCTCGAACAGGGAAATGGCCTGGCTCTGCAGATAATTGTCGCGCAGCACCAGATGGCCCACATCCTCGGTCATGGCCGCCAGCAGCTCGTTGCGCTGCTTGCCGGTCAGATCGCCGGCGGCCACGGCGGCATCCAGCAGGATCTTGATGTTGACCTCGTGATCCGAGCAGTCCACCCCGGCGGAATTGTCGATGGCGTCGGTATTGCCGCGTCCGCCGGCCAGGGCATAGTCGATGCGGCCCAGCTGGGTCATGGCCAGATTGGCGCCTTCGCCCACCACCTTGCAGCGCAGCTCGGCGCCGTTGACGCGCAAGGCCTCGTTGGCGCGGTCGCCCACCTCGGCATTGCTTTCACCGGCGGATTTGACGTAGGTGCCGATACCGCCGAACCACAGCAGATCGACCTCGGCGGTCAGCAGGCGGCGGATCAGCTCGGTGGGGGTGAGATGATCCTCGGCGATGCCGAAGCGGGCCTTGACCTCGGCTGAGAGGGCGATGCTTTTGGCATCGCGCGGGAAGATGCCGCCACCGGGCGACAGTTTGCTCTTGTCATAATCGGCCCAGCTGGAGCGGGGCAGGGCGAACATGCGGTCCCGCTCGGCAAAGCCGGTTTCGGCATCGGGATCGGGATCGAGGAAGATATGGCGGTGGTCGAAGGCCGCCAGCAGGCGTGTATGGCGCGAGCGCAGCATGCCGTTGCCGAACACGTCGCCCGACATGTCGCCGACGCCGATGGCGGTGAAATCCTCGGTCTGCACGTCGCGGCCCAGTTCGCGGAAATGGCGTTTGACCGATTCCCAGGCGCCGCGCGCGGTGATGCCCATCACCTTGTGATCGTAGCCCACCGAGCCGCCCGAGGCGAAGGCGTCGCCCAGCCAGAAGCCGTAGTCGGCCGAAACGCCGTTGGCGATGTCCGAGAAGGTGGCCGTACCCTTGTCGGCGGCCACCACCAGATAGGGATCATCCTCGTCGAGGCGCACCACCCGGGGCGGCGGCACCACCTGGCCGTTGACCAGATTGTCGGTGATGTCCAAAAGGCCGCGCATCAGGGTTTTGTAGCAGGCGATGCCTTCCTCCAGCAGGGCCTCGCGGCCACCGTCCTTCGGCGGCGCCTTGAGCACGAAGCCGCCCTTCGAGCCCACCGGCACGATCACGGCGTTTTTCACCATCTGCGCCTTGATCAGGCCCAGGATCTCGGTGCGGAAGTCCTCGGGGCGGTCCGACCAGCGGATGCCGCCGCGCGCCACCTTGCCGCCACGCAGGTGAATACCCTCCATGCGCGGGCTGTAGACGAACACTTCCACATTGGGGCGGGGCAGGGGCAGGCCCAGCACCTTTTTGCTGTCCAGCTTGACCGACAGATAGGGCTTGGCCCGGTCGTTTTCCAGCTGGAAATAGTTGGTGCGGAGCGAGCTGTCCACCAGATTGAGGAACCAGCGCAGGATGCGGTCCTCGTCGGCGCTGACGATGCGTTCCAGGGCCTGATCGAGGGCGGCGCGCAACGGCGCCTCGTCATGGGCGCCCTCGGGATCGAAGCGGGCCTCGAACAGCCGCACCAGCAGGGCGGCGGCCTCGGGATTGTCGGTGACGCTGCGTTCCACGTAGGACTGGCTGAAGGTGGAGCCGGCCTGGCGCAGATATTTGGCATAGGCCCGGAGCACCATGACCTGACGCCAGCTCAGCCCGGCATTGACCACCAGGCGGTTGAAGCCGTCGTCCTCGGCGTCCTTCTGCCAGACGGCGCGGAAGGCCTCCTCGAAATTACCCCGCAAGGCGTCGATGTTCACCGCGGCGCCGTCGGGGCTGGTCATGGTGACCTCCGAGATCTACACC
>JAJZGK010000148.1 GCA_021798485.1 Pseudomonadota bacterium
GTCCACCATGGCGTCCTCCAGCCGGCTGCGGGCGCGGCGCAGCCGGGCCGGCACCGGCCGTCCCGACAGCCGCGACAGCGCGCTCATCAGCCGGTCGCACTCCTCCAGGCCGGTCAGGCGCTCGAACAGCAGCGAGGGCACGCCGGTGCGGCTTTGCGCCAGTTCGGCGGCGGCGCGCAGATGCGCCCCCACGGCAATGGTCAGCCGCGCCGCGCCCATGCCGGCCACATCGTCGAGGCTGGCCCCGCCCAGGGTGGTGGCGATGTAGTGATCGGGCACATGGCCATCCAGCGAGGCGGCAAGATCGGGCACCACCACCGCCGACAGCCCGAACGCCTCGACGATCTCGCGCAGATGCTCGATATCCCCCGGCGTCAGATGGGCGCCGGGCAGGATATTGACGCGCCGGGCATCCTTGAAGGCCGGCCCCTCGACGGGCAGCAGCCCCTCCAGCAGAGCCAGCACCGCCTTGCCGTAGCCGGTTTCCAGCGATCCCTCGTAATCGGGCGCCGACACCAGCACCACCCGGATTCCGGCCAGTTCGGGGTTCCGCGCCAGGATGATCTTCAATTCCCCGGCCATATCCTCGCCCCGGGTTTCGGTCAGCGCCGTGGAGATCAGGCCGATCAGGCGCGGCTTCACCCGTTTGGCGATGGTGAGCAGGGCCTGCTCCACATTGTCCATGCCGCCCAGAATGGTGGAGACCTCGTTCATGGCGGTGGTCTGCAGGGGAATGGCCTCGCGGAAATGCCGCACCAGCATGACCAGGGCGAAGGCGGTGCAGCCCTGGCTGCCGTGCAGCAGGGGCTGGCAGCCTTCCATGCCGAGAAAGGCCAGGGCCGCGCCCAGGGGCGCCGACAGTTTGAGCGGGCTGGCGGTGAAGGGTTTGGAGGCCGACAGAAGAGTTGCCATGTTCAGTCCTCCCCGCCGTCCCACGGCGCCGGGCGGCGCAGGCTGGCCCAGATGGGGTTGGAGAGCGCCAGATGCATCTGGCGCACCAGGGCGACCATGCCGGTATAGCCGGCATAGCCGTGGTGGCGTTCCTGGTTGATGTCGAGCCAGGGGGTTTTCGCCTTCAGGGCCACGAACTGCGAGCGCCCGCCCGACAGCATGATGTCGGCGCGGCCCGCCTTGAACATGGCGTACATCTCGCGCGGGGGGATGGACTCGTGCAGCTTCTCCTCGTCGCCGCCCAGGCGGTCGAGGGCTTTCAGGCGGTCGGCCTCGGTGGATTTGCGCACCGAGGTGCCCACCACCTCCATGCCCATCTCCTGCAGGGCATGGATCACCGACCAGCTTTTGACGCCGCCGGTATAAAGCAGCACCTTGCGGCCGGCCAGGGTGGCGCGGTAGGGGGCCATGGCCGCCCAGGCCGCCGTCTCCTCACGGGCGATCAGGGCCTCGGCGCGCTCTTGCAGGGCGGCGTCGGCGCCCCGCGCCACCAGCATGGCGGCGATGGCCCGCAAGGCCTCCGAGGTATCGCCGATGCCGTAGAACGAGCCTTCGAAATAGGGGATATCCCAGCGTTCCTGCATCTTGCGGGCCAGGGTCACCAGGGCCTGACTGCACACCACCATGTTGGCCCGCGCCGTATGGGCGGCGGCCACATCGGCGTAGCGGGCGTCGCCGGTGATGGCGGTGCGCAGGCGGATGCCCAGCTCCGCCAGCAGCGGCCGCACCAGGGCCAGTTCGCCGGCCACGTTGTATTCGCCCAGGATATTGATATCGGTGGGACCGGCATCGCCGGGATCCCGGCTGCCGATGACATGATCGATCAGCGCCTCGCCGGCCAGGCGGTTGCCGAGATTCTTCGAACCGACGAAGCCCGGCGCCTCCACCGGGATCACCGGCAGACCCAGCCGTTCGCCGGCGGCCTTGCACACGGCGGCGATATCGTCGCCGATCAGCGCCGCCACGCAGGTCTGATAGACAAACACCGCCGGCGGCTGATAGCGGGCCACGGCGGCGCGGATGGCCTTGAAAAGCTTTTTCTCGCCGCCCTGAATGATATCCATGTTGGAGAGATCGCTGGTGCAGCCCATGCGATAGAGCTGCGGCCCGCTGCTGCCGCTGTTGCGGGTATCCCAGGAATTGCCGTCGCAGGCGATGGGGCCGTGCACCAGATGCAGGGCGTCGGTAATGGGCTGCAGGGCGATCTTGGCGCCATCGAAGGCGCAGCCGCCCGCCGCCGCGCCGGGGGTGAGCTGCTTGCCGCAGCCCTTGCGGCGCTCGCCCTCGCTTTTGCCGCGGTTGACGGCGCAGCCGGGCTCGGTCATCAGATCGGCGATCTTCTTCTTGAGCATGATGCGCGCCTCCACAGCCGTTGCCACCGGTCCCAAGCAAAGGGCGTGCCGGATAAAATAAGGCGGAAAAGCGGGGTTTCCCCGTTGCTTTGTCGGGTCCGCGACAAGGCCCTGTCGTCTTTGGGCCATGCGGGGGAAGAAGGCCCCCGGACCGGCGGAACCGGTCCGGGGCAGGTTCACCGAGGAGTGGGTTACCGGGTCAGGTCGTAGGAGATGTCGGACGAGGCATCAGCCACCTCGAACACCCGATCCAGAATTTCCACCAGCACCCGCAGGCCGCCCTGGTAGCCCAGGGTGGGGAAGCGGTGATGGTGGTGGCGGTCAAAGATCGGGAAGGTCAGACGGATCAGGGGGATTCCGGTGTCCTTTTCCAGATATTTGCCGTAGGAGGAGCCGATCAGGAAATCGACCGGCTCGGTGAAGAGCAGCGAACGCAGGTGCCACAGGTCTTTGCCCCGCCACACCTGCCCCGCCGCGCCGAAGGGAGAGGAGGCCAGCAAGGCCTTGACCTTCGCTTCCCATTCGGCCGATCCGTTGGTGCACAGCACATGGGTGGGCTCGCAGCCCATGTCCAACAGGAAGGCGGTCATGCCCAGGGTGAAGTCGGGATCGCCGAACAGGGCGAACTTCTTGCCGTGCAGCCAGGCCTGGCTGTCGGTGATGGCGTCCATCAGGCGGCCGCGTTCCTTCTCCAGGCTGTCGGGGATGGGCTTGCCGCTGAGCTCGGAGATCTTCATCAGCAGGGCGTCGGTGCCGGAAATCCCCATGGGATAGTTGAGGCTGGCCACCGCCTGGCCCTTGTCCTTGACATACTCCAGGGTTTTCAGGGAGCAGAATTCCTGCAGGGACAAGGTGGCCTTGGCGTTGATGGCGTCGCGGGTCTCGTCCAGGGTGGTGCCGCCGTCATACATGCGGTATTCGCCGTCGGACGGGGTGTCGTAGATGTCGGAAACGTCGCCCAGCAGGGTGTAGTCGACGCCCATCACATCCAGGTAGCGCTTCAGTTCGCGGTTGTTGGCCACGGCATAGCCATCGAAGCCCGGAATGATGTTGAGCTTGCCGTTGGGCGCCCCGGCCTTCCGCTCGCCGGCCTCGCGGTCCCAGAAGTAGTTCAGGATGCCCTTCATCTGGTTGTCGTAGCCCACCACGTGGCTGCCGACGAACGACGGGGTATGGGCGAAGGGCACCGGGAAATCGCCGGGCACCGAGCCCTTTTCCTTGGCGGTGGCGATGAAGGCCGACAGATCGTCGCCGATCACTTCCGCCATGCAGGTGGTGGAGACCACGATCATCTTGGGATTGTAGAGGGTGTAGGCGTTCTGCAGGCCCTCGACGATGTTGGTCAGGCCGCCGAACACCGCCGCGTCCTCGGTCATGGAGTCGGCGACGATGGGCACCGCCTCCTTGAAGTGGCGGGCGAGGTGCGAGCGGAAATAGGCCACGCAGCCCTGCGAGCCGTGCACGTAAGGCAAGGTGCCCTCGAAGCCGGCGGCGGCGAACACCGCGCCCAGCGGCTGGCAGGCCTTGGCCGGATTGATCACGGCGATCTGGCGGGCGAAGTTCTTTTCCCGGTATTCCCAGCCCTTGGTGTATTCGGCCTGGGCCGCCACCGCCTCATCGCTGTGGCGGCACTCGAACTGGGCCTTCTTGCTGGCGAAGAGCTCCTGATATTCGGGCTCCTTGAACAGGGAAATGTGGTCTTTGATCTTGTCTGCGCTCTGGGGCATGACTGTTCTCCTGGCCCGCGCCCCCGGATGATGGGCGATACGCGGGTGGATAAGGACATTTAAGGATTAAGGGCGCCGGGCCGCCGTCAGGCGGCCTTCCACGGGGCCTTGAATTTGCTCCACACCGGACTGTTGATGGCCATGTCCATGTCGCGGGCGAAGATGGCGAAGCCGTCGTAGCCGTGATAGGGGCCGGAATAGTCCCAGGAGTGCATCTGGCGGAAGGGCACGCCCATCTTCTGGGTGGCGTACTTCTCCTTGATGCCCGAGCCCACCAGATCGGGGCGGATCTTCTCGATGAACTTCTCCAGCTCGTAGCCGGACACGTCGTCGTAGATCAGCGTGCCGTCCTTCAGGTAGTCGGTGGTGCGCTGGTAGTCGTCGTTGTGGGCGAACTCATAGCCGGTGCCGACGATGTTCATGCCGAGATCGTCGTAGGCGTCGGCCACGTGGCGGGGGCGCAGGCCGCCCACATAGAGCATGACCTTCTTGCCTTCCAGCCGGGGCTTGTACTTGGCCAGCACCGCATCCACCAGCGGCTGGTACTTGGCGATGACCTCTTCGGCCTTCTGCTGAATGGTCTCGTCGAACTGGCTGGCGATCTTGCGCAGGCTCTTGGCGATCTGGCTGGGGCCGAAGAAGTTATATTCCACCCACGGAATGTTGTACTTCTCTTCCATATGGCGGCAGATGTAGTTCATCGAGCGGTAGCAATGGATGAGATTGAGGCGGGCCTTGGGGGCGCGCTCCATTTCCGCCAGGGTGGCGTCGCCCGACCACGAGCCGATGACCCTGAGGCCCATTTCCTCGAGCAGGCGGCGCGACGGCCAGGCATCGCCGCCGATATTGTAGTCGGCGATGAGGTTGACGTCGTAGGGGCCGGTTTCCCACTCGGCCGAGGTCTTGTCGAACACCCAGTCGCGGATGGCGTCATTGGCGATGTGATGGCCCAGCGACTGCGACACGCCGCGGAAGCCTTCGCAGCGCACCGGCACCACCGGCTTGCCCAGTTCCTTGTTCTTCTTCTTGGCCACCGCCTCGATATCGTCGCCGATCAGGCCGATGGGGCATTCCGACTGCACCGAGATGCCGTTGCTCAAGGGGAACAGCTCGTTCAGCTCGTCCAGCATCTTGTCCAGGTTCTTGTCGCCGCCGAAGACGATGTCGCGTTCCTGGAAGTCCGAGGTGATCTGCATGGTCACGAAGGAATCGATGCCGACGGTGCCGGTGAAGTAGTTGCGGCGCTGCGACCAGGAATACTGCCCGCAGCCCACCGGGCCGTGCGAGATGTGCAGCATGTCCTTGACCGGACCCCACACCACGCCCTTCGAGCCGGCGTAGGCGCAGCCGCGGATGGTCATCACCCCGGGCACCGATTTGACGTTGGACTTCACGCCGCAGGAGGACGAGCCGGCCTCCTCGTCGCTTTTGATGACGTTGAGATGGCGGGCGCGCTTCTTGGCGGCCTTTTCGGGATACTGCGCCAGGACTTCCTTGATGATGTCCTCATGGAAGGCGGCGTCGTTCTGGTCGTCGAGGCTCATGGGCCTTCTCCTTGCATGTCTTTTGCGGGGCCGTGGCTCCCGCCGCCGGAGGAGACAGGCGGCGGGAGACGGGAGCGGCCGGCTTATTGGGGGATCAGCCGGCGCTGCACAGGGATGTTTCCTTGGCCTGCAGCTCGGCCAGCTGCTGTTCCTCGGTCTTCATGATGCCGAACTCGATCAGCATGTCCTCCAGCTCCTCCATGGAAATCGGCGCGGGAATGGTGCCCTTGCCGCAGTTGTCATGGATCTTGACGGCCAGCTGGCGGTATTCCTGGGCCTGCTGGCAGTCGGGCTTGTACTGGATCACCGTCTGGCGGCGCAGTTCGGCGTGCTGCACCACGTTGTCGCGCGGCACGAAGTGGATCAGCTTGGTGTTGATGCGCGCCGCCAGGGCCTCGGCCAGCTCCAGTTCGCGGTCGGTCTGGCGTTCGTTGCAGATCAGGCCGCCGAGGCGCACCCCGCCCGAACCGGCATATTTCAGAATGCCCTTGGCGATGTTGTTGGCGGCGAACAGCGCCATCATCTCGCCCGACATGACGATGTAGATTTCCTGGGCCTTGTTTTCGCGGATCGGCATGGCGAAGCCGCCGCACACCACGTCGCCCAGCACGTCGTAGGAGACATAGTCCACGTCGTCGTAGGCGCCGTTCTCTTCCAGGAAGTTGATGGCGGTGATCACGCCGCGGCCGGCGCAGCCCACCCCCGGCTCGGGCCCGCCGGCTTCGGTGCACTTGATGCCCTTGTAGCCGACCTTCATCACGTCTTCGAGTTCGAGATCCTCGACCGAGCCGGCCTTGGCGGCCAGATGCAGCACGGTGTCCTGCAGCTTGGTGTTGAGGATGAGACGAGTGGAATCGGCCTTGGGGTCGCAGCCGACGATGAGGATCTTCTGGCCCATTTCCACCAGGGCGGCCAGGGTGTTCTGCGAGGTGGTCGACTTGCCGATCCCACCCTTGCCGGAGAAGGCGATGTGACGAGGCATAGCGTGTTTCCTTATCCTGTCCAAGCGGTCCGAATTGCCTTGACGGAGACCGGAGCCCCGCCACGACAGGGATAAGGCAACCGGCGTGCCAACTTGGCGATTCGCCATATTATCGTTCCAGATCAATAGAATAGGATAAGAACACCGCCCCATTCGCCCCCTGTCGGGAAGCCGACAGGGCTGTCGCAACCCCCACATGGTCGACGCCGCGGTCCGCCCGCATCTCCGGGCTTGTCGCAAAAGGCCCACAAATTGCATGGGCATAGGCATCGCCGACGCCAACAAAGGGGAGCGTGCCGCCATCATGCCGACATCGCGCGCCATCGGACAAAGCACCAATCTGGTCGGCCTGCCGACGCCGCTGCTGGGATCGGCCGAATTCAACGCCCATCCGCTGCCGATGCATATCTCCGGCTGCCGCGAGATGAACCCCAATCTGTGGGAGATGCTGTCGCAGGCCGAGGGCCTGGCCGAGGCCGGCGAGGCCTTTCATGCCTATATGTTGGCCATGTTCGGCCTTGATCCTGAGCAGCGCGAGCGCCGCAAGGAGGGCCAGACCGGGCCGCGCCGCTTCCGCTCCTCGTTTCTGCGCCTGCTCAAAGGCTGGGGCTACGACAGCAACGGCCCCGAGGGCGCCGTGCTGAAAGGCTGGGTGGAAAGCCGCTTCGGGCTTTTTCCCACCTACCACAAGGAGGCCATCACCCGTCTGGGCGGGCCGGTGTGGCTGCGCTATATCGAGGAAAAGATGTCGAGCCGCTTCCACAACAACGCCATCCACACCCAGCTCGACATGATGTACGAGTTCTGCCAATGGGCGCTGGCGGCCTTCGCCGCCCCCGGCCGGCGCCACCTCACCCTTTATCGCGGCACCAACAGTTTCGACGAGCATCAGATCATCGCCCGCCTGGAGGGGCGCGAGGTGCTGGTGCGCCTGAACAATCTGGCCTCGTTCAGCGAGGACCGCGACGTGGCCGGCTGTTTCGGCGACGTCATTCTCACCGCCCGCGTTCCCACCGCCAAGATCGTCTTCTTCAACACCCTGCTGCCGGTGCATCCGCTGAAGGGCGAGGGCGAATATCTGGTGATCGGGGGCGAATACCGGGCAACGGCCAGCTATTTTTAACGGGAGAGCCCCGATGACCCCCCTGCCGAGCATGGAAGAAAGAGCCCTGGGCGCCTATCTGGGCTTTGCCGTGGGCGATGCCCTGGGCGCCACCGTGGAAATGATGACCAAGGGCGAGATCGAGGCCAAATACCGCCTGCACCGCAAGATGATCGGCGGCGGCTGGCTGCATCTGGCCCCCGGCCAGGTCACCGACGACACCGAGATGGCCCTGGCCCTGGGGCGGTCGCTGGTGCGCCGGGGCGACTTCGATCTCAAGGACATCTGCGACGAATTCGCCGCCTGGCTGAAAAGCGGCCCGGTGGACGTGGGCAACACCTGCCGGCGCGGCATCCGCCGCTATATGACCGGCGGCCCCATGCAGGGGGAATATTGCGAGGGCGACGGCGGCAACGGCGCCGCCATGCGGGTGCTGCCGGTGGCCCTGGCCCGTTGGCGCGATGGCGCCGCCGCCGC
>JAJZGK010000149.1 GCA_021798485.1 Pseudomonadota bacterium
GGTGGCGGCCAGTACAGCCACCGGCCCGGCCATGGTAGCCGACAGGAACAGGGTCTGGCGCTGCTTCGGCACCATGCCCACCACCTTGCGCACATCGTGGATGAAGCCCATGTCGAGCATGCGGTCGGCCTCGTCCAGCACCAGCACTTCCACCATATCCAGGCGCAGGCAGTCGCGGTTGACCAGATCCAGCAGACGGCCGGGGGTGGCCACCAGCACATCGACGCCGCCCGCCAGGGTCTTGATCTGCGGCTGCATGCCGACACCACCGAAAATGGTGGCGCGGCGCAGGCCGAGATGACAGCCGTAGGTGCCGAAGCAATCGCTGACCTGAATGGCCAGTTCGCGGGTGGGGGTCAGCACCAGGGCGCGCACGCCCTTCGGCCCGGCCTTCTTGCGCACCAGCGACAGCCGATGCAGCACCGGCAGGGCGAAAGCCGCCGTTTTACCGGTTCCGGTCTGGGCGATGCCGAGAAGATCGGCGCCGGCCAGGATGTGCGGAATGGCCTGGCTTTGAATGGGGGTGGGGTGGTCGTAGCCTTCGGCGGCCACGGCACGGCAAATCGGCTCGGCGAGGCCGAGTTCGGAAAACTGAGTCATGAGGTCATTTCAATATATATGCGAACGCGACCAGCCAGGGCACCATGCCCCGGCGGCGCGGATCGACGGATAGGGTAAACCACGGACCCCGCGGGGCCCATGCGCATTCAGCGCGAGCGGCGGACCGGCGGACGATTGCCCCCGGCCGGCGGCGCGCTGCGTTCGTCCTTGTGGCGGAAATTGATGCGGGCCTTGGTCAGGTCGTAGGGCGTCATTTCCACGGTCACACGGTCGCCGGCCAGCACGCGGATGCGGTTCTTTTTCATGCGGCCCGAGGTATAGGCCAGCACTTCATGGCCGCCTTCCAGAGTCACACGGAAACGGGCATCCGGCAGAACTTCGCTGACCACGCCTTCGAATTCAATCAAATCTTCTTTAGCCAAAGTACTCTCACTCTCCAAGAACGGCCGGGCGCTGCCGGGCAGGCCCAGGGCCGGATATTTACCGCCACGTTCACGACGAACCGTGTCGCGGTGCCGGTAAACATCGTTTCCTCCTCGTCTGGCGGACGACAGGCGCCCTGGCGGGGTTTCTTTGTGAACAACCCGCGCCCGCGAACCAGACCCGGCACCGAATGGAGGACGATGGCGGAGCCCCAAAGAAAAGACCGGCGGCGCCTTGGTTTTCAGGCCGGTCCGCCGGACGTCTTTGGGAACGCTCCGTATATGGCCCCGGTTCACGCGTTTGGCAAGAAAAAAGCTAAGATTGTTTCGCAAGCCTTCATCATGGCAGGATCGCCACCCCGCATAATCTTGAAGGTTTCCGCCTCCCATGATCGTCCGCGACCGCCCGCATGGCCTGCAGCTGTTCGTCATTCTCAACGGCTCCATCGTGCCGCGCATCCTGCGCCCCCTGGCGGTCACGGTGGGGCTGGCCGTCCTTGTCACCTGGCTGCACGGCTCCCTCTTCGCCGAAAAAATCAGGCTCACCCCCATTCCCTTCAGCCTGATCGGGCTGGCCCTGGCCATTTTTCTGGGCTTTCGCAACAGCGCCAGCTACGACCGCTTCTGGGAAGGCCGCAAGCTGTGGGGGCAGCTGGTGATCGAATGCCGCGGCCTGGCCCGGCAAAGCCTCTGCTATCTGCGCCAGGAGCCGGAGGCGGCGGCCCGCGCCGTGCGCCGCATCATCGCCTTCGCCTACGCCCTGAAGCATCACCTGCGCGACAGCGATCCCGCCGCCGAGATCGCCCCCTATCTCGACGGCGGCGAGTGCGCCGCCGCCCTGGCCAGCCACAACCGCCCCGACCGCCTGCTGCGCGCCAGTTCGGCCGAACTGGCCGCCGCGTTGGCCGAGGGCCGGGGCAATGCCATGCTGATCGCCGAGATCGAGCGGCGAGTGGAAACGCTTTGCGCCATTCAGGCCGGCTGCGAGCGCATCAAATCCACCCCCCTGCCGTTTTCCTACGCCCTGCTGCTGCACCGCACCGCCTATCTCTACTGCTTCTTCCTGCCCTTCGGCCTGGTGGACAGCATCGGCTTCATGACCCCGGTGGTGGTGGCCATCGTGGCCTACACCTTCTTCGGCCTCGACGCCCTGGGCGACGAGATCGAGGAACCGTTCGGCACCGCCCCCAACGACCTGCCGCTCGGCGCCATTTGCCGCACCATCGAGCGCGATCTGCTGGCGGCCCTGGACGCCCCGGCCCTGCCGCCCGCCGCCGTCCCCGTGGAGTACTGCCTGCTGTGAGCCGACGCCCGCCGCCGCCGCCGGGCTGCTGACGGCCCTGCTGCGCCCCCCCCCTGCCCGGCCCCGAAAACGCCACCCTGACCCTGGTGCTGCCCGCCCTCGGCCCGTTCGCCACCGGCGCCCTGCCGGAATATGTCACCGCCCTGGCCTTCTTCACCCTGGCCATGCTGTTTCATGTGGGCGCCGCCGCCCTGGTGTTCGGCGGCTTCACCTCGGACGCGCTGTGGCTGATCTTCGGCGGGCTGGTGATCGGCGTGGCGGTGAAGGGCACCGGCCTCGGCCAGCGGCTGGCCGAGGGACTGGCCCCCCGCTTCGGCGCCGGCTATGCCGGGGTGATCACCGGCGTGCTGGTGGTGGGCACCTGTCTCGGCTTCATCATGCCCTCGTCGGTGGGGCGGGCGGTGCTGCTGATCCCCATCGCGCTGTCCATCGCCGACAGCCTGGGCTTTTCCCCCGGACGCCGGGGCCGGACCGGCGTGGTTCTGGCCGCCGCCTTCGGCTGCCATCTGCCCACCTTCGCCGTGCTGCCGGCCAACATTCCCAATGTGGTGCTGGCCGGGGCGGCGGCGCAGCTCTATCATACCAACCGCCCAATGAATTGACCGGTTGTAGCGTCCCTCGCCGGGCGGCGGCATCCGCCGCCTTGGCCGCTCGCTCAAGGCTCGCTGGAGACCGGCCAACCCGTCACTTCAAGGGTTGGCCGGTATTACACGGCGCCCTTGGTGGTGGCCATGCAGATGGGCGGCGAACGCATGGGCCATGCCCTGAAGCTGTGCCTGATCCTGGCCGCCTTGAGCGCCCTGGTGGTGCTGCCGCTGGATTATCTGTGGTGGCGGCTGCTGGGATGGATCTGACCCCGGGATAAGGCGCCGGCAGGGAGCCGGCCGTCAGGAACTGTGCACGGCGACGTTGGGGGCCACATAGACCGTTTCGGCATGGCCGCCAAGGGTGGTGTGATAAACCTGATAGCTCTGGGTGGCGCCGTTGATGTCGAGGCTGACCGCGGCATCGTGGGTCCAGGCGGTGGTGGTATGGGTCAGGTTCACCACATCGCCCGAGGTGCCGCCGATCACCACCGCGTTGGCGGTGGAAACCGAGCCCCCCAGCGCCGTATTGCTGGCGGTGATGAAGCCGTTGCTCCCCGAAGGGGTCAGGGCGCTCACCGCCGCCTCGTTCAGCACCAGGGTGGAACCGGCGCTGTGGGTAAGATCGACCAGGCCGAAATGCTCCACCACATCGCTGCGGTGCACGCCATCGGTGGTGCTGGTGGCCGACAGCACGCCGGTGCCGGTCAGATCGATGGTGGCGGCATGGCTGAAATCGAACTGCAGCTGGCTGGTGCCGCTGCCGCCATCGAGATAGACGAAGCTGTTGTCGCCCACCTGCACCGTATCGTTGCCCGACACCGCCAGGATGACATCGGCGCCGCCGTTGCCCGCCAGGGTCTGATTGCCGTGGCCGCCCATCAGATAATCGGCGCCGGTGGTGCCGTCCACCAGGGTGCTGGTGCTTTCGATGGCGGTATGGCTTTCCAGAGTGATGCTGCCGTTGGCAAACACCGGCAGCAGGGCGATATCACTGGCGGCATAGCTGTCGAGCCCGGTGATATGCGAAAAACTGCCCTGATCGGCGGCAAGGTTGGCCGCCAGGGTCATGGTCTGGCCGTCGCTCATGCTGCTGGCCGCCAGGGGCAGGATGTTGAGATCGCCGCCGGCGGTGAAGGCATGGCCGCCGCCGTTCAAAAGATCGCTGCCCGCGGCCCCCACATCCAGATTGAGATGGCTGCCATAGGCCAGGCTGAGATCGCCGCTCAAGGTGGTGGTGCCCAGGCTGCCGTCGCCGCCCGGATCGTAGCCGATGGACAGGGTGACGGTGTGAGAGACCGAGCCGTCGGAGAACACCAGCTGATCCTGGCCGGTGACGCTGCCGGCCTCGTAGCTGGCCAGGAAGGTGCCGCTCTGATCGGAGGTAATGGTGGCGGTATTGAGGCTGCCGGCCCCGGTCATGCTGAAACTGGAGCCGATCAGCCACATCTGCGCCGCGCCGCCCACGGCGACATCGATGGTGAGGGCGGTCTCGTTGGAACCGGCGGGGATCAGCCAGGCGCTTTCCGACGGATTGAACCAGGCATGGCTGGCGCCGCCCTCGAAGATCACCGTGGTGCTGGCCTGCACCAGCGTGGCCCAGCCGTTGGTCAGCGAGGCCGCCCAATCGCCGCGGGCCAGCGAAGCCGTGCCCATCTGCACCAGGGCCATATCGGAATCGCTGACGGTGTAAACCCCGGAGCCCGCCAGCACATAGGTGTTGGACAGCATGCTGCCGGCACTGCCGTTGCCGCTGAGACCGAGGCTGTGGCCGTTGAAATCGTCCACCTGGATCTCGCTGCCGATCATCAGCCCCGAGGACAGCACCACACTGTCCAGGCCTTCATTGGCGGCCGTATCGCCCAGGGTGATCTGGGCGGTGCCGCCCAGCTCCAGGGTGGCGAAATTGGCGAGGGTGGCCCACAGGGTATCACCGGCGCTGGGGGTGCCGGTCAGGCTGAGAATGCCGAGATCGCCGCTGTTGGAGCCGATCAGCGAGAGGCCGGTGCTCACCTCGGCGACGGTGCCGACGAACAGCGCCCCGGTGGGAGAGCCGATAATCTCCGACAGATCGGCAAAGACGGTGGAGGCGGAATATCCGCTTTCGGTCACGGTGGAGGCGCCGAGATCGACGGTGGCCACCCCCGACAGGGCGCTGAGATCGAGGGTGGTGGGGTAATCGTTGCCCATCGGCAGGCCGGTGCCGATGATGGTGCCGCCGTTATTCCCGATCATGATGTCGTTGATACCGCTTAGGGTATCGAGATAGGCGGCATGACCGGCGTAATCGTGCAGAACGGATCCGCCGGCAAGGGTTTCCGTCAGGGGATAGCCATCAAAGGTCCAGGACATGCCCTTGCCCAGCGGGTTACCTGACAGATTGGCGATGATGGCCGAGGAGGACTCACTGTAATCCAGCACCACGCCGCCGGTGCCGGTGATGCTGTAGCTGTCGTTGCCCAGGCTGGACATGAGGTGATAGCTGCCGGCCGTGCCGTTGGTGATGTTGATGACGTCGTTATAGGCCGAGCCCTTGAGATCGGTGACGTTGTAGAGCAGATCGGTCACATGGTCGTGCACCACCGTGCCGGTTTCATGCAAAACCTCGGTGCCGCTGTCGCCCAGGCTCAGGGTATAGGCCGAACCATCGCCGCCGCCGAGATCGGCGGTGATGCCGGAGCCGCTGCGCGAATAGTCCACCTCCACCCCGGCCAGGCTATTGAGGGGGGAGCCGTAGGTCACCGAGAGATCGGCGCCGGCATTCATGAGGACGTTGGCGCCGGTGCCCACCACGAAGCGCTGATCCCCGCTTGCCGAGACCGTATTGGTGGTCAGCTGGCCGCCGATCAGGGTATCGCCGTTGTTGGTGCCGTAGAGATCGGGCAGGCCGGTGAACCAGGTGGTGGCCCCCTCGTAGACCGCCTCATGCATGACATAGGTGGTGCCGTTCAGCACATGATTGGCCGAGGTGCCGAGATCGTTGGCCATATCGACGGTGACATTGGCCGCGCTGTCGCTCAGGGTGCTGAAATAAAGCCCGCTGGTATCGCCCGACAGGATCAGATCGTGCGTGCCGGTGACCATCACATCCATCTGGCCCGGAGCGCCGGTGACATCCCGGGTATACACCAGCATGTTGTCGGACCCGGCGATCATCAGTTCGGTGGCATGCGTGCCCGCCAGGGTGTTCAGCGCCAGGGTGGCGCCATCGAAGACCACCGAACTGTCGAGCACGCCGCTGGTGTCCTGATGCACATATTCGGCAGTGTTGCCGCTGCCGGTATCGACCAGCACCAGCGAGGTGTTGGTGTCGGTGAAAAAGCTTTTCACCGTGCTCTCGCCACCGCCGCCCGCCGCGGTGAAGTGGAACAGCAGATCGTTGCCGGAGCGCGTCACATCCAGCAGGCCGCCGCTCATGTCCTGGTGCGTGATCTCGTTGAGAGCGGTGGAGACATTGTCGAGATAAATGGTTTCGGCGTGATAATCCGGGGTCACGATCAGCACGTTGGTGTTGGCGCCCAGATAGATCTGATCGGCGCCGCCATGGCCGATGATGGTGGTGGTCTGGCCGCTGCCGGCCACGATGATATTGGCATCGGTATTGCCCACCAGGGTGGAGCTGGCGCCGCTGCCGCCCACCACATTATCGATCCCCGACAAGGTATCGGTGATGGTGCCGATGATCAGCTGGTGCGCCGTGGCATCGGTATAAGTGGAGCCGAGATCGACGAACAGATTGGAGGCGATGCCGGACAGATCCAGCACCTGCTGGTCGGCCAGGCCGTTGCCGATCAGGGTTTCCACGCCGCCGCCGGCAACGATGAAGCGGGTGGAGCCGCCGCCGCCGATCAGGGTGCTGCTGCCGCTGCCCCCTTCCAGGGTGGTGCCGGCATCGTAGCTGGCGCTGGCGCCGCTGACGCTCAGCACCGTGGTGGACGGAATGTCCAGGCCGCCATAGAGCACATCGCTGCCGGCGCCGGCGATCAGGGTGGACTGGCCGCCGGCGGCGGTGAAATAAGGATTGGCCAGCTCGACGATCTGGCTGGCATAGGCGGTGCCCAGGAACAGATATTGGCCGTTGGCCGAAAGCTCCATGGACGAAAGCGAAAGATTGCCGGACTCGATCACCACATCGCTGGTGCCGCTCCATAGATCGCGGAGGACGATCTTGTCGGAGCCGTCGGCAAAGGATTCCTCGAAGGCCACGAAGCGGCCGTTGGCCGAGATGGCGGCATCCCAGGCGCTGTCGGTGCTGGAGGATGACAGCTGCACCGTGGTGCCGGCGGCCAGATCGGCGTAGTAAACCTGATAATTGCTGGTGGACTGATAAACGATCTGCTGGCCGCTGGCATCGGCCTGCCACTGGGTATCCCCCACATGCGACACCAGCGCCGAGGTGGCGCCGGTTGCCACCGTGAGGCTGTCCACATTGCCGTTGCCGTCCTGGAACAGCACCACTCTGCCGTCGGCGGCGAAGGCCAGGTTCCGGGGATCGCCGGAAAAGATGAGAGCGGCCAGTTGCGCGGCGGTGCGCGCATCCACCACCAGCAATTCCCCGGCGCTCTCGCCGATGGCGACCTGGGCGCCATCGGCGGAAATCGCCAGATCGCTGATGGACGTGGCGTTTCCCATCGGCAGGCCTTGGCCCGAGCTGACCGAAAGGCGCTGCCCCGAGGCGATATTGTAGACATAGACCGACGGAGGACTGAGCAGCGGCCCTCCCTCCGATGAAATGTCGTAGGCCACAGCGGCGCCATTGGCCGAGAGCGCCGCCCACTGCAGGGCCGTGTTGAGCACGCTGGTGCTGGCGAAGGCGGCATCGGGAGACGCGGCGCTCCAGCTGCTCAGCTGCAGATTGGTGTTGCCGTCGCCGTAAAGCACCTCGTAACTGCCGTCTCCGGCATACCCCACCACAGTATGGATGCCCGACCAATAGGCGGTGGCGCCGGCGCCCAGGGCATGGGTGGCCCCCACCAGGCCGTAGGCGTCGTCGCTTTGGGTCAGATTGGCATAAAGGGTATCATTGCCCGATCCGGCCTCGATCAGGCCGCCGCCGGAACTGCCGATCAGGGTGACCGCCTGACTGCCGCCGATCAGAGTATCGGCTTGGGTGGTCATGGCCAGCACCAGCGACACATCGGTGGCGGAAATCACATTGTCGCCGGCGCTGTGCCCCCCCGACAGATCCACC
>JAJZGK010000150.1 GCA_021798485.1 Pseudomonadota bacterium
ATCGGCGGCCTGCCCATCGAGGCGGCCCTGCCCGCCCTGCTCGACGCCCTGGCGGCGCGCTCCGGCGCCGTGCTGCAGGCTCCGCCCGGCGCCGGCAAAACCACCCTGGTGCCGCTGGCCCTGCTGGATCAGCCCTGGCGGCGCGGCGGCAGCATCCTCATGCTGGAGCCGCGCCGGCTGGCCGCCCGCGCCGCCGCCCGCCGCATGGCCGAGCTGCTGGGCGAGGCGGTGGGTGAAACCGTGGGCTACCGCATCCGCCTGGACAGCAAGGTGGGGCCGAAAACCCGCATCGAGGTGGTGACGGAAGGGATCCTGACCCGCCGCCTGCAGGACGATCCCGCCCTGGAGGGGGTGGCGGCGGTGCTGTTCGACGAATTTCACGAACGCAGCCTGAACGGCGATCTGGGGCTGGCGCTGTGCCTGGAAAGCCAGGGGTCGCTGCGCGACGATCTGCGTCTGGTGGTGATGTCGGCCACCCTGGACGGCGGCCCGGTGGCGGCGCTGCTGGGCGATGCTCCCATCGTCACCAGCCAGGGCCGCAGCCATCCGGTGGCGGTGCGCTGGCTGGACAGCCCGGCTTCCGGGCGCTTCGAAGACAGCCTGACGGCGCTGATCCTGCGCGCCCTGGCCGAGGAGGCCGAGGGCGATGTTCTGGTCTTTCTGCCCGGCCAGGGCGAGATCCGCCGGGTGGCGGAGCGGCTTGGACAGCGCCGCCCCGATCTGCTGATCGCCCCGCTTTACGGCGATTTGCCGCAACAGGCCCAGGATGCGGCGCTGCGCCCGCAGCCGGGCCGGCGCAAGGTGGTGCTGGCCACCAGCATCGCCGAAACCTCGCTGACCATCGAGGGCATCCGCGTGGTGGTGGATGGCGGGCTGACGCGCGGCCCCCGCTTCGACGCCAACGGCGGCATGACCCGGCTGGTGACGGCGCCGCTCTCCAAGGCCTCGGCCGAGCAGCGGCGCGGCCGCGCCGGGCGGCTGGGGCCGGGGGTTTGCTACCGGCTGTGGACCGAGGCGGCGCATCGCGGCCTGCCGGCCTTCGCCGCCCCGGAAATCGCCGAGGCCGATCTTGCCCCGCTGGCGCTCGATCTGGCGCGCTGGGGCGTGGCCGATCCCGCCGCTCTCGCCTGGCTGGATCCGCCGCCCGCCGCCGCCTATGCCCAGGCGCGGGGGCTGCTGCGGCATCTGACGGCGCTGGATGCCGAGGGACGCATCACCGCGCATGGCCGGGCCATGGCCGGGCTGCCACTGCATCCGCGTCTGGCCCATATGGTGCTGCGCGGCCAGGCCCTGGGGCTGGGGGCGCTGGCCTCTGATCTGGTGGCGCTGCTGTCAGAGCGCGATATCCTGCGCGGCGGCCGCGATGCCGATCTGCGGCTGCGGCTGGAGCTGTTGCGTGATCCGCGCGGCGGCGGCGCCGATCGCGGCGGCGTGCAGCGGGTGCGCGAGGCGGCGAAACAGCTGCGCCGCCAGCTGCGCATCGCCCCCGCCGACGATGGCGTGGAGGAGGCCGGGCTGCTGCTGGCCTTCGCCTATCCCGACCGCATCGCCCTGCGCCGGGGCGGGCAGGGGCTGCAATATCGCTTCAGCAACGGGCGCGGCGCCTTTTTCCCCGAGCCGGAAGCCCTGGCCAGCCACGATCTGCTGGCGGTGGCCGATCTCGACGGCGACAAGCGCGAGGCCCGTATTTTCCTGGCGGCGCCGCTGACCCAGGCCGGACTGGAGGAGCAGTTCGCCGAGCTGATCACGGTGGAGGACCGCGTGGCCTGGGACGACCGCGAGCAGCTGGTGGCGGCCAGGCGGCAGCGCAAGCTGGGCGAACTGGTGCTGAAGGACGAGGCCCTGCCCCGGCCCGATGCGGCGGCGGTCACGGCGGCGCTGCAGGGCGGCATCCGCAGTCTGGGCCTGGATTGCCTGCCCTGGGACGCCGGCGCCCAGGCCTTGCGGGCCCGCATCGCCTTTCTGCGCCGGGTGGACGGCGGGGACTGGCCCGATCTCTCGGATCAGGCCTTGCTGGAGGGGCTGGAGGGCTGGCTGGGGCCGTGGCTGGACGGCATGAGCCGCAAAAGCCATCTGGCCCGTCTCGATATGGCGGCGGTGCTGGACAGCCTGTTGCCCTGGGAGATGCGCAAGCGCCTCGATGCCGAGGCCCCCACCCATGTTACCGTGCCTTCGGGCAGCCGCGTTCCCATCCTTTATGGAGACGGCGAGGTGCCGGTGCTGGCGGTGCGCCTGCAGGAAATGTTCGGACTGGCCGAAACCCCCACCGTGGCGGGGGGCCGGGTGAAGCTGATGCTGCATCTGCTGTCGCCGGCGCGGCGGCCGGTGCAGGTCACCCAGGATCTGGCCAGCTTCTGGGCCAATGCCTATAAACAGGTGCGCTCCGATCTGCGCGGCCAGTATC
This sequence comes from Pseudomonadota bacterium, assembly GCA_021798485.1. Taxonomy (GTDB): domain Bacteria; phylum Pseudomonadota; class Alphaproteobacteria; order Rhodospirillales; family Magnetospirillaceae; genus JAJZGK01. The sequence continues at coordinate 2,405 of JAJZGK010000150.1, forward strand.
CCAAGCATGTCTGGCCCGACGATCCCATGCAGGCCGCCCCCACGGCGCGGGCCAAGCCGCGGGGCACGTAAGCGGGCCCGGAACGGGCCGCATTTTAGAAAACCAACCGCCCAATGAATTGACCGGTTGTATCGTCCCTCGCCGGGCGGCGGCAGCCGAAAGCCTTGGCCGCTCGCTCAAGGCTCGCTGGAGACCGGCCAACCCGTCACGTCAAGGGTTGGCCGGTATGACAGATGTTTAAAGCTGGGTCATGCCGTAGATGCACAGGCAGCCGTACAGCACCAGGGTCAGCACCAGCAGGGCGCCGACGGGCGGCTCCAGGCGGCGGGCGTCGTCGCGGTAGTGGCGAAGAAGGTCGAACAGGCTGTTTGAACGGGTGGGCATGACGGTGGTCCTTGCGGGGTCTCTCTTAAAACTAAACTACCCAGTTCAAATTTCAAGAGTGTAGCTGAAATGGTTTCAGCCTGTAACGCCCGCTGGAGCGATGGCCAGCCGTTGCAGAACCGGGTCCAGCACCCGCAGCAGGGCGGCTTCGTCGGCCCAGGTCACGCTGACGCGCAGAACCCCCACCTGGCCGCGCAGATGCGGCGGCAGGCGCACATAATCCTTGGTGGTGGTGATGAGGGCGGCCTCCTGGCGCTCCGCCTCGGCGATCAGTTCGCTGACCTCGGTGGGGTGGTAGGGATGATGGTCGGGAAAGCCGTAGCCGCCGACGATGACGGCGCCCAGGCCTTCCAGGCTCTCGAAGAATTTTTCCGGGCGGCCGATGCCGGCGAAGGCCACCACTTTTTCCCCCTTCAGCGACAGGCTTTCGATTTCGGGTTCCAGGGTGGCGAACAGCACCGGCAGGCTGCCCACCTTGCGGGCGATGCCGGTGCGGTCCTCGCCGACGATGACCACGGCATCGGCGCGGGCCAGGCCCTGGTCCACCGGTTCGCGCAACGGTCCGGCGGGAATACAGCGGCCGTTGCCGAAGCCCACCGGCCCATCCACCACCAGCAGCGACAGATCCTTGATCAGGCTGGCGTTCTGGAAGCCGTCGTCCATGATCAGGGCGCGGGCGCCGCCGGCGATGGCGGCGCGGGCGCCGGCGCGGCGGTTTTTCGCCACCCAGCAGGGGGCGCTTTCCGCCAGCAGCAGCGGTTCGTCGCCCACCATTTTGTAGTCGTGGCTTTTGGGATCGACCTGTACCGGTCCGGCCAGTTCGCCGCCGTAGCCGCGCGACAGGAAGGCGGCGCCGCTTAAAAACTCGGCCACCGACAGCGCCACCGGGGTTTTTCCGGCGCCGCCGGCCACCAGATTGCCCACGCACACCACCGGCACGGCGGCGCGGTAGGGGGTGACGGCGGCCTGGCGCCGCTGTCCGGCCTTGGCCCACAGCGGGCTGAGCGGCGCCAGCAGGTGGGAGAGTAATCCGCCCTTGTACCAGAAGCCCGGAGCCTTCATGCCCGCCTCTCCATGGAATTGACGATGGACTTTACGCCCCCGGCGCGTCCAGCCAGGGGGTCAGCATGGCCAGAACGGCGTCCAGAACGCCGGCCTGATCCTGGGCGAAGCGGCGCGCCGTTTCCCCCATCATGGCGCTTTGCGCCGGCTCCGCAAGCAAATTGCCCAGGGTGGCGGCCAGGGCGCTTTCGCTGTCAACGCGCCGCGCCGCCCCCGCCGCCGCCATGCGAGCGGCGATATCGGCGAAATTGTCCATATGGGGGCCGAACAGCACGGCGGCGCCCAGGCGGGCCGGTTCCAGCGGGTTCTGGCCGCCCTGTCCGATCAGGCTTTTGCCCATCATCACGATGGGGCAAAGGCGGATGAACAGGCCCATTTCGCCCAGGGTGTCGGCCAGCAGGATCTGGGCATCGGCGCCGACGCTTTCGCCGCCGGCCCGGCGGGGCACGGTCAGGCCCAGATCCCGCAGATCGGCGGCGATGGCCGCGCCCCGTTGCGGATGGCGCGGCACGATCACCGTCAGCAGGCCGGGATGGCGGGCGGCCAGGGCCTGGTGCGCCCGTCCGGCCAGGGCTTCCTCGCCGGGATGGCTGCTGGCCAGCAGCCAGCGGGGGCGGCCGGCCAGGGTGTTCCGCAAGGCGGCCAGGGCGTCTTCGCCGGCGGGCAGGGGCGGGGTGGCGAATTTCAGATTGCCGCGGCAGGCTACCTGCGGCGCCCCCAGGGCTTGCAGGCGGGCGCAGTCGGTGTCGCTTTGCCCCAGGCACAGCCGGAAGCAGCCCAGAAGCCGGGCGATCAGGCGGGGGTGCTTCTGCCAGCGGGCGAAACTGCGATCGGAGACCCGGCCGTTCAGCAGCACCATGGGAATGGCGCGGGCGGCGGTTTCGCACAACAGATTGGGCCAGAACTCGGATTCGCACCACAAGACCAGATCGGGACGCCAATGATCCAGGAAGCGGCGCACCCAGGGCAGGCGGTCCACCGGCACATACTGGTGCAGGGCGCCGGCGGGCAGGCGCTCGGCCATCAGGGCCGCCGAGGTCACGGTGCCCGAGGTGACCAGAACGGCCAGGCCGGGGCGGGCCAGCAGCCGCTCCACCAGCGGCAGCAGCGACAGGGTTTCCCCCACCGAGGCGCCGTGCAGCCACACCAGCCGTCCGGGCGGGCGGGGCTGGCCGGCGCGGCCGCGCCGCTCCTCGAAGCGGGCGGCATCCTCCTTGCCGCGGCGCAGGCGGCGGGCCAGATAGGCGTCGATCAGCGGCGCCCCCAGGGTGGTCAGGGTGCGGTAAAGGCTTAAGAGCACGGGGCGGGCTCCACCGGGGCATGCCCCATCAGACTGTCGGCCAGGGCGGAAATGCGGTTCAGCTCGGCCTCGATGGCCAGGCGGCCCTGGTCCACCGCCTCGGCGCCGCCCTCGACGGTGATGGGCCGCCCCCAGATGATAACCCCGCGCGAGAAGGGCAAGGCCACCAGGAAACGGTCCCAGCTGCCCAGAAGGCGGCGGCGGCGGCAGGAATAGCTGCAGGGGATCACCGGCACCGCCGCGAGGCGGGCGATCTGCGCCACCCCTTCGGAGGCGCGCATGCGCGGGCCGCGCGGGCCGTCCGGGGTGATGCCGACGCAGGTGCCGCCCTTCAGGAATTTCAGGATGCTGCGCAGCGCCGCCGATCCGCCCTTGGACGAGGAGCCCACCACGGTCTCGATGCCGAAATGGCCCACGGTGCGCGAAATGATCTGGCCGTCGCGGTGCTGGGAAATCAGCATCTGAATGGGCAGGCCGCGCCGCCAGCACATGGGCATCATCAGGATGCGGCCATGCCAGAAGGCCAGAATGAAGGGTTTGCCCTGGGCCCAGAAGGCCTCGGCGGCGGCGGCGTTTTCCACCCGCCAGCGCCCGGTCAGCCATACCAGGCGGATGTAAAGGGCGCCCAGCCAGCACAGGGCGGCGCGCAGCTGATCGCTTTTCAAAACCCGCTTCAACCCGCGCATGGGGTCAGGCCTCCAGGGCGGCGGCGCTGCCGTCCTCGGCGAACTGCAGGGCATAAAGGCGGGCATAGATGCCGCCCCGGGCCAGAAGCTGGGCATGGCTGCCCGATTCCGCCACCCGGCCCTTGTCGATGACATGGATCAGATCGGCATCGACGATGGTGGACAGGCGGTGCGCCACCACGATGGTGGTGCGGCCCTTCATCAGCACCTCCAGCGCCGCCTGCACCTGGCGTTCGGATTCGGTGTCCAGCGCCGAGGTGGCTTCGTCCAGCAGCAGGATGGGGGCGTTCTTCAGCATGGCGCGGGCGATGGACAGGCGCTGGCGCTGCCCTCCCGACAGCTTGACGCCATGTTCGCCCACCACGGTGTCGTAGCCCTCGGGCAGGCCCATGATGAAGTCGTGGGCGGCGGCATGGCGGGCGGCCTGTTCGATCTCGTCCTGGCCGGCTTCGAAGCGCCCGAACGAGATATTGGCGCGGATGGTGTCGTCGAACAGCGCCACCTCCTGGCTGACCAGGGCGATTCCCCGGCGCAGCGAGGCCATGCTGACGGAGCGCACATCCTGGCCGTCCACCAGCACCTGGCCGCCGCTAACGTCGTAGAAACGGGGGATCAGATTCAAGATGGTGGATTTGCCGCCGCCCGACGAGCCCACCAGGGCCACGGTCTGTCCGGCCGGCGCTTCGAAGCTGACGCGGTTCAGGGCCTTGCGTTCGCCGTCGTAGCTGAACTCCACATCGCAAAAGCGCACGGCGCCGCCGGACACCCGCAGGTCCGCGGCATCGGCGGCGTCGGTGATGCCGGGGAGCAGATCCATCAGATGAAAAACGCGCGAGGCCGCCGACAGCCCTTCCTGCAGATTGGTGTTGAGATTGGCCAGCCGCTTCACCGGTTCGTAGGCCATGAGCAGGGCGGTGATGAAGGCGAAGAAGGCCCCCGCCGTGGTGGCCCCGGAAATAACCCGGTGGCCGCCGTACAGAATGACGATGGCCACGGCCACGCCGCCCAGGGTTTCCATGATCGGGCTGGAGGCGGCCCGCACCCGCCCGGCCTTGTAGGTCAGGCTGAACAGGGTTTCGGTGATGGCGGCGATCTTGCCGCGCTCGTAGCCTTCCATGCCGTAGGCCTTGACCATGCGGATGCCCTGGAAGCTTTGTTCCAGCAGGGTGTTGAACTCGCCCATCTGCTCCTGGGTGTTGGCGGTGACCTTGCGCATGCGCTTGCCGATCTTGGAGATGGGCAGAATGGCCACCGGAAACACCACGAAGGCCATGCCGGCCAGGGTCCAGTCCTGCCAGAACATCACCCCCACCAGGATGATGGTGGTCAGGCTGTCGCGTCCCAGCCCCACCAGGGCGTTGGAGACGGCGCCGCGCATCAGGCTGATATCCACCGTGAAGCGCGAGACCAGAACACCGGTGGATTCGCCGTGGAAAAAGGCCAGATCCATGGCGGTCAGGTGGGCGAACAGCCGGTTCTGCATATCGGCGATCACCCGCAGGCCGTACCACGAGGTCAGGCTGGATTGCAGGTAGGTGGCGGTGCCCTTGACCAGGAAGGTGGCGATCACCCCGAGGGCGATGGGCCACAGCATGGCGGCCTGCTTGCTGACGAACACCTCGTTGACCACGGGCTTCATCAGCCAGGCCGAAAGACCGGTGGCGCCGGAGGCGAAGGCCATGCACAGGAGCGAGGCCAGAACCTTGCCGCGATAGGGGGAAACCCCCTCGCGCACCAGGCGGCGGATCAGCGTCCAGGTGGTATGGTCAAGTTTGATCTTTTGCTTGCTGCTCAAGGCGTCCGCCGCTCAACTTTCTCTGAAGCGGCGCACCATAGCACGGGTGCGGGATGGGGCCAAGGATGCCGCCATCCCGCGTTCGGTGCCCGTTTCTCAGCGCGCCAGCACGGCGGCGGCATCCTTGGTTTTGGCGATGGCGGCCTCGGCCTGCTGCACGGCGGCGGCGATGCCGGCCACATTGCCCGAGATGGTTTCCACCGCCTGCGAGGCGTTGCTCATATTGGCCGACATGTCGCGGGTGACGGCGCTTTGCTCCTCCACCGCCGAGGCGGTGGCGGCCACATATTCGCGCACATTCTCGATGGACTGACGGATGGTGCTCAATGCCCCCACCACTTCACCGGAAATGCTTTGCACGCCCTCGATCTCGCGGCTGATCTGCTCGGTGGCCTGGGCGGCCTGGTTGG
>JAJZGK010000151.1 GCA_021798485.1 Pseudomonadota bacterium
GTACGGGCCACGCGGATGCGCAGGCCGGCCGATTCGTACTCGATTTCACTCAGATTGGTGTCGGCGAGCAGGGAGGCCAGCGAGCGTACGGCCTCGCTGTCGATGGAAGTCTTAGACATTATGCCTCTTCGCTATCGTGAGGTGAGGGGGCCACGATCCGGGCGATGGCGTCGAGCGCCAGGACGTAGCCGTGACTGCCGAAGCCACATATCATGCCCCGCGCCGCTTTCGACACGTAGGAATGATGGCGGAATGGCTCCCGCTGATGAATGTTGGACAGATGCACCTCCACCACCGGCAGTTCGCTGGCGAGCAGCGCATCCAGAATGGCCACCGAGGTGTGGGTATAGGCCCCGGCATTGAGAATGATCCCGGCCTTGGCGCCGCGCGCTTCCTGAATCCAATCCACCAGCTGGCCCTCGTGGTTGCTTTGGCGGATGTCCACGGCAAGGCCCAGCCCGGCGCCGTGGCGTCGGCACAGGGCTTCGATATCGGCCAGGGTTTCGCGTCCGTAAACCTCGGGCTGGCGGGTGCCCAGCATGTTGAGGTTGGGCCCGTTCAGGATCAGGATGGCAGGGGTCATGCCGATGCCCCATCATGTCGGCAAGCTTTCATGCATGCGTTATAGCATGGGCCACGGTTGGCGCAATGCCATTCCGGAGTCCGCACAGTTTCAGCCCATTGCCGTGGCCCCTGGGATTCCAACATTGCAAGCCCGGCTCCGGCCTCGCATACTACCGGTCCCGATTTTTCCTAAGTTTTTGTGTGAAAAGGGAATTCCCATGAACATCACCCTGAACGGCGAGTCCCGCGCCCTGGACGGCTCTGTGACGGTGGAGGCCCTTTTGGCCGATCTTGGCCTCGACCGTTCCAAGGTGGCGGTGGAGCGCAACCTGGAGATCGTGCCCAAGTCGGCCTATGGCCAGACCGGCCTGGAGGATGGCGACCGTTTGGAGATCGTGCATTTCATCGGCGGCGGCTCGGGCGACGATGTGATCGACAGCCCCCTGGTGGTGGCGGGCAAAAGCTACCGCTCGCGTCTTCTGGTGGGCACCGGGCGCTATAAGGATTTCGATGAGACGGCGCGGGCCATCAAGGCCTCGGGCGCCGAGATCGTCACCGTGGCGGTGCGCCGCGTCAACATCACCGACCGCTCCCAGCCCATGCTGGTGGATTACGTCAGCCCCAAGGACTACACCTACCTGCCCAATACCGCCGGCTGCTACACCGCCGACGAGGCGGTGCGCACCCTGCGCCTGGCCCGCGAGGCCGGCGGCTGGGATCTGGTGAAGCTGGAGGTGCTGGGCGATCAGAAAAGCCTGTACCCCGACATGGTGGAAACCCTGAAGGCCGCTGAAACCCTGGTGCGTGAAGGCTTCAAGGTGATGGTCTACTGCACCGATGATCCCATCATGGCCAAGCGCCTGGAAGAGATCGGCTGCGTGGCCATCATGCCGCTGGGGGCGCCCATCGGCTCGGGCCTGGGCATTCAAAATCCGGTCAATATCCGCCTGATCATCGAACAGGCCAAGGTGCCGGTGCTGGTGGATGCCGGGGTGGGCACCGCCTCCGATGCCGCCGTGGCCATGGAACTGGGCTGCGACGGCGTGCTGATGAACACCGCCATCGCCCTGGCCAAGGATCCCATCGCCATGGCCCACGCCATGCGCCTGGCGGTGCAGGGCGGCCGCCTGGCCTATCTGGCCGGACGCATGCCCAAGAAGCTTTATGCCGATCCCTCCAGCCCGCTGGCCGGATTGATCTGATCGCGCCACCCCCGCCTCCGGTGCCGGAGGCGGGGGTGTGTGATCACGTTTATGGCATTGATTTTATTTGTTTTTTCAAAAACCCCCGCCGGGGGTTATTTTTTTGCTTTCCATCGCCGCAAAAAAGCGTAAATAGCGCCTTCAAAGACGTACCGCGCACGTGCCTCTGGCCCTGCCCCGGCTTTGCCGGCAGACTGGTTAAGCAACGACGTCAAGGCGTTCTTCTGATGACTGCCGTCTAAACCGCGGCACCCCGGAGGGATAGGCTATGGCCGTTGTTTGTTGCTTGACCGGCAGGGATGCCGGAGGGAGAGCGTATCCGCCGCTCATGGCGCTGGTGCCTTGTTTTTCCCGCAAGGATAGTATCTAGACGGTCGCCCGGGGCGCGTGGTTCCGCCCCGATCCGGTGATCGTCTAAAGCCCTGCCGCGGGGGTTTCTCGCCCCGCCTTTCCGCCCCACTGCTGAAACCTTCGCGTACGAAAGGGTATGCGATGACGGACAAGATTTCCCGTTTTCTGGCCTCGGCCCAGCCGGAAACCCCGTGCCTGGTGGTCGATCTCGATGTGATCGCCGGCAATTACCACGCCTTGCGCCACTATCTGCCGCTGGCCGAGGTGTTCTACGCCGTCAAGGCCAATCCGGCCCCCGAGGTGATCGCCCTGCTGGCCGGGCTGGGCTCCAGCTTCGATACCGCCAGCCGCCCCGAGATCGAGGCGGTGCTGGCCGCCGGGGTGGCGCCCGGGCGGATTTCCTTCGGCAACACCATCAAGAAGCTGAAGGACATCGCCTGGGCCTATGAGCGGGGCGTGCGCCTGTTCGCCTTCGATTCCGAGGCCGAGCTCGACAAGTTGGCCGAGGCGGCGCCGGGGTCCAAGGTGTTCTGCCGCCTGCTGATGACCTGCGAGGGCGCCGAATGGCCGCTGTCGCGCAAGTTCGGCTGCGAGGCCGACATGGCCCGCGCCCTGATGCTGAAGGCCCGCGCTCTGGGGCTGGTGCCTTACGGTCTGTCGTTCCATGTGGGCTCGCAGCAGACCCGGCTGGACCAGTGGGATCTGGCCATCGGCAGGGCCGCCGCCCTGTTCCGCGATCTGGCGGCCGAGGGCATCGCCCTGGCCATGCTCAATCTGGGCGGCGGCCTGCCGGCCCGCTACCGCGACGATGTGGCGCCGGTGGAACGCTATGCCGGGGCCATCATGCAGGCCATGACCGATCATTTCGGCAACGATCTGCCGCAGATGATCACCGAGCCGGGGCGGTCGCTGGTGGGGGATTCCGGCATTCTGGAAACCGAGGTGGTGCTGGTGTCGCGCAAGTCGTTCGCCGATGACGAGCGCTGGGTCTATCTCGATGTCGGCAAGTTTGGCGGTCTGGCCGAAACCATGGACGAGGCCATCAAATACCGCCTGCAGCTGGTGGGCGGCGGCGAAGGCCCCAGCGGCCCGGTGGTTCTGGCCGGCCCCACCTGCGATTCCGCCGATATTCTGTACGAGAAGCACCAGTATCAGATGCCGCTGTCGCTCAAACCCGGCGACCGGGTGCGCATCCTGTCCACCGGCGCCTACACCACCAGTTACGCGGCGGTGAACTTCAACGGCTTCGCGCCCCTGAAGGCCTATTTCGTGTAATATCCTTAGGCGTGTTTCCGGCAAAAAAAGGCCGCGTCCCCTTGGGGGGCGCGGCCTTTTTGGTTCGCCGGAGCGAAGATCAGTTGGCCTTGGCCTTGCGGGCCTGCTCCACCAGCTGCTTCAGGGCCGGGATGGGCATGGCGCCGGGGATCAGCTGATCGCCGATGATGAAGGCCGGGGTGCCGTTGACGCCCAGGGCATGGGCCAGCTGCAGATTGTCGTTGATGGCCTTGTTGATGGCCGGATCGTCCATGTCCTTCTTCAGGGTATCGACATTCAGGCCCGATTCGGCGGCCAGCTTCATCACCACCTTGTCATCCAGCTGGCCCTTGAAGGCCATCATGTCGCGGTGGAAGGCCTCGTAGCGCTTCTGATGGTGGGCGGCCAGGGCGGCGCGGGCGGCGAACACCGAATCCGGCCCCAGTACCGGCAGATCCTTCAGCACCAGCTTGATCTTGCCGTCGCTTTTCAGGGTCTGGAACAGGCCGTCGTTCATGGCCTTGCAGTAGGGGCAGCGGTAATCGAAGAACTCGACGATGGTGACATCGCCCTTGGGGTTGCCCAGCACCGGCGAGTTGGGATCGTCGAAGATATCGCGCGAACGGTCGGCGATGGCCTTCTTGGCGTCGTTCTCGGCGGCCAGCTGTTCCTTCTCGCGCAGGGCCTCGATGGCGTCGGAAATGATCGAGGGATTGTCCATGATATAGTCATGAACCAGCTTCTTCACCGCCTCCTGCTGCTTCGGGGTGAGCGACTGGTCTTCCTGGGCCTGGGCCGACACCAGCGGCAGGGCCGCCAGGGGAAGGGCGACCAGCAGGGCGGCGAACGAGCGCAAAAACATGAACGTGGTCCTTAACGTTGGGGTTTGCGCATCATGCGGCAAGCCGGCACGGACGGCAAGACCCGCCGCCGCCGCCCTTGCCGGATGCAACATTTGTTGATCGGCGCGATGCAAGCCCTGAAACGGAAAACGCCGCGCTAAAAGCGCGGCGCTCCGGCGGGAGGGAAGGGGATGGGCGGGGAATTCGCCTCCCGCATACGGGGCTTTCGCCCCGTTTTCGGTGCCGCAAGGTGTGCATGCCCTGCGACGAAATTATTAATACAGTAACAGGCCCGTTTTAGGGGAACGGGGAGGTATGGCGGCAAGAGGTTAAAGTTGTAACAACCATAACCTTCCGTATAGGAGGGCGGCGGTTGCGTCCGGCGGCGGCGGCGGGCACTCTGGCCGGGTTTTAGGAATCGCGTAAAGCCTTGGCGGCGCCTCGTGCGCCAAAGGCGGAGAGACATCGAGGAGAACGGGGCATGTGGCGGACACTGAGACTGTGGGCTTCGGCGCTGGTTCTGCTGGCGGCGGGCGGGCCGGCGGCCTGGGCCGCCGGAATCGTGCCGGTGGTGTTCCATACCGCCGACGGCCGGGCCCTGGCCTACCGCATGGAGCTGGAGCAGAGCCAGGCCGAGCTGGAGCACGGGCTGATGGGCCGCAAGGAGGTGCCGCCCCATACCGGCATGCTGTTCGATTTCGGCTATGCCCGGCCCATCTCCATGTGGATGAAGGATACCCTGATCCCGCTGGACATGGTGTTCATCGCCGAGGATGGCCGCATTCTGTCCATCGCCGCGCGCACCGTGCCGATGTCGCTGGCCATCATCCCCTCGCCGGGGCCGGTGCGGGCGGTGATCGAACTGGCGGGCGGCACCTGCGAGCGTGAAAACATCCGCGACGGCGACCGCGTCGGCGCCGCCCTGTTCGGCACCCGCTGAGGACAGAAAAAAAGGCGGAAGATCGCTCTTCCGCCTGACCTGGTTTCTTTCCAGACGTGGATGGCCGGGGCGGCGCCCACGGCTGTCCATGTGTGGGGGAGACGCCGTCTTATGATGCGCGGGTCAAGCCCGCGCATGACGACAAAAGGGGGCTGCCGCCCTGCGGACGACGACAAAGGGGTCTCGGCACCACAGCCCCTCCCTCAAGCCGTCTTGGCCGGGCTTGACCCGGCCATCCATGTGGGGGGAGGCGCCGTCTTATGATGCGCGGGTCAAGCCCGCGCATGACGACAAGAGGCGATGCCGCGCTGCGGACGACGACAAAGGAGCCTCTGCGCTACAGCCCCTCCCTCAAGCCGTCTTGGCGGGCTTGACCCGGCCATCCATGTGTGGGGGAGACGCCGTCTTATGATGCGCGGGCCAAGCCCGCGCATGACGACAAGAGGGGGCTGCCGCGCTGCGGACGACGACAAGGGGCCTCTGCGCCACAGCCCCTCCCCTTAAGCCGTCTTGGCGGGCTTGACCCGGCCATCCATGTGTGGGGGAGACGCCGTCTTATGATGCGCGGGCCAAGCCCGCGCATGACGACAAGAGGGGATGCCGCCCTGCGGACGACGACAAAGGGGCCTCTGCGCCACAGCCCCTCCCTTAAGCCGTCTTGGCCGGGCTTGACCTGAGGGGCCATGACGCTGTTGGAACGGCAAGCGCTCTTCCGGCGCAGAGTCCTGTATGAGTTGCCGCCGACGGAGCGGACCCACCGGGTATGAAGCTGGTGGTAAGCCGCCTGACCTGGTTTCTGTCTAGGTTTCCTCCACCGTGGCCACCCGCAGGATGTTGGTGGTGCCCGAAGTGCCGAAGGGCACGCCGGCGGTGATCACCACCTGTTCGCGCCACTGGGCGAAGCCCTGTTCGTGGGCCACGCGCACCGCCACCGCCACCATTTCGGCGAAGCTGTGCACCTCGTGCACCACCACGCTGTGGGCGCCCCACACCAGCGAGGTCTGGCGGGCCACCTTGACGTCGGTGGTCAGGCTCAGCACCGGGGCGTCGGGGCGTTCGCGGGCGGCGCGCAGGGTGGTGGAGCCCGACGAGGTGAAGGTGACGATGGCCGCCACCTTCAGGGTATGGGCCACCTGGCGGGCGGCGGCGCTGATGGCGTCGCGGGTGGTGCCGGTGGGGGCCGGGCGCGAGGCGTCCAGCACCAGATGATAATGCTCGTCCTTTTCCACCCGCCCGATGATGCGGTCCATCATGGTCACGGCATCGATGGGATAATCGCCGGCGGCGGTTTCCGCCGACAGCATCACCGCGTCGGCGCCGTCATAGATGGCGGTGGCCACGTCCGAGGCTTCGGCGCGGGTGGGGGTGGGGGAATGCACCATGCTGTCCAGCATCTGGGTGGCCACCACCACCGGCTTGCCGGCCGCGCGGGCGGCGCGCACGATGCGCTTTTGCAGGATCGGCACGGTTTCCGGCGGGCATTCCACCCCCAGATCGCCGCGCGCCACCATGATGCCGTCGGACAATTCGATGATGGCGTCCAGATGATCGATGGCCGAAGGCTTTTCCAGCTTGCTCATCACCAGGGCGCGGCCCTGCACCAGGGCCTTGATCTCCTCCACGTCCTCGGCGCGCTGCACGAAGGACAGCGCCACCCAGTCGGCGCCCATGTCGAGGGCGAAGGCCAGATCGGCCTTGTCCTTTTCGGTCAGGGGCGACATGGGCAGCACCACGTTGGGCACGTTGACGCCTTTGTGGTTGGAGAGCTCGCCACCGGTGATCACCACCGTTTCGGCAAAATCGGCGCCGTGCTTTTCCACGCGCAGGCGCAGGCGGCCGTCGTCCAGCAGCAGCTCGGTGCCCACGCGCAGGGCGGCGAAAATCTCGGGATGCGGCAGGTTGACGCGGGTATGGTCGCCCAGGGCGGGATCCAGATCCAGGCGGAAGCCCTGGCCGGCGGCCAGCTGAATGCGGCCTTCCTGGAAATTGGCCACCCGCAGCTTGGGGCCCTGCAGATCGGCCAGCACGCTGATGGGGCGGCGGGTTTTGCGTTCCACCTCGCGGATGGTGTCGTAGCGGCGCTGATGGTCTTCGTGCGAGCCGTGGCTGAAATTCAGGCGGAACACGTCGGCTCCGGCCAGGAACAGCCCCTCGATGGTCTGGGCGGTGGTGCTGGCCGGGCCCAGCGTGGCGATGATCTTGGCGTTACGGGTGCGTCTCATCTTGATGGTCCAATCTGGCATGGGTCCGGCGGATGGTCTCTTGCGGTCACAATGCGCCGCGCCGGAGGGACATGCACTTTATTCTTTTATTGCGTGGGTTCCGCGATGAAGATGGCGCGGAAATCGTTAACATTCGTGCGCGTGGGGCCGGTTTGTACCAGATCTCCCAGCGGCGCGAACAGTCCAGAGGAATCGTTTTGGGCCAGAAGCGCCGCAACGTCAATCCCTTTGGCGCGGGCGCGCTCCAGACTATCTGGAAGAACCAGCGCCCCCGCCGCGCCGCTGGCGCCATCCATACCATCGGTGTCGCAGGCGATTGCTGAAATATTATTTCGTCCCTTCAGGGCCAGCGCCAGGGCCAGGGCGAACTCGCCGTTGGGGCCGCCCTGGCCGCGGCCGCGCACGGTCACGGTGGTTTCCCCGCCCGACAGCAGCACGCAGGGTCGCGCGAAGGGCAGGCCGAGGCGGGCGGCGGACAGCGCCTTGCCGGCCAGGGCGCGGGCCACCTCGCGGGATACCCCTTCGATGGCGTC
>JAJZGK010000152.1 GCA_021798485.1 Pseudomonadota bacterium
GTGCTGCCCGCCGCCGCCGCCGCCGCCGAGGCCGCGCTGAAGGACATGGCCCGCGCCCTGGCCGCCGACCCGGACCTGGAGAGCCTGCTGGCGGCGAAACGGGCCCGCCGCGCCGCCGACGAGGCGGCCAAACCGCTGGAGGCCTACCGTACCGGGGAATTGGAGCGCATGACGCTGAATTTCTACGGGTTCGATCCCAGCTATCACGTCGCCCGCCACGATTTCGTCTTCAAGGTGGCGAAATCGCGCACGCCGCTGCATCTGGCTCTGCACCGCAAAAAGCCGGGGCGGGGGGCGGCATGACCGAACGCCCCATCCTGCTGGTGATCGACGACGAGCCGCGCTCGCAAGAGGCCCTGCGCCGTGTGCTGGACGACGAGTTCGAGGTGCTGGCCGCCTCGTCCGCCGCCGAGGCCGAACTGCTGCTGGAAAGCGAGATGGTGCACGCCATTTTGTGCGATCAGCGCATGCCGGGCGGCAACGGCGTCGATTTCCTGAAAACGGTGCGCGACCGCTGGCCCGATCCGGTGCGCATGATCATCTCGGGCTTCACCGATTCCGAGGATATCATCGCCGGGGTCAACGAGGCCGGCATCTACCAGTACATCACCAAGCCGTGGGATCCCGATCATCTGCAGGCGGTGGTCAAGGGCGCCGTGCAGCTGTTCCAGCTGCAGCGCGATCATCAGAGCGTCAGCCTGGAAATACGGGCGGCGGCGGCGCCGCTGGAACAGCTGGTGGCCGGCAAGCGCCGCCTGCTGCAAAGCCGCTACGGTTTCGAGGCCATCATCCACGATCCGTCCAGCCCCATGGCCGAGGCCATCCATCAGGCCCGGCGGATCGCCGGCTATGATATTTCGGTGCTGATCACCGGCGAATCCGGCACCGGCAAGGAGCTGATGGCCCGGGCCCTGCACTACAATTCCCACCGCGCCGGCAAGCCGTTCGTGGTGGAAAACTGCGGGGCGCTGCCCGATCAGCTGCTGGAATCCGAGCTGTTCGGCTGCAAGAAGGGGGCCTTTACCGGCGCCTACGAGGATCGCATCGGCCTGTTCGAGCAGGCCAACGGCGGCACGGTGTTCCTGGACGAGATCGGTGAAACCTCGCCGGCCTTCCAGGTCAAGCTGCTCAGGGTGCTGCAGGAGGGCGAAATCCGCCCGCTGGGGGCCCGACTGACCCGCAAGGTGGATGTGCGCATCATCGCCGCCACCAACCGTACCCTGGAAGAGGAGGTGGCGGCCAAGCGTTTCCGCCGCGATCTTTATTACCGGCTGGCGGCCTTCCGTCTGCATCTGCCGCCCCTGCGCGACCGGCCCATGGATGTGCCGCTGCTGGCCGGGTTGCTGCTTGGCGAAACCTCGAAGGCCTTCGCCAAGCCGGTGCGGGGCTTTACCCCGGCCGCCCTGGCCGCCCTGGCCGCCCATGATTGGCCGGGCAATGTGCGCGAGCTGCAAAACGAAATCCAGCGCATGGTGGCCCTGGGCGATGGGCCGCTGCTGGACGCCGACCTGCTGCCCGACGGCCTGAAACCGCGCCCGGCGGCGGTGTCCAGCCGGGCGGAGGGCGGCCTGAAGGAACAGGTGGAGCGGCTGGAAGAGGCCATTATCGCCGCCGCCCTGGCCCGGCACGGCTGGAATATCAGCCGGGTGGCCGACGAACTGGGCTTGTCGCGCGTGGGTTTGCGGGCCAAACTGCAACGCTACGGGCTGGAGCGCGCCGAGGCGAACGCCGCACCTTTGGCCTGATCTTCCAGCCGGATGAGCTGACATGGCCGAGCCGCCGCGCATAAGACCCGAGTCCCTGATCGACGCCATCGCCGCCGGTGGCCCCGAGATGTTCAGCGGCCTGCAGGAGGCGGCCTGGATCGAGGTGATCCGCAAGATGGACGAGGTCTATTCCGGCCTGATCCATTACGAGATCGATCTCGAACAGAAAAACGCCGCCCTGGAGCAGGCGCAGCAGTTCATCGCCTCCATCATCGCCTCGATGTCGGATATTCTGGTGGTGTGCGACCACAAGGGCATCATCCAGGAGGTCAATCCCGCCCTGCTGGGGCTGACCGGTTTCCGCCTGGAGGATCTGGCCGGCCAGCCGCTGACGCGGCTGCTGGCGCCCGAGGACGTGCATCTTTTGCGCGCCGGCGGCATCGTGACCGAGCACGAGGTGCGCCTGCGCGCCAAGGACGGCGGCCAGACCGAGATGGTGGCGGTCAATTCGGCGCCGCGTCTGGATCGCCGCCGCCGCCTGCCGGGGCTGGTGATCGTCGGCCGCCCGGTGGGCGAACTGCGCCGCGCCTATCAGGAACTGCACGAGGCCCATTCCGATCTGAAGCAGGCGCAGCAGCAGCTGATCCAGGCGGAAAAAATGGCCTCGGTGGGGCGTTTGGTGGCCGGGGTGGCGCACGAACTCAACAATCCCATCAGCTTCATCTACGGCAATGTGCATACCCTGTCGCGCTATGCCGGGCGGCTGCAGCGCTATCTCGCGGCCCTGCATGCGGGGGAAAGCCCCGAGGCCTGCGACGCCCTGCGCCGGAGTTTGAAGATCGATCAGCTGATGGGCGATCTCGGCAGCCTGATCGACGGCACCCTGGAAGGGGCGCAGCGGGTCACCGAGATCGTGCGCAATCTGCGCCGCATGTCCTTTGCCAATCCCACCGAGCGCCAGCCGCTCAATCTGGCCAACGTGGCCCGCAACGCCTGCCAATGGGTGCTGCGCTCGGCCAAGCGCGCGGTGTTTCTGACCGACGATCTGCCCGACGAGCTGATCATCGAAGGCCTGGAGGGGCCGCTGCATCAGGTGTTCGTCAATCTGGTGCAGAACGCCCTCGATTCCATGGAGGAGGTGGCGCAGCCCGCCCTGTTCCTGTCGGGGCGGCGCCTGCAGGATCAGGTGATGGTGTCGGTGCGCGATTCCGGCCCCGGCATCCATGGCGATGCCCTGCTGAAGGTGTTCGATCCCTTCTTCACCACCAAATCGGTGGGCAAGGGCACCGGTTTGGGGTTGTGGGTCAGCTGGAGCATCATCCGCGATCACGGCGGCGTCATCGAGGCCGCCAACAGCCCGGACGGCGGCGCCCTTTTCACCATTCTGCTGCCGGCCCGCGCCAACAAAAACGCCGGCTCCTGACGGAGCCGGCCCTTTCATACCAACCGGCCAATGAATGGACCGGTTGTACTGTCCCTCGCCGGGCGGCGGCATCCGCCGCCTTGGCCGCTCGCTCAATGCTCGCTGGAAACCGGCCAACTGGTCACTTCAACGGTTGGCCGGTTTCAAACGCGGACAGCCTTGCAAAGGCCGGAGATCACATCTCTTCGATGACTTCCGTGGCGGCCACCACCGAAACGCCGGTGCCGTCTTCGTCTTCGATCAGCACCACGTCGCCGTCGATGCGGCCGTCGCTTTCGGGCAGGGTGTTGAAGTAATGCCAAATAAAGGCAACCGAGATGGTCTGATCGATCTGGTCATCCTCGTCCAGTTCTTCGTCGGCGAGGGCCGAGATGTCCCGGATGATTTCCAGAGATTCATCAAGCATCTCGTCGAAATCGGTGCCGTCCGCGAGGATGTTCTTGATGATTTCTTCGTATTCTTGATCTTCCAGGTCGTACTTCCATTCGGCGTCGCCGGACTTGAAATAGACGCTTTTCATCGGATGCTCCAGCAATGAGATGGTCGGAGTTTACGAGGGTTTCGCCGGCGGTGCACTTATTTTTCTGCGCCAGGGCGGCGGCGGTTCCTCTCGGGCCCCGTCACGGCGGCACCATCGGCAATCTTGCCGGAAAATGCAAGCGGGGTGCGATGACGTCTTGGCGGAAAAGCGCTCTTGGGCTACCAGAGGAAGGATACATCCTAGGATCGGATCATGTCTGATAAGAACACCATCATTCTCACCGTCACCTGCCCCGACACCACCGGCATCATCGCCGCCGTTTCGGGCTTTCTGGCCGAGCATAACTGCTTCATCAACGAGGCGGCCCAGTACGGCGATCCGCTGGCCCGGCGCTTTTTCATGCGCTCGGTGTTCGCGCGCGGCCCGCTTTCGCCCGACAAGGCCGAGCTGGAAAAGCGCTTCGCCCTGCTGGCCGAGCGCTTTCAGATGGTGTGGCGCATGCATGATGGCGCCCAGCGTTCGCGCGTGCTGATCCTGGTCTCCAAGTTCGACCACTGCCTCAACGATCTTTTGTACCGCTACCGCACCGGCTTTCTGCCCATCGATATTCCGGCGGTGGTGTCCAATCATCCCGATCTGGAGCGCATGGTGGAATGGCACGGCATTCCCTACCATCACCTGCCGGTTTCGCGCGATAACCGCGCCGAGCAGGAGGCCCGCATCCTGGAGATGGTGGACCGGCTGCATATCGATCTGGTGGTGCTGGCCCGCTACATGCAGGTTTTAAGCCCCGAATTGTGCAAGGCGCTGGAATGGCGGGCCATCAATATCCACCATTCCTTCCTGCCCAGCTTCAAGGGGGCCAAGCCTTATCACCAGGCCCATTCCCGGGGCGTGAAGATCATCGGCGCCACCGCCCATTACGTGACCACCGATCTCGACGAGGGGCCGATCATCGATCAGGCGGTGGAACGGGTGGACCACACCCATACCCCCGACGATCTGGTGGCCATGGGCCGCGATATCGAAAATCTGGTGCTGTTCCGCGCCGTGCGCTACCACACCGAACACCGCGTGCTGCCCAACGGCAAAAAAACCGTGGTGTTCAAGTAGGCCCGCTCCCCTATGGCGGCGGCGGGTCCACCTCCGCCGCCTCGGCCTGGGGCAGGGTGAAGTAGAAGCGGCTGCCCTGGCCGGGCACGGACTCCAGCCACAGGCGGCCGCCGTGCCGCTCCACGATGCGCTTGCACACCGCCAGCCCGATGCCGGTGCCCTCCACCTCGCGGGGGTGCAGGCGCTGGAAGATGCCGAAGATGCGCTCGAAACTGGCGGGGTCGATGCCCTGGCCGTTGTCGCGCACGCTGAATTCCCAATAGGCGCGGTCCTCGTCCCGGGTTTCGGCCAGGGTGATGCCGATGCGGGGGGCGCGTTCGGGGCTGCGGTATTTCAGGGCGTTGCCGATCAGGTTCTGGAACAATCGTTCCACCTGGGCGAAATCGCCCAGAACGGCGGCCTGGGCGATGGCCGGATCCAGATCGATGGCGGCCCCGGTTTCGACGATGGCGGCGGCCAGGCCCTGCAGGGCCTCGTCGAGGGCGGCGGCGGCCATCATCGGGCGGATGGGATCGCCCAGGCGGTCGATGCGGGAAAACTGCAGCAGATCCAGCACCAGCCGGTCCATGCGCTTGGCGCCGTCGCGCACAAAACCCAGGAACATGCGGCCATCCTCGTCGAAGTTTTGACCGTACTGGCGCTCGATCAGGGTGATATAGGCGGAAACGCTGCGCAGGGGCTCGCGCAGATCGTGGCTGGCCACATAGGCGAATTGTTCAAGATCGGTGTTGGATTGCTCCAGGGCGGCGGTCTTGCGTCTGAGTTCGCGGTTCTGGCGGTCGATGTCGGCCTGATAACGGGCCAGCAGCTGGCGGGTGAGGGACGAGAACCACCAGCCCAGCAGCAGGGCCACCATCACGCCCACCGCCAGCACCATCACCGTCAGATGGATCTTGCCCTGGATGCTCTCTTGCAGGCCGGCCCGCTGTTCGGCGGCGGTCTGCTGAAAATCATCCACGTATTCGCCGGCGGCCAAGGTCCAGTTCCAGCCCGGCAGATGGCTCACATAAACCAGTTTCGGCGCCGCGTGGGCCAGATTGCCGTCGGCCGACCAGTCGTAGCGCACGAAGCCGCCGCCCTTTTCGGCCTGATCCTCGATCAGCCCCATGGCGGCGCGGCCGTCGGGCGGCAGGGCGCTCAGCCGCTCGCCCTCGTGGCTGGGGCGGCTGGGCGACAGCAGCACCCGGCCATCGGCGGAATAGACCAGGAAATAGCCGCGGTTCTGCGCGCCGAAGCGATAGGTGCGCAGCCATTCCAGGGCCTGATGCTGCAAGACCGCCTCCACATCCTGGACATACTGCCCCGAGCCGATCAGCAGATGCAGGGGCGCGAAGGCGCGGACATAAGAGATTTTGTCGGCCATGTGGGCGGGATCGTTGGGGGCGTACCAGCGGTAGCGGTAAAAGCCCTGGCCCACCGGCTTTCCCGCCGCCGCGATCAGGCCTTGCATGATCAGGGCGCCCTGATCATCGCGGTTGAGCAGCAGCGACGTGCCCTCGCGCCCGGGCGAGATGGGCAGCAGCAGGCAGCGGCCGTCCAGGCCGTCGACGAAAAAGTAGCCCTTGCCGCCGAAAAAGCGCAAGGGGCGCAGGGCTTCGACGATCAGGGCGCGGATGGCGGCATCCGGGCGGCGGCCGTGTTCGCGCGTATAAATCGCCGTGGCCATGGCGTAGGCTTCGTCCACCTGTTCGCGGATCTGCTCTTTCAGCACCTGTTCGGTATGATTGCGCATGTGGGTCAGAAACCCCTGCGCCACCGTCATCTGCTGGCGGAGAAAGTCCTGATGATGCTGCAGGTCGCGCAGTTGCAAGGCCTGGATGCTGCTATCGTATTCCTGGCGGATCTGGCGGATCGACTGCACTCCCATGACCAGAACCAGGACGGCAACGATAATGGCGGTGCCGGCCAGATGCAGGCGGGCAATCAGGGCCTCATTGATCTTCAAGAAAAAAATCCCAGAACGTCGGTGCTGCGGAAAGGATACTGGAATTGTCTTTTGTTCGCCAGAGGCCGGGGCTTGGGATAAGATGCCGCCGGTCTTTTTCTCTCCCGGCCTTAAAAACGATCGAGCATGACACCCAACTTCGACGCCATCGCGCTGTTTTCCGTTCTGTCCGCCGAAGACAAGGCCGATCTGGCGCGGCAATGCCGCTTCCGTCAGCACGAGGCGGGCGACCATATCATCGACGGCCAGAGCGACAGCCGCGATGTCTTCTTCGTGATCTGCGGCACGGTGCGGGTGGTCAACTATTCGCTGTCGGGGCGCGAGGTGGCGCTGGATGATATCCCGGCCGGCGGTTTCTTCGGTGAGTTGTCGGCGCTGGATGGCGCGCCGCGCTCGGCCTATGTGGTGGCCCAGGGCGCCGAAACCGTCACCGCGGCCATGCCGTCCGAGGTGTTCCTGGCGCTGCTGGCGGCCAGGCCGGCCCTGGCCCTGGCCATCATGCGGCAACTGGCGCGCATGGTGCGCCAGGCCAACGAGCGCATCATGGATCTGAGCGTGCTCGGCGCCAACAACCGGGTGCATGCCGAACTGCTGCGTCAGGCCCGCCTGGCCGCCGCCGACGGCAATACCGCCGTTTTGAAGCCCATTCCCGTGCATTCCGATATCGCCAGCCGGGTCAGCACCACCCGCGAAACCGTGGCTCGCGTGTTAAGCGATCTGGCCCGCGCCGGGCTGGTGGAGCGGACCCGCGACGCCCTGCTGATCCGCGATATCCGCCGTCTGGCCCTGATGGTGGAAGAGGTGCGCGGCAGCGATGGCGGGGTTTCTTGATCCCCATGTGACGAATATCACAGTCGGAGGGCGAAAAGCCGTTATGATGGGCTTCGGTACGGCGGTCGGTCTTCTGATCGTTTGTATCTTTTTCCCTCAAGAGTAACTTGAAGGCCGGGGTCTCCCCGGCCTTTTTTTTATGCGATATGAGGAGAGCGGTGCGATGACGGATGATGGATGGCGGCGGATCTGGCAGACGGCGGCGGGGATCTTCGGCGCGGCTGCCGTGGCCATCGGCGCCTATGGCGCGCATGG
>JAJZGK010000010.1 GCA_021798485.1 Pseudomonadota bacterium
GAGGATCTGCCGCCGCCGCCGCTGGCCCCGGGCGATATCAGCCGCGATCAGCTGCGCCTGGCCCTGGTGGATATGGGCGGCTACGCCGCCCGCCTGCGGGCCCGCCTGGCCGCCCTGCGCCAGTGGAGCCGGGCCTCGCCCTGACCCGCCTTGATCCCCCCGCCGCCCCGCCGGATGCCCTCCGGCGGGGCGGCTTTCGTCATGTCCGGGCCAGGGCGAAACAGGTCACGCGGTTGCGCCCGGCCTGCTTGGCCCGGTACATGGCCTCGTCGGCCTGCTTTTGCACCGCGGCCACGCCGCCGCTTTGGCCGTCGCCGCTGGCCACGCCGATGCTGGCGGTGATGCGCAGGCACGTGCCGCCGATGTCGGGCATCAGATATTCCACCTCCTGGCGCAGTTTCTCGGCCAGCACGGCGGCCCCCTCCTGGCCGGTGTCGGGCAGCAGGGCGGAAAACTCCTCGCCGCCGATGCGCCCTAAAAGATCGCTGTCGCGCAGGCCGCGGCTCAAGGCGGCGGCCACGCTTTTCAGCACGATGTCGCCGGCCTCGTGGCCATGGCGGTCGTTCACCTGCTTGAAATGGTCGAGGTCGATGAACAATATGGAAAAGGGTGTCCCGGTGCGCGCCGCCAGTTTCAGCGCCGCCTCGCAGCGGGCGTAATAGGCGCGGGCGTTCATCAGGCCGGTCAGGGGATCGCGCGCCGCCATCTCGGCCAGACGGCGGTTGGCCGCCACCATGGCGTGATGAAACGAGATGGAGCGGGCGGTGAAGGCGTGCAGCAGGGCGCTTAAATAGGACAGCCCCAGAATGAAGGTGAAAATGGCGCTGGGGCTGTAGGGCGCGGCCAGATGGCCGTTGACCGCCAGCACGAACAGCAGCGAAATCACCGTGACCGCGATGCCCACCCGCTGTCCCAGCACCAGATAGACGCCGGGCAGATTGAGGATGAACCAGATGATGCGCAATTCGTCCGGGGTGTTGAAGAACAGCGTGCAGCCGTGCAGGCCCAGCGACAGGGCGGCATAGGAGGCGGCAACGCCCATCAGCCGGGCCGGACGGCCGCGCAGGATCAGGTAATGAACCAGGCTCAGCAGCAGATAGCTCTGCGAGATGCGGGCGTAAACCGGATCGAGCAGGGCCAGGCCGGCCTGCACCGCCAGATGCAAAAAGGCGGTGATGATGATGGAGAACAGCAGAATGGCGCAGGTAAAGCGGTACTGAAAGCGCCGGAATTCCTGCCCCTCGCCGAATGTGGCGGCCCCGAAGGCCAGATGATCGAGGGTTGAGCCCAAGCGCGGCAAGGATCAGCTCCCCAGGGTTGTGGAACAGCCAGAATAAAAAAAGCCGGGGGTGGGGAAAAAGCTGTCTGAAGGTGTTGGTCCATCGGCATGATAAAGTCTTAAAAAAGATGTGGATATAAAATGCGCATCTGGAAAATGAGTTTCCACTCATGATGCGGAGCGCCCTTGCTTTTCCCTCCCCGTCATTCGAGGGGGCGGGCGCTGACCGAACGCCCACTTGACAAGCGGGGTGTTTTCAAAATCCCGCTTTTTGAGGGCTTTTGGGCGGAAAAGTGCCTGTTTTGCGGCATGCCCGCTTGACAGCCCCCCGCCCCTAGATTACACCGTGCCCAACCCGCGTGGGGTCGCATGTGGGGGTGTAGCTCAGTTGGTTAGAGCGCCGGCCTGTCACGCCGGAGGTCGCGGGTTCGAGCCCCGTCACTCCCGCCACTTTCCCGGTCAGGAAAGTGCGTTCCCGACGCGCAACGAAACAGCACAAGGAGGCGTTGCGCGGTTCCAGTCTTGTTCTTGCCGGTTTTTGGGCCCACATCGGCGCCCTGTTCTTTCGGGCAGGGGAGCGGGTGCGGCATCCGGCGGGAATGCGGCTCTGGGGCGGCATCGGTTCCTTGGGACCCAAGTTTAGTCCCCCTGGGGGCAGTTTGAGGGCGGAACCATGGATGCCATGCTCCTTGAATACCTGCCGATCCTCATGTTCCTCGGCATTGCCGTGGCTGTAGCCGCCGTTTGTATCGGCGGCTCCTGGATCGTCGCCCGGCAGAAGCCGGATCGCGAAAAGTTGTCGGCCTATGAATGCGGCTTCGAGGCGTTCGACGACGCCCGCACCAAGTTCGAAGTGCGCTTCTATCTCGTGGCTATTCTCTTCATCATCTTCGATCTGGAAGTCGCCTTCCTGTTCCCCTGGGCGGTGTCCCTGGGCAAGATTGGCCTTTACGGCTTCTGGTCGATGCTGGGCTTCCTGGCCGTGCTCACGGTCGGCTTCATCTATGAATGGCGGAAAGGAGCGTTGGAATGGGAGTAACCCCCGGCCTCTCGCCCGCCGGTGCGCCTGTCGGCCCCGGCGCGGAGCAGGATCTGATCCTGCGGGCTGTCTCCGACGAGCTGAACGAAAAGGGTTTCGTTCTGGCCTCGGTGGACAAGCTGGTGAACTGGGCCCGCACCGGGTCCATCTGGCCGATGACCTTCGGTCTGGCCTGCTGCGCGGTGGAAATGATCCACTCCGCCTGCTCCCGCTATGATCTGGACCGTTTCGGCGTGGTGTTCCGTCCCAGCCCGCGCCAGTCCGACGTGATGATCGTGGCCGGCACCCTCACCAACAAGATGGCC
The DNA here is from genome assembly GCA_021798485.1 of Pseudomonadota bacterium. Taxonomy (GTDB): domain Bacteria; phylum Pseudomonadota; class Alphaproteobacteria; order Rhodospirillales; family Magnetospirillaceae; genus JAJZGK01. The sequence goes on from JAJZGK010000010.1 coordinate 2,624, forward strand.
CCCGCCCTGCGCAAGGTTTACGACCAGATGGCCGAGCCGCGCTGGGTGATCTCCATGGGCTCTTGCGCCAATGGGGGCGGCTACTACCATTACTCCTATTCGGTGGTGCGCGGCTGCGACCGCATCGTGCCCGTCGATATCTACGTGCCCGGCTGCCCGCCCACGGCGGAAGCGCTGCTTTACGGCATCCTTCAACTGCAAAAGAAGATCCGTCGCACGGGTACCATCGCGCGCTGATTTTCGGCCTTCCGGCGAGTGACCATGACGCAAGCACTGCAAGACCTCGGAGACTACATCTCCTCAGCTCTGTCCCAGGATGTCTTGAAGGCCGAAGTGGCCAAGGGCGAACTGATCGTAACCGTGCGCACGGCGGCGATTCAGAAGGTTCTGACCTTCCTGCGCGACGATGCCAACTGCCTGTTCAAGCTGCTGATGGATCTGTGCGGGGTGGATTACCCCGAACGCCCCCAGCGCTTCGAGGTGGTCTATAACCTTTTGTCCCTGAAGCATAACCGCCGCGTCCGCGTGAAGGTGATGACCGACGAGGACACCCCCGTTCCCACCGCCGTCGGCATCTTCTCCACGGCCGGCTGGTACGAACGGGAAACCTGGGATATGTACGGCGTCGCCTTCTCCGACAATCCCGACCTGCGCCGCATCCTGACCGATTACGGTTTCGACGGTCATCCGCTGCGCAAGGATTTCCCCCTGACCGGCTTCGTCGAACTGCGCTACGACGACGAGGAGAAGCGCGTGGTCTACGAGCCCGTCAAGCTGGTCCAGGATTTCCGCAGCTTCGATTTCCAGAGCCCCTGGGAAGGCATGCTGCCCGGTGACGAGAAAGCGGAAGGGAAGGTCTGACGTCATGGCCGAAGCCCAAATCAAGAACTACTCCATCAACTTCGGTCCGCAGCACCCCGCGGCCCACGGCGTGCTGCGCCTGGTGCTGGAAATGGGCGGCGAGGTGGTTGAACGCGCCGATCCCCATATCGGCCTTCTGCACCGCGGCACCGAAAAGCTGATCGAGTACAAGACCTACACCCAGGCGGTGCCCTATTTCGACCGTCTGGATTACGTCTGCCCGATGAACCAGGAGCACGCCTTCTGTCTGGCCGCCGAAAAGCTGCTGGGCATCGAGGCGCCGCCGCGCGCCCAGTATATCCGCGTGCTCTACGACGAAATCGGCCGCGTGCTGAACCATATCCTCAACTGCTTCTCCTTCGCCCTCGACGTCGGCGCCATGACGCCGCTGCTCTATGGCTTCGAGGAACGCGAGAAGCTGATGGAGTTCTACGAGCGCATTTCCGGCGCCCGTCTGCATGCCGCGTTCTACCGTGTCGGCGGCGTGGCCTTCGATATGCCGGCCGGTCTGGCCGAGGATATCCTGGCCTGGACCGAAAGCTTCGTGCCGGTCCTCAAGGACTGCGAAAGCCTGCTCAACAACAACCGCATCTTCAAGCAGCGCACCGTCGATATCGGCGTGGTGTCGGCGGAAGAGGCGCTGGACTGGGGCTTTTCGGGGCCGAACCTGCGCGCCTCGGGCTTCGCCTGGGATCTGCGCAAGTCGCAGCCCTACGCGGTTTACGATCAGCTGGATTTCGACATTCCGGTGGGCAAGAACGGCGACTGCTACGACCGCTACATGGTCCGCATCCTGGAAATGTACGAATCGGTCAAGATCATCCGCCAGTGCATCGAAAAGATGCCGGAAGGGCCGGTGCGCATCGATAACCGCAAGATCGCGCCGCCGCGCCGCGCCGAGATGAAGAGCTCGATGGAAGCCCTGATCCATCACTTCAAGCTCTTTACCGAAGGCTTCCATGTGCCGGCGGGCGAAACCTATACCGTGATCGAAACCCCCAAGGGCGAATTCGGCGTGTTCCTGGTGTCGGACGGCTCCTCGAAGCCCTACCGGTGCAAGATCCGCGCCCCCGCTTATGCCCACCTCCAGGGCTTGGATTTCATGTCCAAGGGCCACATGCTCGCCGACGTGGTGGCGAACATTGGCTCCATCGACATCGTTTTCGGTGAGATCGACCGATGAGCAGCACGACGACAGACGATTCCTTCCAGCCGGCCAGCTTCGCCTTCTCGGCGGAAAACCTGGCCCAGGCCCAGGCCACCATCGCCAAATATCCCGCCGGGCGGCAGCGCTCGGCGGTGATGCCCCTGCTTGATCTGGCCCAGCGCCAGGAAGGCTGGGTGTCGTTGGCGGCGATGAACGTGGTGGCCGAGATGCTGGATCTGGCCCCCATCCGCGTGTACGAGGTGGCCACCTTCTACACCATGTTCAACCTGAAGCCGGTGGGCAAATACCACCTGCAGGTCTGCACCAACCTGCCTTGCATGCTGCGCGGCTCGCAAGAGATCGTGGAAGCCTGCGAGGCCGAGCTGGGCGTGGGCCTGGGCGAAACCACCGCCGACGGCAAGTTCACCCTGTCGGAGGTGGAGTGCCTCGGCGCCTGCGTCAACGCCCCGGTGATCTGGATCGGCGACGACTACTACGAAGACCTCAGCGTCGAGTCCACCAAGGCCATCATCGCCGCCCTGAAGCGCGGCGAGGACCCGAAGCCCGGCAGCCAGAGCGGCCGCCAGTATTCGGCGCCGGCCAGTGGGCCCACCACCTTGACCACCCTTGCCGGGGGAGACGCCTAACGATGTTGCGTGATCAGGATCGCATCTTCACCAATCTCTACGGCCTGCACGACTGGCGCCTGAGCGGCGCCCGTGCCCGCGGCGACTGGGACGACACCAAGGCCATCCTCGCCAAGGGCCGGGACTGGATCATCGACGAGATGAAGACCTCGGGTCTGCGCGGCCGCGGCGGCGCCGGCTTCCCCACCGGCATGAAGTGGTCCTTCATGCCGAAAGAGGTGGGCGAGCGTCCGCATTATCTGGTGGTGAACGCCGACGAGGGCGAGCCCGGCACCTGCAAGGACCGCGAAATCATGCGGTTCGATCCCCATAAGCTGGTGGAAGGCTGCCTGGTGGCCAGTTTCGCCATGGGGGCGCATGCCGCCTACATCTATATCCGCGGCGAATTCGTGCGCGAGGCCGAGCATCTGCAGGTGGCCATCGACGAGGCCTATGCCGCCGGTCTGATCGGCAAGAACGCCTGCGGTTCGGGCTGGGATTTCGATCTCTATGTCCATCGCGGCGGCGGCGCCTATGTCTGCGGCGAGGAAACCGCCCTGATCCAGTCGCTGGAAGGCAAGAAGGGCCAGCCGCGCCTGAAGCCGCCGTTCCCGGCCGGTGTCGGGCTTTATGGCTGCCCCACCACCGTCAATAATGTCGAATCCATCGCCGTCGCCCCCACCATTCTGCGCCGGGGCGGCTCCTGGTTCGGCGGTCTGGGCCGTCCGAAGAACAGCGGCACCAAGCTGTTTTGCATCTCCGGCCATGTGGACCGGCCCTGCACGGTGGAAGAGGAGATGGGCATCCCCCTGAAGGAGCTCATCGAAAAGCATTGCGGCGGCGTGCGCGGCGGCTGGGACAATCTGCTGGGCATCATTCCCGGCGGCTCGTCGGTGCCGGTGCTGACCAAGGACATCTGCGACACCGTGCTGATGGATTTCGACAGCCTGCGCGAAGTGCGCTCGGGCCTGGGCACGGCGGCGGTGATCGTCATGGACAAGTCCACCGACATCGTCCGCGCCATCACCCGTCTGGCCAAGTTCTACAAGCATGAAAGCTGCGGTCAGTGCACGCCGTGCCGCGAGGGCACCGGCTGGATGTGGCGCGTCATGGAACGCATGTGCGTCGGCAACGCCACCGTTGATGAAATCGACATGCTGGAAGAGGTGAGCCGTCAGGTCGAGGGGCATACCATTTGCGCCCTCGGCGATGCGGCGGCCTGGCCGATCCAGGGTCTGATCCGCAGCTTCCGTCCCGAACTGGAACGGCGCATCGCGGAAGCCCGCGCCAATGCTCGTGCGGCCTGAGGAGGAATAATGCCCAAGCTGACTATCGATGGACGCGAGGTTGAGGTCGAGGCCGGTACCACGATTATGCAGGCCGCCGACCTGCTCGGCATCGAAATCCCGCGTTTCTGTTATCACGAGCGCCTGGCCATCGCCGGCAATTGCCGCATGTGCCTGGTGGAAGTGGAAAAATCCCCGAAGCCCGTGGCCTCCTGCGCCATGCCGGTGGGCGAGGGCATGGTGGTGAAGACCGATACCCCCACCGTGCTGAAGGCCCGCAAGGGCGTCATGGAATTCCTGCTGATCAACCATCCGCTGGATTGCCCGATCTGCGATCAGGGCGGCGAATGCGATCTGCAGGACGAGGCCATGGCCTATGGCGGCGATCGCGGCCGCTACAAGGAAGAAAAGCGCGCGGTCAAGGAAAAGAGCTACGGCCCGCTGGTCAAGCCCATCATGACCCGCTGCATCCACTGCACCCGCTGCGTGCGCTTCATCACCGATGTGGCCGGTGTGCCCGAACTGGGCGGCACCTTCCGCGGCGAGCACCTGGAAATCGGCACCTATGTCGAGAAGGCGCTGTCGTCGGAACTCTCGGGCAACATCATCGATCTGTGCCCGGTGGGGGCGCTCACCAACAAGCCCTATGCCTTCACCGCCCGCTCGTGGGAGCTGAAGAAGACGGAAAGCATCGATGTGTTCGATGCCGTCGGCGCCAATATCCGCGTCGATACCCGGGGCAACCAGGTGATGCGCGTCATCCCCCGCGTCAATGACGACGTCAACGAGGAATGGCTGGGCGACAAGAGCCGCTTCGCCGTCGATGGCCTGCTGCGCCAGCGTCTGGACCGGCCTTACGTCCGCAAGGACGGCAAGCTGGTGGCTGTCAGCTGGGCGGAAGCCCTGGCGGCGGTGGCCGGCAAGCTGAAGAGCCTGGAGGGCGGCAGGATCGCCGCCCTGGCCGGCGACATGGCCGATGCCGAAGCCATGGTGGCGGCGAAGGATCTCTTCACCAAGCTGGGCTCGGCCAATCTGGACTGCCGTCAGGACGGCGCACGCATCGGCACCGGGCCGCGCGCCTCCTACCTCTTCAACACCGGCATCGCCGGGATCGAGGAGGCCGACGCCCTGCTGCTGATCGGCACCAACCCGCGCAAGGAAGCGCCGGTGCTGAACGCCCGTATCCGCAAGCGCTACACCAAGGGCAAGTTCCCCATCGCCTCGGTGGGGCCGCGCACCAACCTCACCTACAAGTACCAGCATCTGGGGGCCGAGGCCGCCGTGCTGGCCGCCATCGCCGACGGCAGCCATCCCTTCGCCGCCACCCTGAAGGCGGCGCAAAAGCCCATGCTGGTGATCGGGCAGGGGGCTCTGGCCCGCCTGGACGGCGACATCCTGCTGGGTCTGGCCCGCAAGATCGCCGAAACCTGCGGTCTGGTGAAGGACGGCTGGAACGGCTTCAACGTGCTGCATACCGCCGCCGCCCGCGTGGGCGGCCTGGATCTCGGCTTCCTGCCGGGCTCGGGCGGCCGCGACGTCGAGGCCATCCTGTCGGGCGCCGAAAAGGGCGAGATCGGTCTGGTCTACCTGCTGGGCGCCGACGAGATCGACACCCAGCGCCTGGGTCAGGCCTTCGTGGTCTACCAGGGCAGCCACGGCGATGCCGGGGCGCACCGCGCCGACGTCATCCTGCCGGGGGCGGCCTACACGGAAAAGGACGCCACCTTCGTCAATACCGAGGGCCGCGTGCAGCAGACCCGCCTGGCGGTGTTCCCGCCCGGCGAGGCCAAGGAGGATTGGAAGATCCTGCGCGCCCTGGCCGAACAGGCCGGCGTGGATCTGGGCTACAACGATCTGGAGGGCGTGCGCGCCCGTCTGGTCGCGGTCAACCCGGTGTTCGCCGCCGAGGGTCCGGCCGCCGCCGCCTGGGGCGCCTTCGGCGCCGAGGGCCAGCCTTCGTCCGATCCGCTGGAAAGCCCGATCGATAACTACTACATGACCGACCCCATCAGCCGGGCATCGCAAACCATGGCGGAATGCACGGCCACCTTCGTCGGCTGCGCTCACAAGAGGACCGGCACCAATGGCTGAGTTGATGACGGGGCCCATCTGGTATGTGGCCATCAAGATTGCTGAGATCCTGGCCATCGTTGTGCCGATGCTGCTGGCGGTCGCCTATCTGACCTATGCCGAACGCAAGGTCATCGCCGCCATGCAGCTGCGCAAGGGGCCGAACGTGGTCGGTCCCTTCGGGCTGCTTCAGCCGCTGGCCGACGGCGCCAAGCTGTTCCTGAAGGAAACGGTGATCCCCACCGGCGCCAGCAAGGCGGTGTTCCTCATCGCCCCGGCGCTCACCTTCATCCTGGCCCTGGTGGCCTGGGCGGTGATCCCCTTCGCCGATGGCTGGGTGCTGGCCAACATCAATGTGGGCGTGCTCTACCTGTTCGCCATTTCCAGTCTGGGCGTCTACGGCATCATCATGGCCGGCTGGGCCTCCAACTCGAAATACGCCTTCCTGGGCGGCCTGCGCTCGGCGGCGCAGATGGTGTCCTACGAGGTCTCCATCGGCTTCGTGATGATCTCGGTGCTGCTGTGCGTCGGCTCGCTCAACCTGTCGGACGTCGTGCATGCCCAGGCCAAGAGCGTGTGGTTCGTGCTGCCGCATCTGCCGCTGTTCGTCATCTTCTTCATCTCGGGTCTGGCGGAAACCAACCGCGCCCCCTTCGATCTTCCGGAAGCGGAAGCCGAACTGGTGAGCGGCTACAACGTGGAATATTCCTCCATGGCCTTCGCCCTGTTCTTCCTGGGTGAATACGCCAACATGATCCTGATGAGCGGGATGATCTCCATCCTGTTCCTGGGCGGCTGGCTGGCCCCGTTCGGCTGGACCTTCCTGCCGGGCGTGGTGTGGTTCGCCCTGAAGATCGCCTTCATTCTGTTCGGCTTCCTGTGGGTGCGCGCCACCTTCCCGCGCTATCGCTACGACCAGCTGATGCGCCTGGGCTGGAAGGTGTTCCTGCCGTTCTCGCTGGGCTGGCTGGTGCTGACCGCGGGCGTGCTGGAATACGCCCACCTGTTGCCGAAGTGAGGAGAGGTTAGATGTCGTTCCTAGACCGTGGTGCGCGCGACTGGCTGCTGCTGGAGCTGCTGTCCGGCATGGCCCTGACCTTCCGCTACATGTTCAAGCCGAAGGTGACCATCAACTACCCCTATGAAAAGGGCCCCTTGAGCCCGCGTTTCCGTGGGGAGCATGCCCTGCGCCGTTATCCCAACGACGAAGAGCGCTGCATCGCCTGCAAGCTGTGCGAGGCCATCTGCCCCGCCCAGGCCATTACCATCGAAGCCGAACCGCGCGAGGACGGCAGCCGCCGCACCCGCCGCTACGACATCGATATGACCAAGTGCATCTACTGCGGCTTCTGCCAGGAATCCTGCCCTGTCGATGCCATCGTGGAAGGGGCGAACTTCGAATTCGCCGCCGAAACCCGCGCCGAGCTGATGTACGACAAGGCCAAGCTGCTGGCCAACGGCGAACGCTGGGAGCCAGAGCTGGCCGCCCGCATCGCCGCCGACGCGCCGTATCGTTGAGGGGTAGACCGATGATGACCAAGTTCCATGGGGGGGCCGCATGATCCAGGCTCTCGTCTTCTACTTGTTCGCCGCCATCGCGGTGGCGAGCGGTGTGATGGTGATCTCGGCGCGCAACCCGGTTCATGCCGTGTTGTTCCTGATCCTGGCGTTCTTCAACGCCGCCGGGCTGTTCCTGCTGAACGGCGCCGAATTCCTGGCCATGGTGCTGGTGGTGGTCTATGTCGGCGCGGTGGCGGTGCTGTTCCTGTTCGTCGTCATGCTGCTCGACATCAACTACCTGAAACTGCGCGAGGGTTTCCTGCAGTATCTGCCCACCGGCGGTCTGATCGGGCTGATCCTGCTGGTGGAGCTGGTGATGGTCTACGGCGGCTGGACACTGTCGCCCGAGGCGCCGCTCTCGGCCGCCACCCGCATTCCCGCCGCCTCGGCCATGAGCAACACCGATGCGCTGGGCCGTCTCATCTACACCCACTACATCTACCTGTTCCAGGCCTCGGGCCTGATCCTGCTGGTGGCCATGATCGGCGCGATCCTGCTCACCCTGCGCAAGCGCGAAGGCGTGCGCAAGCAGAGCATCTACCGGCAGAACAGCCGCACCAAGGCCAGTTCCGTCGAGATCCGCAAGGTTCAGAGCGGGGGAGGCATCTAAATGTTCCACATTGGTCTGGCCCATTACCTGACCGTCGCGGCGATTCTGTTCACCCTGGGGGTGGCCGGCATCTTCCTTAACCGACGCAACGTCATCACCATCATGATGTCGATCGAGCTGATCCTGCTCGCCGTCAACCTCAACTTCGTGGCCTTCTCCCATGCCCTGGGCGATCTGGTCGAAGCCGTGTTCACCATGTTCATCCTGACCGTCGCAGCCGCCGAGGCGGCCATCGGGCTGGCCATCGTGGTGGTGTTCTTCCGCAACCGCGGAACGATCGCCGTCGAAGAAATCAATCAGATGAAGGGGTAGGCGGGCAATGTACGCTGCTGTTGTTTTCCTCCCGCTGCTGGGCGCGATCATCGCGGGCTTTTTCGGCCGCAAGATCGGCGACCGGGCCTCGCAAATCGTCACCTGCACCGGTGTCGGCCTTTCGGCATTCCTCTCACTGGCCATCTTTAACGAGGTGGTGCTGCAGGGCCATGTGGTGACCGTGCATGTTCTGAACTTCCTCAACGTTCAGGGCATCGATGTCTCCTGGGAACTGCGCTTCGACACCCTGACCGCGGTGATGCTGCTGGTGGTCAACTGGGTGTCGTTCATGGTGCATGTCTATTCCATCGGCTACATGCATCACGATCCCAGCGTGCCGCGCTTCCAGTCGTACCTGTCGCTGTTCACCTTCGCCATGCTGATGCTGGTGACGGCCAACAACCTGGTGCAGCTGTTCTTCGGCTGGGAGGGCGTCGGTTTGGCCTCCTACCTGCTGATCGGCTTCTGGCATGAGCGTCCCTCGGCCTCGGCCGCCGCCATCAAGGCCTTCGTGGTCAACCGTGTCGGTGACTTCGGCTTCGCGCTCGGCATCTTCGGCACCTTCATGCTGACCGGCTCGCTGGGCTTCGACGCCATCTTCGCCGCCGCTCCAGCCAAGGCCGCCGTGGTGTTCCACCTGTTCGGCATGGATGTGAACGCCATCACCGCCTGCTGCCTGCTGCTGTTCGTCGGCGCCATGGGCAAGTCGGCGCAGCTCGGCCTGCACACCTGGCTGCCCGACGCCATGGAAGGCCCCACCCCGGTTTCGGCGCTGATTCACGCCGCCACCATGGTGACCGCCGGCGTGTTCATGGTGGCGCGCATGTCGCCTTTGTTCGAATATTCCGATACCGCCCTCATGGTGGTGACCATCGTCGGCGCCTGTACCGCCATGTTCGCCGCCACCATCGGCTGCGTGCAGAACGACATCAAGCGCATCATCGCCTACTCGACCTGCTCGCAGCTGGGCTACATGTTCTTCGCCATCGGCGTGTCGGGCTATCAGGCCGGCGTGTTCCATCTCTTCACCCACGCCTTTTTCAAGGCCCTGCTGTTCCTGGGCGCCGGTTCGGTGATCCACGCCATGTCGGACGAGCAGGACATCCGCCGCATGGGCGGCATCGCCAAGCACATCCCGGTGACCACCGCCCTGATGTATATCGGCAGCCTGGCCCTGGCCGGCATCGCCCCCTTCGCCGGCCACTATTCCAAGGACGCCATCCTGGAAGCGGCCTGGGGATCGGGCACCCAGGTGGGGCATTTCGCCTATTGGATCGGCGTGTCCGCCGCCTTCCTCACCGCGTTCTACTCCTGGCGTCTCCTGATCCTCACCTTTCATGGCAAGCCGCGTGCCGACGAGCATGTGATGGCCCATGTCCATGAAAGCCCCGCCGTGATGATCGTGCCGCTGCTGGTGCTGGCCGCCGGCGCCGTGTTCGCCGGCTGGGCCGGGGCGGAATCCTTCGTGGGGGCCGGCCGCGAGCATTTCTGGGGCAAGGCCATCCTGGTGCTGGCCTCGCATCCGGCCATGGAAAACGCCGAGCATGTGCCCGCCCTGATCTCGATGCTGCCGGCCATCGCCGCGGTGTCGGGCATCCTGGTGGCCTATCTCTTCTACATGTTCGTCCCGGCGCTGCCGCGGCTGCTGGCCCAGGCCTTCCGTCCGGTGCACCTGTTCCTGCTGAACAAGTGGTATGTGGACGAGCTTTACAACTTCCTGTTCGTCCGTCCCGCCTTCTGGCTGGGCGAGGGTTTGTGGAAGGGGGGCGACGGCGCCCTGATCGACGGTGTCGGTCCCGACGGCGTGGCGGCTGCCACCCGCGATATCGCCCGCCGTTTCTCGGCGCTGCAAAGCGGCTACCTTTACCACTACGCCTTCTCCATGCTGACCGGCGCAGCGGTGTTCGTGACCTGGTATATTGTGAAAGTGGGCTGACGCGCGATGACTGACTGGCCTCTGCTCTCCATCACGACGTTCCTGCCCCTGCTGGGCGCGGCGTTTATCCTGACCATCCGCGGCGAAGAGGCCGCGGTGGCCCGCAATGCCCGGAACGTGGCGCTGCTCACCAGCCTGGCCACCTTCCTGGTGTCGCTGCTGGTGTGGGCGAACTTCAATCCCGCCTCGGCGGATTTCCAGCTGGTCGATCAGGCCCGCTGGCTGCCCGGGTTCGACATCAACTACAAGATGGGCGTCGACGGCATTTCGGTGCTGTTCGTGCTGCTCTCCACCTTCCTGACCCCGATCTGCATTTTGTCCGCCTGGGAGGCGGTGCAAAAGCGCGTGAAGGAATACATGATCGCCTTCCTGGTGCTGGAAACCATGATGGTCGGCATGTTCTCCTCGCTGGATCTGGTGCTGTTCTACATGTTCTTCGAAGGCGTCCTCATTCCGATGTTCGTGATCATCGGCGTGTGGGGCGGCCCGCGCCGCGTTTACGCCGCCTTCAAGTTCTTCCTCTACACCCTGCTGGGCTCGGTGCTGATGCTGCTGGCCATTCTGGCCATGTATCATGACGCGCACACCACCGACATCCAGGTGCTGATGACCCACAGCTTCCCGCGCGCCATGCAAACCTGGCTGTGGCTGGCCTTCTTCGCCTCCTTCGCCGTGAAGGTGCCGATGTGGCCGGTGCATACCTGGCTTCCCGACGCCCACGTGGAAGCCCCCACCGCCGGGTCGGTGATCCTGGCCGGCGTGCTGCTGAAGATGGGCGGGTACGGCTTCCTGCGCTTCAGCCTGCCCATGTTCCCGCTGGCCTCGCACGATCTGGCCGGGGTGGTGTTCACCCTGTCCATCATCGCGGTGATCTACACCTCGCTGGTGGCCCTGGTGCAGCAGGACATGAAGAAGCTGATCGCCTACAGCTCGGTGGCGCATATGGGTCTGGTGACCATCGGCGTCTTCACCTTCAACATGCACGGCATCGAAGGCTCGATCTTCCAGATGCTGTCGCACGGCGTGGTCTCGGCGGCGTTGTTCCTGTGCGTCGGTGTGGTCTACGATCGTCTGCACACCCGCGAAATCGCCCGTTACGGCGGCCTGGCCAAGAACATGCCGGCCTATGCCCTGGTGTTCATGTTCTTCACCATGGCTTCGGTGGGTCTGCCCGGCACCTCGGGCTTCGTCGGCGAATTCCTGGTGCTGATGGGCGCCTTCGAGGCCAACACCTGGGTGGCCCTGTTCGCCGCCACCGGCCTGATCCTGGGTGCCGCCTACATGCTGTACCTCTATCGCCGCGTCGTGTTCGGCAAGCTGACCAAGGACGACGTCAAGGCCATGCTGGATCTCAACCGCCGCGAAGTGCTGATGTTCGTGCCGCTGATCGTCATGGTGGTGTGGCTGGGCGTTTATCCCACCACCTTCCTGCAGCCGCTGCATGCCTCGGTGACCAAGCTGATCAATGACTACCAGCTCGCGCTGTCCGCCGCCAAGACGGTGTCGGTCGCGGTGCGCTGAGAGGGGAGGGGAAAGACGTGTCGGAGTTTCCGAATCTCGTGCCGGCCCTGCCGGAACTGTTCATGGCCGGCTCGGCCCTGGTGCTGCTGCTCGTCGGCGTGTTCGCCAAGAAGGATCTGACCGCCGGGCTATCGGCCCTGGCCGTGTTCGTGATGATCGTGGCCTGCGCCCTGGTGCCGGCGGCGGGCGCCGCCCACGCCGTCACCTTCAGCGGCCTGTTCGTGGTGGACGGCTTTACCGTCTTCACCAAGCTGCTGGTGCTGGTGGCGGCCGCCTTCGCCCTGGCCATGTCGGTGAACTGGCTGCACAAGGAGCGGGCCGAACGCTTCGAGTATCCCGTGCTGGTGCTGTTCGCCACCATCGGCATGATGATGATGATCTCGGCCAACAACATGATCTCGCTCTATCTGGGGCTGGAACTGCAGAGCCTGTCGCTCTACGTGCTCGCCGCCTTCCAGCGGGATAACGCCAAGGCCTCGGAAGCCGGTCTGAAGTACTTCATTCTGGGCTCGCTGGCCTCGGGCATGCTGCTTTATGGCGCCTCGCTGGTGTACGGCTTCGCCGGCAGCATCGGCTTCGACGATCTGGCCCATGCCTTCGCCCATGGCGCGCCCATCGGCGTGGTGGTGGGCGTGGTGTTCATCCTGACCGCCATGGCCTTCAAGATCTCGGCGGTGCCGTTCCATATGTGGACGCCCGACGTCTACGAGGGCGCCCCCACCCCGGTCACCTCGTTCTTCGCGGTGGCCCCCAAGGTGGCGGCCTTCTCGCTGCTGGTGCGCCTGCTGATCGGCCCCTTCGGCGAACTGGTGCAGCAATGGCAGCAGGTGGTGATCTTCATCTCCATCGCCTCCATGCTCATCGGCGCCTTCGCCGCCATCAACCAGAAGAACATCAAGCGCCTGATGGCCTACAGCTCCATCGGCCATGTGGGCTACGCCCTGATGGGCCTGGCCGCCGGCGACGAGGCCGGGATCCGCGGCGTGCTGATTTATCTCTCCATCTACCTGTTCATGAATGTGGGCACCTTCGCCGTCATTCTGTCCATGCGCCACAAGGGGCGCGCCATGGAGAACATCAGCGATCTGGCCGGGTTGTCGAAAACCCATCCGGCCATGGCCCTGTGGATGATGGTCTTCATGTTCTCCATGGCCGGCGTGCCGCCGCTGGCCGGGTTCTGGGGCAAGTTCTACGTGTTCATGGCCGCCATCGACAAGGGCCTGATCACCCTGGCCATCATCGGCGTGCTGACCAGCGTGGTGGGCGCCTTCTACTACCTGCGCATCATCAAGGTGATGTATTTCGATGAAACCGTCGAAGTGCTGGACCGTGGCGTGGGCGCGGGCCTGGGCGTGATCATGGCGGTGAACGCCCTGCTGATCCTGGCCTTCAGCTTCGTGCCGATGCCTTTGATCTCCAGCGCCGGCGCCGCCGCCGCCGCCCTGTTCCGGGGCTGACGGCGGGACGGTTCCCGGTGTTGCGGTTTTTGTTGATGAAGAGTGCCCCGGATCCGTCCGGGGCGCTCTTTTTTTGTAAGGATGGGGAAAATGCAAGCCGTGCCGCCGCCCTTTCGCCTGCAGGCCTTCGACAGCCTGGACAGCACCAATGATGAAATCGCCCGCCAGGCCGCGCAAGGCGCCCCACCCAATCTGGTGGTGACGGCGGCCAGCCAGACGGCGGGGCGCGGACGGCGCGGGCGGAGCTGGGTTTCGACGCCGGGCAATCTGTTCTGCTCGTTCCTGCTGGAAGGGCGGGCGCGGGCCGACGAGGGGCCGCAGCTGGCCTTCGTCGCCGCCGTGGCCCTGCAGGAGGCGCTGTCGGCGCTGCTGCCGGCGGCGGCGTTCCGCTGTAAATGGCCCAACGATCTGCTGTGCCAGGGCCGCAAGATCTCCGGCATGCTGCTGGAGGCGGCGCGGCCTCATATCATCCTGGGCGTGGGGGTGAATGTGACCGCGGCTCCCAGCCCGGCCCTTTATCCCGCCACCTGCCTGCGCGCCCTGGGCAGCGGCGCCACCGCCGCCGAGGTGCTGGCCGGGCTGTGCGAGGCCCTGGCCCACTGGCATGGCCTGTGGCTGGAGCAGGGCTTCGCCCCCATCCGCCAGGCCTGGCTGGAGCGGGCCACCGGGGTGGGCGGCCCGGTAACGGTGCGCCTGGCCGACGGCGCCGAGCGGCCGGGCCGTTTCGCCGGTTTGGACGAAGGCGGCGCCCTGCTGCTGGAAGAGGCGGCGGGGATCACGCCGATCCTGGCGGGTGATGTGTTTTTTCCGAACTGAACTTGCGCGTTTAATAAGCGGTTACGACGGGCGGGGAATGGCGTAGGATGCCAGCCCGGTGCAAGCGGGGCCGGTCAAGGAGCCCAGCGCGCCGCGAGGATAGCGGAAAAGACGAGGACGTGAAGGAATGCTGCTGGCAATCGATTCCGGGAACACCAATATCGTGTTCGCCCTGTTCGACGGCGATAAGGTTCTGGGGGAATGGCGGTCCTCCACCGATACCAACCGCACCGCCGATGAGTTCGGCGTCTGGCTGACGCAGCTGATGGCCATGGAAGGCCTGACCCGCGAGGTGGTGACGTCCTGTATCATCGCCTCGGTGGTGCCGGCGGTGGTGTTCGCCCTGAAGACGGTGTGCCGCAAATATTTCGGCTGCGAAGCCCTGGTGGTGGGCGATGACGGGGTTAATCTCGGCATCGGCATCAAGCTGGACCGACCCGAGGAAGTGGGCGCCGACCGTCTGGTCAACGCCGTGGCGGCGCACCGCTCGTACCAGGGGGCGCTGCTGGTGATCGATTTCGGCACCGCCACCACCTTCGACGTGGTGGATGAGGCTGGAAATTACTGCGGCGGCGCCATCGCGCCCGGCATCAATCTGTCGCTGGAGGCGCTGCACATGGCGGCGGCCAAGCTGCCGCGGGTGGCCATCGGGCGGCCGCGCACGGTGATCGGCAAGGCCACGGTTCCGGCCATGCGCTCGGGCATTTTCTGGGGCTATTGCGGTTTGATCGAGGGTCTGGTATCCCGCATCAAGAAAGAATTCGGCCGGCCGATGACGGTGATCGCCACCGGCGGCCTGGCGCCCCTGTTCATGGATGCCTCCGACGTCATCCAGCATCTCGATCCGGATCTGACCCTGCGTGGTCTGCTGGAAATCCACCATCTGAACGAAGTGAAATGACCACAAACGAAGAATTAGTGTTCCTGCCCCTTGGGGGATCGGGTGAAATCGGGATGAACCTGAACCTTTACGGGTTCCGGGGTAAATGGCTGATGGTGGATTGCGGCGTCAGCTTCGGCGACGACAGCACGCCCGGCGTCGAGGTGATCATGGCCGATCCGGCCTTCATCGCCGAACGCCGCAAGGATCTGCTGGGCATCGTGCTGACCCACGGCCACGAGGATCATCTGGGGGCGGTGCAGTGGCTGTGGCCGCAGCTGCGCTGCCCCGTCTATGCCTCGCCCTTCACCGCCGCCCTGCTGCGCAACAAGCTGCACGAGGGCAATCTCAGCGGGCAGGTGGATCTGACCGAAATTCCCCTGGGCGGCAGCGTGAAGATCGGTCCCTTCGAGGTGGAGTTGATCACCCAGACCCATTCGATCCCCGAGCCCAACAGCCTGGCCATCCGCACCAAGGCGGGCACGGTGGTGCATACCGGCGACTGGAAGTTCGATCCGGCGCCGCTGATCGGCGCCACCGCCGATTTCGAGAAGATGAAACGCCTGGGTGATGAAGGCGTGCTGGCGGTGGTGGGGGATTCCACCAATGTGTTCACGCCGGGCAGCGCCGGATCGGAAGCGGCGGTGCGCGACAGCCTGACCGAGCTTCTGGGCCGCTATCGCGGCAAGATCGCCGTGGCCTGCTTCGCCACCAACGTGGCGCGGGTGGAAAGCATCGCCCTGGCGGCGGCCCGCAACGGCCGCGACGTGGCCCTGGTGGGGCGCTCGCTGTGGCGCATCGAGGCGGCGGCCCGCCAGACCGGTTATCTGAAGGATGTGCCGCCGTTCCTCACCGAGCATGATGCCGGGTATCTGCCCAACGATAAAGTGCTCTACATCTGCACCGGCAGCCAGGGCGAGCCGCGCGCCGCCCTGGCCCGCATCGCCGGCGATTCCCATCCCCACGTCACCCTGGGCAAGGGCGATGTGGTGATCTTCTCGTCGCGCATCATTCCCGGCAACGAGAAGGAGATCTTCCGTTTGCAGAACCGTCTGAGCCGTCAGGGGGTGGAGGTGGTGACCGAGAAGGATCATTTCATCCATGTCTCGGGGCATCCCGGCCGCGAGGAGATGCGCCGCCTGTACGAGCTGCTGCGTCCGGGCATTTCGGTGCCGGTGCATGGCGAAACCCGCCATCAGATGGAACATCTGGGGCTGGCCGAGGCCTGCGGCGTGCCGGAACGGTTGCTGGTGGAAAACGGCGACATGGTGCGCCTGGCCCCTGGTCCGGCGGAAATCGTCGATCATGTCGCCACCGGGCGGCTGGCCGTGGACGGCATCCGCCTGGTGCCCATGGACTCCGAGATCATGCGCAACCGCCACCGCATGCTGCACAACGGCAGCGCGGTGGTGACGGTGGTGCTGGACCGGGTGGGCCGGCTTCTGGGCGACCCCCAGGTCAGCGCGCAGGGCCTGCTGGACGCCACCCTGGAAGCCGATGCGCACGAAGCGGTGGTGGAGGCGGTGCGCGATGCCGTCAACGCGATGCCGCAGCTGGCGCGTGGCAGCGACGATGTGGTTAAGGAGGCCGCCCGCCTGGCGGTGCGCCGCCATTTGAAGAGCAGTCACGGCAAAAAGCCGCTGACCGAGGTGCATCTGGTGCGGGTGTGAGCGCATCCGGCCGGAAACAGTGAAAACCAGAGCAACGGGAGTATTTTCCATGATCGGCAAACTGAACCATGTGGCCATCGCCGTGCCCGACCTCGACGCCGCCGTGCGCACCTACCGCGACGTGCTGGGCGCCAAGGTGTCGGCCCCGGTGCCGCAGCCGGCGCACGGGGTGACCGTGGTGTTCGTGCAGCTGGACAACACCAAGGTGGAGCTGCTGCATCCCCTGGGCGAAAAATCCCCGATCCAGGGCTTTCTGGATAAGAACCCCTCGGGCGGCATTCATCATGTCTGCTACGAGGTGGCCGATATCCTGGCGGCCCGCGATCAGCTGAAGGCCAGCGGCGCCCGCGTGCTGGGCGACGGCGAGCCCAGGATCGGCGCCCACGACAAGCCGGTGCTGTTCCTGCATCCCAAGGATTTCAACGGCACCCTGGTGGAACTGGAACAGGCCTGATGAGCTGGTATTGTGATGTGGCGCCGGGCCATCCCTGGCACGGCCCCTATCACGACCGGGAATACGGCTTTCCCCTCTCCGGCGACGCGGCGCTGTTCGAGCGCCTGTCGCTGGAGGTGTTCCAGGCCGGTCTGTCGTGGCTGATCGTGCTGAAAAAGCGCCAGGCCCTGCGGACCGCCTTTTGCGGCTTCGATCCCGCGCGGGTGGCCGCCTTCGGCCCCGAGGATGTGGCCCGGCTGCTGGCCGATGCCGGCATCATCCGCAACCGCCTGAAAATCCTGGCGGTGATCGAAAACGCCCGCCGCCTGCTGCGGCTTTGTGACGAGCACGGCTCGTTCGCCGCCTGGATGGACCGCCAAGGCGAGATGGAGAGGGAGGGCTGGGTGGCGCTGTTCCGCCGCACCTTCAAATTCATGGGCGGCGAGGTGGTGGGCGAGTTCCTGATGAGCATCGGCCGCCTGCCGGGGGCGCACCGCCCCGATTGCCCGGTGGCGGCGGCCATCGCGGCGGCGCGGGCAGCGGCCCGCTGATCAGAAGCGGTGCGGCGGCCCGCTGATCAGAAGCGGTGCACCAGCAGGATGCGGCCGATATTTTCCTCGAAATGGGTGGCCACCAGGGTGCCCTGGTTGTTGTAGCCGTCGGCCGGGCTCAAGCGGACGAAATCATATTCGGCCTTCATGCCCCAGCGGCTGCCGGCTCCGAAGGGGACCTCCACCCCGGCGCCGACGATCAGGCCCGAGGCCAGCTTATCGTAGTTGGTTTCGGCGCCGTTGCTGTCGGGGCCGGTGCTTTGCACCTTGATCTGCCCCACGGCCAGGCCGCCGGCGATATAAGGCAGGAAGTGGCGGCCCACATCGTAGCCCAGGCGCATGCGCAAGGCCCCCAGCCAGGGATTGCTGACCTTGTTGGAGGCGGTCTGGCCGGGCGGCGTGCTGCTGCTGTCGCCGCTGTTGGCCATGACATCGGCCTCGACGCCCAGAACCACGTGATTGAACTGCTTGCCGTAGCCGAAGCCATAGCTGCCGGTAAAGCCGTTGATGGCGGTGGTGCCGTTGACGTCGCGTTCCTCCACATGGCCGAACCGCCCGCCCAGGCCGATCTGATCATAGACCCCGCCCCAGTGATCGGGGCTGAGGCTGAAGTTGGGCAGGGGCATGCCGCCCGGCAGACTGCCGGCCAGAACCGGACCAGAGGCCAGCAGGGCCGTGGTCAGGGTAAGGGCGGCCAGACGGGGAAGGCGTGACGGGACCATGAGGGGGCTCCTTTCGGGTTGTTCCGCCTGTCATACTCTTCCGGCGAAAAACCGCCAACAGGAATACGTTCTGGGAGGGGTTGGTTGACATCCTGTAACAGTCTGGGCACTCTCCCTCATCATTTCGGGTGACGACTTATGCTGTCTGCAAAAGCAAAATATGGCCTGAAGGCCATGCTGCACCTGGCCGAGCGGGAGGGGCAGGGCGGCGTGCAGGGCGCGGATATCGCCGCGACCCAGACTATTCCCAAGAAATTTCTCGATGCCATTCTGCTGGAGCTGAAAAACCAGGGGCTGCTCTACAGCAAAAAGGGCAAGGGCGGCGGCTATACCCTGGCCCGTCCGGCCGCCCGCATCACCGCCGGACAGATCATCCGCATTCTCGATGGTCCGCTGGCGCCGATTCCCTGTGTCAGTGTCTCTTCCTACCGTCCCTGCACCGACTGCGCCGACGAAGCCGCCTGTCAGATCCGCCGCGTTATGCAGAAGGTGCGCGACGCCACCGCCGAGATCCTCGATAACACCACCCTCAAGGAAATGATGGGGGAGCGCAAAGCCCCCCTGATCATGAACTACGATATCTGAGCCTTATACCAACCGGCCAATGAATTGACCGGTTGTATTGTCCCTCGCCGGGCGGCGGCATCCGCCGCCTTGGCCGCTCGCTCAATGCTCGCTGAGCTCCGTGCCGGAGCCGCGCGAGGCGCCGCGCGGGCTTGCCGGTCGGCGAAGGCCTCGCACTGCGAGGCTGTTCAAAAGCCGCCCGTTATCCTTCCTCCAGGCCGGCCAGCGCCATCTCGCGCTCTTCCGCCGCCGCCGCTTCCTCGTGGCGGCGTTCCGCCGGCAGCACCATCAGCACATAGGCCAGCACGGCGGCCACGGCGAACAGCGTCATGGTGGCGGTCATCGACAGGATGGTGCGGCCGTCGTTCAGTTCCGCCACCAGGGCCGAGGCCAGGGCGCCGCCGGCCATCTGGGTGAAGCCCAGCGAGGCTCCGGCCACCCCGGCGATCTCGGGCAGGGGGTGCAGGGCGCCGTGGGCGGCGTTGGGGGCGATCAGCCCGTAACACAGGGTGGTCAGCACCAGAAGCGGCAGGAACAGGCCCAGGCTGGGGGCGCCGGCCAGGGTCAGCGCCGCCAGCAGCCCGCTGCCCAGGGCGGCGCCGCCCAGGCCCAAGCCCAGCGGCACGGTGGCGGCGATGTGATGCTGGCTGAGCCGGCCGCTGATAAAGGCGCCGGCCATGATGCCGAGGGCGGTGCAGGCGAAGGTGAGGGCGTAGTGTCCCGCCGACAGGCCCAGCAGCTGAATCATCAGAAAGGACGATCCGGAGACGTAGGCGAACATGCAGCCGAAGGCCAGACCGTTGATCAGGATGTAGCCGAAGGCCAGGCGGTGCCCCAGCACCCGGCGGTAATTCCCGGCCACGCGGCCGAGATCGAGGGCGCCGGTATCGGGGGCGGGCAGGGATTCCGCCAGCCCCAGCCAGACCGCCAGGGTCAGGATCAGGCCGCCAACGGCCAGGGTGGCGTAAATGGCCGGCCAGGGCAGCAGGGCCAGGATCCAGGAGCCCAGGGTGGGGGCGATCATCGGGGCCACCCCCAGCACCAGATTGACGTAAGAGAGCTTGGTGCGGGCGCCGTGGCCGTCGAACAGATCGCGCACCATGGCGAACACCATCACCATGCCGGCCCCGGCGCCGCAGCCTTCGGCGAAACGGGCCGCCAGCAGGCTTTCCAGGCTGGGGGCCACGGCGCAGGCCAGGCTGGCCAGGGCGAAGAGGGCGCAGCCGGCCAGCAGCACCGGGCGGCGGCCGTAGCGGTCGGACAGGGGGCCGAACAGCAGCTGTGCCGAGGAAAACCCGGCCATGAACAGGCTCAAGGTCAGGGTCACGTCGCCGATGGAACGGTGCAGGCTGGCGGCGATGTGGCCCAGGGCCGGCAGGGCCATGTCGATGGACAGCGGCGGCAAGGCCCCCAGCGCCCCCAACAGCAGGGTGAAAGCCAGGGTGTCGGGGTGAAGACGGCGCATGAAACCTCCCAGTTTTTATAATCTCGATATTTCGCCAAATATGAATGATTTGGCGTTTTGTCGAGAGTTGGGAATCGCCCGTTTCACGCAACAGACCGTTGCGAAAGCGGCAACGGCTGCGCTCAGCCTTGTTTCGTACCAACCGGCCAATGAATTGCCCGGTTGTATCGTCCCTCGCCGGGCGGCGGCATCCGCCGCCTTGGCCGCTCGCTCAAGGCTCGCTGGAAACCGGCCAACACGTCACGTCAACGCTCAGCCTTGTTTCAGATGCACCACCCGCTGGGGATAGGGAATGCCGATTCCGGCCTGGCTCAGCACCGCCACAATCCGGAAGCGCAGATCGCTGGCGATGGCCGAGGCGTCGGCATTGTCGGCATAATCGATCCAGTAGCGCAGGGTGAACTGCAGGGCGTCGCTGCCGAAATCCGACAGCAGCACCTGCGGTTCGGGGTTTTGCGACACCATGGCGTGGCAGGTGGCCACCGCCTTCAGGAGTTCGGCCACCCGCTGGGGATCGGCGTCGTAATCGACGCCGACGCTGACGGTGCGGCGCACCTGGGCGGTGGAATAGGTCCAGTTGGTGACGTTGTTCTCGATGAAGGTGGAGTTCGGCACCAGCACCTCGATGCCGTCGTTGGTGCGCACGGTGGAGGAGCGGATATTGATGTGGGTAACGGTGCCCACCACGTTGCCCACCTCGACGATATCGCCCACCCGCAGGGGCCGTTCCACCAGCAGCATGATGCCGCTGATCATGTTCTTCAGCAGATTCTGGGTGCCGAAGCCGACGCCGATGGCCAGGGCGCCGCCCAGGAAGGTGAACACCGTAAGCGGGATGTTGGTGGCGTAAAGGGCCACCAGCACCATGAGGGTGGTGGCCAGCAGCTGGGCCCAGCGGCCCACGGTGGCGGCATGGCTGGCCGAGGCGCCCAGGCGTTTGACCGCCAGCCCGCGAACGGCGCGGATGACGCGGCGGCTGACCAGGGCGCCCAGGATGACCAGCACCACCACGCCGATGCTTTTGCCCACGGTGACGCTGCGCACCGCCACGATCTTGCGGCCATCCACCTCCAGGGTGTCCTCGGCGGTCAGCAGTTCGAAATTCCACAGATCCACCAGGGTATGGCGGACGGCGGCGGCGGCGGCGCGCAGCCAGTCGCCCACCTCGCCGGCGCGGGTCTGGGCCTGGTAGTCCTCGCGCCACAGGGTCAGGGTGCGCAGCAGGTCGCCCACCGCCTGTTCGGTATCGCTCAGGGTTTCGCTGCGTTCCACATAGGCATCGCGCATATCCTTGGTCAGCAGCTTCTGGGCGCGGTTGAGGTCGCCGGGGGTGGGGGCGGTCTCATCGCCCATGCGGCGCGAGCGCAGATATTCGTCCTGGATGTAGCGGTTCCAGCTTTGCAGGCGGGAAATCAGCTGATTGATGCGTTGCAGCGCATCTTCGCGCTTGTCGGCATCGTGCGAGTTGACCAGGGTCCAGCGCAGCTGCCAGCTGGCGCGTTTCCAGTCCAGCGCCTCCAGAATATGCTGGATGGTTTCGCGCCTGAGATCGGCATTGTCGGCCTGCAGGCGGCGCAGCTCCACCGTTTGGCTCAGCAGGGCCTGACGGGCGGCGGCGGCGGCGGCGGGGCTGTTGCCATTGCCACTGCCATTGCTGTTCTTGAAGGCCGCCTGCTGGCGCTGGGCTTCGGCCAGGGCGTTGCGGGCCGAGGACACCGCCAGTTGCGACTGGCGCAGCCGCTCCTCCAGCTGGTCGCGCTGCTTGTCGAGATCGGCCAGCACGCCGTCGAGATCCTGCTGGCTGAAGGTGCTGTGCTTCAGCACCACCGCCAGCTGTTTCTGGTAAAGCTCGGCCAGGGATTGCTGCTCGGCCGCCTCGGCCTGCGCCAGCATCAGGGCCGAGCGGGCCGAATTCATGGTGGCGGCGGCGGCGCGGGCGCGCAGGCGCAGGCGTTCCCTGGTCCAGTCGTCGGGGGCCTTGCCGGCGGCGGGGGTGGCGCTTTTCTCCTCGGCCTGGCGCATCGCCACATCGGCGTCGGACAGATCCTTGGCGCTCTCGTCGATGGCCTGGTTCAACAGCGCGGCGCGCGAGGTGGCGGCGTCGGCCTGCGACTGGGCGGTGGCCAGGGCCTGGCGGATGCGGTCCACCATCAGGATGGAATAGGGCGGCGGCGTGTCGAACCCGTTCCAGGCGCGGGTGCGGGCCACCTGTTCGCCCACCCGCTTGCGGGCATCGTCCAGGCGGTGCAGCTGGTCGCGCTCCTGCTCCAGCAGGGTTACGGTCTGGGCCAGAAGGTGCTGGCGTTCCAGCGCCTGTTCCAGGGCGGGGCCGCCGGCGGGCAGGTCCACCTGATTGGCCTGGCGGAACTCGGCGCGGGCCTGCTCCAGCGATTGCTGCGCGGCGGCGTCCCACACCAGATCGCTTTGCGGATCGGCCAGAACGGGGCGGGCCAGCAGCAGGCAGGCCGCCAGCAGCAGGGACCGGATCATCAGACGGATCATGGGCATGATGCGGCGGCGTTACCCTGATGCAGGCGGGACAGGCTTTCGGCCACATCGGCGGCGATGCGCCGCGCCCCTTCGCCCAGCAGGGCGGCCTGGGCGTCGGGATCGGCATCGGCGGCGGCAAGATGCACGGCGGCGCGGCAAACGGCGGCCTCGCCCCGGGGCAGGGGACGCAGCGTCCAGGCGGCGGCGATATCGGCGCCGCCGGGGCCGCTTTCGAAGCGTTCCAGGCGCAGGGCCAGGCGGTATTGCGGCAGCGGGCTGGCGGTGGCGGGCAGCGGCGCCTGATAGGTGTCGGCGGCGCGGGTTTGCCGCCACAGGGCGTCGTCCAGGATCTGGCGCACCTCGTCGGGCAGCGGGGCCACCCATTGCGCCTCCTGGTGCACCACCACGGCGCCATCGGCGGCGCGGCTGACCAGTTCGGGGCGGTTCAGCCGTTCGGGCAGGGCGATGGGCAGCACCTCCACCAGCAGCCGCGCCGCGCCCGAGGGGGCGGGCGCCGCCTGGCGCGGCAGGGCCAGATAATGCACCGGCGGCGAGCCGGCGCAGCCGGCCAGGGCGGCCAGGGCCAGCAGGGCCGGCAGCAGCGTATGACGTCGGATCATGGGGTATCGTCCCTTTTGCCGCGCACCAGCGATTCCGGCTGGCGCTGCAGGGTGTCGGTCAGGGTTTTCAGCGAACGGGCCACCGCCGACATGTTTTGCAGGGCGGCGCGGCTGTCCTGCTGCAGGGGCGCGTCGGGGGCCAGGGTCTGTTGCAGGCTGTCCACGGCGGTGCGCATCTCCTTCAGGCTGTCCCGCACTTCGGGCAGCACCTGGCGGTTGGTTTGCTGTTCCAGGCTTTCCAGATGCCGCAGGGCGCCGTCGAGCGAGGTCAGGGTATGGTGCATGTCGCTGGCCAGCTGGTCCAGCGGCAGCTCGTTCAGCTTCTGCAGCAGGGCCTGGATCTGGCCTTGCATGGCTTCGAGATCGCCGGGGATGGTGGGCAGCTGCGGCGGATTGGCCTTGGGATCGAAATGGCCGGGCGGGGCGTCGGGGAAGAAGTCCAGCGCCACGTAAAGCTGGCCGGTAAGCAGGCTGCCGGTGCGCAGCTGGGCGCGCAGGCCGCGCCGCACCAGATCGGCCACCATGGCGGGGCGGGTACGGGCGTCGGCCAGCGGCGTCTGGCCGTTGCGGCCGCCGGCCAGGCGGTCGGGATAAAGCTCGGTATTGACCAGGGCGTAATAATCCTTGCGGACGGCATCGTACTGAATGGCGATGAAGGTGACCTGGCCGATATCGACACCGCGGAAATCCACCGGCGCCCCCACGGTCAGACCGCGGACCGACTGGTGGAAATGCAGCGCCACGGTGACCGGCGTGCCCGAGGGCGCCCGCATGGCCTCGCCGTGATTGGCGGCCAGACTGAACTGGTGGCCGTTTTCCGCCACCGGGGTGTGATCGACATCGCCCGGCGTTTCAAAGGCGACGCCGCCGGCCAGGATGGTGGCCAGGGATTGGGTTTCCAGCTTGAGGCCGTCGGCGCCCAGCTGCAGATCGACGCCGCTGGCATGCCAGAAACGGCTGCCGTTGGTGACGAACCGATCATAGGGGGCGTTGATGAACACCCCCAGCAGGATGTGATGGCCGTCGGGCTGCAGGGCGTAGCGTTCCACCCGGCCCACATTGATGCGGTGGAAATAGACCGGCGAGCCCACATCCAGCGAACCGATATCGTCGGCCAGCAGCCGGTAGCGGTGGCCGGGCACGTCGGAGCCCACCACCGGCGGGGTTTCCAGCCCGACGAAACGGGTTTTGCCGGTACCCGCGCGCCCGCCGTCGACGCCGATATAGGCGCCCGAGAGCACGGTTTCCAGGCCCGAGACGGCGGCGCCGGCCAGACGGGGGCGCACCACCCAGAAGCGGCTGTCGGCCGAGGCGAACTCGCGGGCCTCGGCGGCCAGATCGATGGTCACCAGCACCTTCGAGCGGTCCTTGGCGATGCGCACGGCGCGCACCTGGCCCACTTCCACGTCCTTGAAGCGCACCTTGGTCTTGCCGGGCTCGATGCCCTGGGCGGTGAGAAAGCTGACGGTGATGGTGGGGCCGCGCTCCAGAACGGTTTGCAGCACCAGTCCGCCGCCGGCCAGCAGGGCCAGCAGCGGCAGCAGCCACACCAGCGACAGCCGGCGGCGGCGGCGCTCCACCATCGGGCGGGGGAGGGAGTCCGGTATTTGCGGATCGGTCATTCCTTGTCCTCGGCGCTATCCCACATCAGACGGGGATCCAGGGTCAACGCGGCCAGCATGGTCAGAACCACCACGGCGCCGAAAGGTGCCGCGCCCGGTCCGGCCTCGATCAGGCCCATATTCTGAAAGCGCACCAGCCCGGCCATCAGGGCCACCACGAACATGTCGAGCATGGACCAGCGGCCGATCACCTCCACCAGGCGGTAAAGGCGGGCGCGCTGGTGGATGGACTGGCCCCGAGGGTGGGCGGCGCTGTAGGTGAGATAAGCCAGGCTGATCAGCTTCAGCAGCGGAATGAGGATGCTGACGGTGAAGATCAGCACCGCCAGCCCGCGCGAGCCGGTTTCCCAGAAATAAAGGATGCCGCTCAAGATGGTGTCGCGCTGGGTGCCGAACAGGGTGGTGGTCACCATGATGGGCAGCAGATTGGCCGGCACGTAAAGAATGGCGGCGGCGGCCAGCAGGGCCCAGCAGCGGGTCAGGCTGTTGGGCTGGCGGCTGGAAAGCCGGCTTTGGCAGCGCGGGCACAGGCCGGCATCGGTGCCCCGCACCACCAGGCCGCAGCGGCGGCAGCCGGTCAGCCCCAGATCGCGGGCGGTGGGGTGGGCGGCGCTCATTCGGCTTCGTCCATCAGGCGGCGCAGATCGAAATGCGCCATCACCAGCAGCAGCAGGGCCGAGACCGCGAAGGCCCACAGGGCGGCGCCGGCCACCACCCGGGCGGAATGGGAAAGCTTCACCAGCGAGACCAGCCCCCCCAGCACGAACACCTCGGTCATGCCCCAGGGCCGCAAGGCCGAAACCAGCCGGAACAGCGGCGCCTGCAGGCGGGGCAGGTGCGGTGTCAGCAGCAGGGCCAGCATCAGCGTCACGTCCAGCAGGGGAAACAGCATGCCGGTGCCCAGCACCAGCGTGGCCAGGGTCAGCCGCCCCTCATGCAGCAGCACCAGAATGCTGCCCAGCAGGGTGGTGCTGCTGGGAATGCCGTTGATGCTCATCTCGATGATGGGCTGGCAATTGGCGATGATCAGGGTGATGAAGGCGGTCAGGCTGATGGCCAGCATCTGTTCGGGATGCAGGCGGGGGCGGCGGTAAAGTTCGGCGCCGCAGCGCAGGCAGTGCGCCGTTTCACCCGCGGCCAGGGGCACGCGGCGATGCAGGCTATCGCATTCCCGGCAGGCGATCAGCGAGGGCGAGGGGGGCAAGGTTGGGAGTCCATCCAGCGGCGGATGCGGAGCCGCACGGCTACAATATCACCGCCGCGCCGCCGGGTGTAGTGCGGGTATGAAATTTTTTCACCGGGGGCGCAGCGCCCCCCGGAGTCCGGTCTGCCGGGGCCCTCCGGCAGACCGGCCGGATCAGCGGGATCAATCCAGCGGATAGTCGCCCTTGTCGGCATTCTTGTGGCAGGCCAGGCAGTTGGCCTTCGACTTGGCGGCGGCGAAACGGGTGTGGCCCACGCCGCCATGACGGCGCAGCCACCAGGATTGCTGGGTGATGCGCAGCAGGCCGGGCAGGCTGTCGCCGGCATTGGCGTCGTAATAGGCCTTGATGGTGGCCACGGTGTCGGCCGGCAGACTGGCATCCTCGCCGAAATGATGGCCGAGATCGCCCAGGATCTTATCCCAGGTGGAGGCGCCCAGGAATTTGGGCTGGTAGGCCATGTGGCAGGCGCCGCATTCCTTTTTCACCACGGGATTGGTGATGGCGGGAACCGTGTTCAGCTGTTCGGCCAGAACCGGCGCGCTGAACAGGGCGGCGGCCATCACGGCCAGGGCGAAGCGGGTCAGTCGCATATCCATGATCCTTAAAATTTGCCAGACAATCGAAGAGATTACCGCGATTGGAGATACGTGATGTAATCGCCTTTTTCCAGCGCGGTGCAATCGCGGCCGATGATTTCCTTGCAGTTGCGGCCGAACCACTTCTCGGTAGTGTCCAGCGCGGTGAAGCGTTTGGGATTGGCCGAAACCGCCACCGGGTCGATGGGGCGGCCGGTCCGGGCGTTCTGGCCCGGCTTGGTGGGGTCGGCGCCGTGACAGGCGGCGCAGGCCTGGATATCGGCGCGGCGGGCCTGCGGGTGGCGGCTGCTGTAGAGCAGTTCGCCGCGGGCGGCGGAAAAGCCGGTGAAGTTGGGATCGGCCTTGCGGGCCTGGGCGGCATAGGCGGCCAGAACGGCGGCGCGGCCGGCGCTGTTCTGGTCGGCCCGGGCGGCGGGGGCCAGGGCGGCGGCGCAGGCCAGGCAGAGGGCGCCGGTCAGCAGGGTGCGGATGGACATGGTTCCCCTGTTCATGGGTTGGGAATAACGATGGCTTGCGGATTGAACAGGCCGGATGTGGCATCACGATGGCAAGCCGCGCAATTTTCCGCCGTTTTTATGGCGGTACGCTGAAAAACCGCCGGCTCCAGGTGGCGATGCTTGCGTTTCCACCAGGAATTCGAGGTGAGAAGACCATCGGCGGCCAGCGGCGCCCGGCCCAGGCGATGGGCGGCCAGGGTATCCCACTGTTCGGCGGCGTTGGCGGTCAGCCATTGGGCGATGGCGTCGCGGCGGGGTGCCGGCAGGCTGGCGTCCTCGCCGTAGTGGGTGTCGAGATGGGCCATCACCTGCCGCCACGATGCGGCGGAAAGCAGGCTGGGGTGATAGGCCATGTGGCAGCTGCCGCAGTCCTGCGTATAGGCCGCCGGAGCGGTCAGGGGATGCCAGCCGGCCTTGGGCAGGCGGCTCAAGGCCAGGCCGCCGCCGATGAC
>JAJZGK010000153.1 GCA_021798485.1 Pseudomonadota bacterium
AAGGCCATGCCGCGCGCCGCCGCCAGGGCGATGCGCAGGCCGGTGAAGGTGCCGGGCCCCACCACCACGCCGATCAGGCCCAGCTGCGGCCAGCCCAGGCCGGCCTCGGCCATGACCTCGGCGATCATCGGCATCAAAACCTCGGCCTGGCCGCGCGCCAGGGCCTGGAAGCGCGCGGCGCGGATGGCGCCCGCCGCCAGAACGGCGGCGGAACAGGCGGCGGTGCTGCAATCGAAGGCCAGAACGGCGGGATCGGCGGACGGCACGTGGTTTTTCCTCAAACTGGGGCAACGGCGCGGCTATACTGCCGCCAAGTTTCCGTTTTCGCAAAGGTCCGACATGGCCCTGGTTCCCATTACCGCCCCCGATTACGACGTCGAACTCGCCATCGCCTACGCCACCGCCGATAATTTCACCGGCGCCCCGGTCTATGCCCGGCCCGACTGCTGGTTGCATGCCGATGCCGCCGCCTGCCTGCGCCAGGCCATTCATCTGGCCCGGCCCTTGGGCCTGCGCCTGCGGATTTTCGACGCCTTCCGTCCCTCGGAAGCCCAGTGGCGGCTGTGGAACCATACCCCCGATCCCGAATTCCTGGCCGATCCGCGCCGGGGCTCGCCCCATTCGCGCGGGGTGGCGGTGGATCTGACCCTGGTGGAGGCCGCCAGCGGCCAGGCCCTGGACATGGGCACCGGCTTCGATGCCTTCACGCCGCTGTCGCACCACGGCTGCACCGATCTGCCCGCCGGGGCCCAGCGCAACCGCCTGCTGCTGATGGGGCTGATGACCGCCGCCGGCTGGGATTTCTACCGCAATGAATGGTGGCATTATCAGCTGTTCAATGCCCGCGCCGCCTATCCGTTGTTCAGCGACAGCGCCCTGCCGGTTTCCATGATGACGGCGCCGGGCTAAATCCTCTTGCAAGCGGGGGGGCTGGCCCCCTATGTAACCGCCATGAGCGACATCTCGAAAAAATCCCTGGTCGGCCTCTCGCGTGAGCAGCTGGCGGCCGAAATGGCGGACATCGGCGAAAAGCCGTTCCGCGCCAAGCAGCTGTGGCACTGGATCTATCACCAGGGCGAAACCGACTTCGCGGCCATGACCACCCTGGCCAAGCCCTTGCGCGAAAAACTGGCCGAGCATTTCGTGGTGCGCCGCCCCGAGGTGTCGCGCATGCAAACCTCCACCGACCGCACCCGCAAGTGGCTGCTGCGGTTCGCCGACGGCAACGAGGCGGAAACGGTCTATATCCCCGAGGAGGACCGTGGCGCCGTCTGCGTCTCCTCGCAGGTGGGCTGCACCCTGACCTGCCGCTTCTGCCATACCGGCACCCAGATGCTGGTGCGCAATCTGACGCCGGAGGAAATCGTCGGCCAGTTCATGGTGGCGCGCGATTCCTACGAGGAATGGCCCAGCCCCATGGATGGCGGCCGGCTGATCTCCAACATCGTGCTGATGGGCATGGGCGAGCCGCTGTTCAATTACGACAATGTGGCCCAGGCCCTGAAGATCATCATGGACGGCGAGGGGATTTCCGTGTCCAAGCGCCGCATCACCCTGTCCACCTCGGGCGTGGTGCCGATGATGCGGCGCTGCGGCGAGGAGCTGGGGGTCAACCTGGCGGTCAGCCTGCATGCGGTCAGCGACGAGGTGCGCGACCGCATCATGCCCATCAACAAGAAATATCCCCTGGCCGAGCTGATGCGGGCCTGCCGCGACTATCCCACCAACAATGCCCGGCGCATCACCTTCGAATATGTCATGCTGAAGGGCGTGAACGACAGCCTGGCCGATGCCCGCGCCCTGGTGAAGCTGGTGGAGGGCATTCCCGCCAAGTTCAACCTTATTCCCTTCAACAAATGGCCGGGCGCCGAGTTCGATTGCTCCGACATGGGGCAGATCCGCAAATTCTCGGATTTCCTGTTCGAACAGGGCTATTCCGCCCCCATCCGCCAGCCGCGCGGCAGCGATATTCTGGCGGCCTGCGGCCAGTTGAAGAGCGAGTCGGAACGCATCCGCTGCTCGCGCCAGAAAGAGCGCCTGGCCGCCGGCATCGAGGATGGGCACAACGTCAAAATGGAAAATTAAATTTATTTCAGCCCGGCCGGTTTCGCGAGACGAAACCGGGCCGGGCGGTGTATCGTGGCCGCCGTCGTAAATAGAATCCCTTGCCGGAACCTTGCGCGTGCGGGCTTTTCTCAGAGTTGGTCATCGGATCGCCTTCGGTTATCTGCTGCTGCTGTTTCTGGTGGCGGCGGTAGGCTTCTGGGGATTCCTCTCGGCCAGCCGGGCGGTGGAGCAGACCCGCACCGTTTACGAGCACCCCTTCACCGTAACGGCCAGCCTGGGCGATGCCCGCCGCGACATTCTGCTGATGAACCAGCGGCTGCTGTTTCTGCTGGCCTATCCCGGCGAGATGGAGCATTCCGGCCTGGGCAGCGAGGTGGCCCGGCTGGAGAAGGATGCGGATGCCGCCCTCAACGTGGCCTTCGATCATTACCTCGGCCCGCAGCAGGATGTGCAAAGCCTGGAAATCGCCAGCGGCAACTGGCGCATCCTGGCCGACAGCATCGCCGCGCCGATGATCCGTGGCGATCTGGCGGCGGCCCGCGATCTTTACCGCGTGCACGGCGCCGCCCAGCTGCAGGCGGTGCTGAACGCCATCGACACCATGCAGGCCTATGCCCGCGGCCGCGCCGAACAGGTGCAGGGCTCCAGCCAGAGCGCTCTCGGCCAGCAGAAGTACGATCTGCAGCGCATGCTGGCCCTGGCGCTGCTGCTGGGCGGCGGCGCCTTTCTGATGGTGTTGCGCTCCATTATCGTGCCGCTGGGGCGGTTGCGCCGCTCCCTGGCGGCCCTGTCGCGCGGGCAGCTCGAAATCCTGACGGAGGATACCGGGCGCATCGATGAGATCGGCGATATCGCCCGCGATCTCGAAGATCTGCGCCGGGCCCTGGTGGTCAAGCAGCAGACCGATCTTAAATTCCAGACGGTGTTCCGCAACAGCCCCGATCTCATCGCCATCGTGCGCAAGGACGACGGCCGCCTGATCGATGTCAACGACGGTTTCGCCCGCCAGCTCGGCCTGAGCCGCGACGAGGCGGTGGGCCAGTCTCTGGCCGAGCTGCAGGTGTGGTCGGATCCGCAGGACAATGCCGCCATCCTGAAATCCCTCAACCGCTCGCACCGCCTGTCGGAGCTGCGCACCAGCCTGCGCCGCCGCGACGGCAACCGCCTGACGGTGGTGATGTCCATCGAGCAGATCCTGCTGGATCAGCAGGAATGCCTGATCATGCTGGCCCGCGACATCACCCGGCAGAAGCTGGAAGAGGAAACCATGCATCACATGCTGGACGAACTGGCCCGCTCCAATGCCGAGCTGGCCCGCTTCGCCCAGCTGGCCTCGCATGATCTGCAGGAGCCCACCCGCAGCATCTGCGCCTACGCCCAGCTTCTGGAGCGGCGCTACCTGCCGCAGCTGGACGAGGAGGGGGTGGAGTGCCTGAACTATCTGATCGAGGGCGCCCAGCGCATGCGCGATCAGATCAACGGCCTCAGCACCTATTCCCAGGCGGCGGCCCATGCCCAAAGCTTCCACGCCGTCGATATGGAGCAGGTGGTGCAGGCCGTGCTGACCGATCTCGGCGCCGCCATGCGCGACGGCAAGGCCGCGATTGTGCGGGAAACCCCGCTGCCCCAGGTGCAGGGCGATGCCCGCCAGCTGCGCCAGCTGATGCTGGCCCTGCTGAGCAACGCCCTGAAATTCCAGCCGCCGGGACAGGCGGCGGAGGTGCGGCTGCGCGCCCGCCGCGACGGGGCGCACTGGCAGATCACCGTGCAGGATAACGGCATCGGCATTCCCGAGGCCCAGCGCCATGCGGTGTTCGACATGTTCCGCCGCCTGCATGGTCAAAGCCGCTATCCCGGCACCGGGCTGGGCCTGGCCCTGGCCAAGCGCATCGTGGAAAACCACCATGGCCGCATCTGGATCACCGCGCCGGCCGGCGGCGGCACCTCCCTGCACCTGACCCTGCCCCCCGCCGAGGAGGGCGCCGATCTCGCCGCCCTGCCGTAGGTCTTGCCTCCGTCCGCCGTTCTCCTATACTCGGCGGCAGTTTCGTTCCCCATCCGAAGGCGCGTTTTTCCATGAGCGATATCAAGAAAGTCGTCCTGGCCTATTCCGGCGGCCTGGACACCTCGATCATTCTCCGCTGGCTGCAAGACCAGTATCAGTGCGAGGTGGTGACCTTCACCGCCGATCTCGGCCAGGGCGAGGAACTGGAACCGGCCCGCAAAAAGGCCGAACTGATGGGCATCAAGCCCGGGAACATCTTCATCGACGATCTGCGCGAGGAATTCGTGCGCGACTTCGTGTTCCCGATGTTCCGCGCCAACGCCCTTTATGAAGGCGTCTATCTGCTGGGCACCTCCATCGCCCGCCCGCTGATCGCCAAGCGCCAGATCGAGATCGCCAATCAGGTCGGCGCCGATGCCGTGGCGCACGGCGCCACCGGCAAGGGCAACGATCAGGTGCGCTTCGAACTGGGCTATTACGCCCTGAAGCCGGAAATCAAGGTGATCGCGCCCTGGCGCGTGTGGGATCTGAACAGCCGCACCGCTCTGCTGGATTTCGCCGAAAAGCACCAGATTCCCATCGCCAAGGACAAGCGCGGCGAAGCCCCCTATTCCACCGACGCCAACCTTCTGCACATCTCCTATGAAGGCAAGGCCCTGGAAGACCCGTGGATCGAGCCCAACGAGGATATGTTCACCCGTTCGGTCAGCCCGGAAAAGGCTCCGGAAACTCCCACCTATGTGGAAATCGAATTCGAGAAGGGCAACGCGGTGGCCATCGACGGCCAGCGTCTGTCGCCGGCCGCCCTGCTGACGAAGCTGAACCAGCTGGGCGGGGCCAACGGCATCGGCCGCCTGGATCTGGTGGAAAACCGCTTCGTCGGCATGAAGAGCCGCGGTGTTTACGAAACCCCCGGCGGCTCGGTGCTGATCGTGGCGCACCGCGCCATCGAAAGCCTGACCCTGGATCGCGGCGAGGCTCACCTGAAGGACGAGCTGATGCCGCGCTACGCCGAGCTGATCTATAACGGCTTCTGGTGGAGCCCGGAACGCCAGGCCATCCAGACCATGATCGACAAGGTCAGCGAAAACGTGGAGGGCACGGTGCGCCTCAAGCTCTACAAGGGCAATGTCACCGTGGTGGGCCGCAAGTCGCCGAAGTCGCTCTACCGCCTGGATTACGTCACCTTCGAGGCGGATTCGGTCTACAACCAGCGCGACGCCGAGGGCTTCATCAAGCTCAACGCCCTGCGCATGCGTCTGGCCAAGATGGCGCGCGGCTGATCCACCCGTCCGCCCCTTTTTGCCAAAGCCCCCTTCCGGTCGCGGAAGGGGGCTTTTCGTTGTGCAGGGGTCTCTTGCCGGCGGCCCGGCTCTGCGATATCTTAATAAGTTCTTAACCTGCCTATCGGGGGCGTTCGGGTGGTTTCGAAACTGGGGTCTTCCTCAACCGCTGCGGTCGATGTCCGCGCGGCCGCTGTGGCGGCCGCCGCTCAGGGCAGGGTGGGGCCGTCTGCGGCGGTGCGGGGCGGCGCGTCCGGCGCGGCGCCGGTCCTGCCGGTTCCGGCTGAGAGCGGCGATCAAACCCCGGTTCCGGCGGCCCAGGGCGAGAGTGCCGGCGGTGGCGATGCGCAAGGGGGCGCCGCCTCCTTCACGCTGTCGCCCGCCGCCTATGGGCAGATGCTGTCGGCGCAGGAAAGCGGCGCCGCCAGCATGCTGTCGGTGGCGTTGCGCGCCACCGGCGCCTATGCCGCCGCCACGGCCCTCGCCGGCAGCCCGGTGCCGACCGCGGACACCCAGATGCCCGGCCTGCCTCCGGTCCTGGCCTCGGGGCGGCGCCTGGATCTATCGGTTTGAGCGCAGGCTGTCGGCGTCGTATTTGGCTTTAAGGTGCGATACCAGCGGATAAAGCGCCGCGAACAGGGCGATCAGAAAGCCCAGCCCCCCTTCCCGCCAGCCGCCGCGGCTGACATAGCAGCGCCAGAACCGGCTGATGATGCGCCGCACATTGTGCGGCCCCGAGCCGATATCGCCGGACTCCAGCAGATCCTTGGCGCGGGCGGTGGAATAGCGGTCGAAGCGGGTGATCATGTCGCTGATGTCGCGGTCCACATAATGCTGGATGCGGTTTTGCAGCGCCGGCCCCTTTTTGCCCGCCAGGGTCAGGCGGGGATGCACCCGCTCCATGCCCCAGCGCTTGGCTTCCTTACGGAACAGGCCGGGATAGGCCGGCTTGCCGAAGCTGGCGCCCCAGCCCCGCCGCACCAGGCGGGCGCCGATCCAGTTGTCCACCGGGATATCGTGATAGGCGAAGGCCGACTGTTCGATCACCTGGCGCAGTTCCGCCGCCAGGGCGGGGGTCACATGCTCGTCGGCGTCCACTTCCACGATCCAGTCGCCGGAACAGGCCTCGATGCCGGTATTGCGGCGCGGCCCTTCCAGCTCCCAGCTGCCTTCCACCAGATGGCTGGTGTAGCGCTGGGCGATGGCCTTGGAGCCGTCGGTGCATTTATCCAGCACCACCACGATCTCGTCGGCGAAGGCCAGCTTGTCCAGGCAGGCGGCCAGCCGCTCCTCTTCGTTATGGATCACCACCAGGGCGGAGAGTTTCATGATCAGGCTTCCTTGAGCAAGCGTTCGATAAGGGCGGCGGCGGCGGGCAGATCGTCCACCACCAGGGCGGCGGCGCATTGGCCCTCGTGGGCGCGGCCATGGCCGGTGCGCACCAGGATGCCGGTGGCGCCCACGGCGCGGGCCAGCTCCATATCCACGGTCTTGTCGCCCACCAGGAAGGCCTGGGTCGGGTCGAAGCCCAGCTCGGCCACCGCCGCCTCCACCATGCCGGGCAGGGGCTTGCGGCAATCGCA
Organism: Pseudomonadota bacterium; assembly: GCA_021798485.1. Taxonomy (GTDB): domain Bacteria; phylum Pseudomonadota; class Alphaproteobacteria; order Rhodospirillales; family Magnetospirillaceae; genus JAJZGK01. Next base: position 6,939 of record JAJZGK010000153.1, read on the forward strand.
GGCCTCCTCGGGGGCATGCGGGCAAAGATAGATGCCGTCGATGACCACGCCGTAGGCGGCCAGCAGCGCCCGCATGCGCTGGTGGATGCGTTCCAGGGTATCCAGGGTGAAATACCCGCGGCCGATGCCCGACTGGTTGGTGATCACCGCCAGGCCGAAGCCCAGATCCTGCAGGCGGCGCAGGGCCGGGCCGACGCCGGGATAAAGCTCCATCTGTCCGGGATCGGAGAGATAATGCTTTTCCACATTGATGGTGCCGTCGCGGTCCAGCAGGACGAAACGGCGGGAGGCGGCGGCGGGCATGGCGAAGGGTCCGGTCACAGGCGTTGCAGGCGGGCGGCGTAGAAGCCGTCCATACCACCCTTTTCCCCCAGATGATAGGGCAGGCAGCGCAGATCGCCGGCCGGGGTGATCAGGTCGGCCAGTCCGCCCACCTCGGCGGCGGCGATGGGGCGGCGCGCCAGGGGGGCGCCGCCATCCAGCAGGGCCTCGATGCGGGCGGCGCCTTCCTCGGGCTGCAGCGAGCAGGTGCAATAAATCAGCAGCCCGCCTGGCTTCAGCAGGGCGGCGGCGGCGGCCAGCAGGCGGTCCTGCGTCCGGGTCAGCTTGACGATATCCTCGGGGCGCTTCAGCCACAGGGCGTCGGGATGACGGCGCAGGGTGCCGGTGGCCGAGCAGGGGGCATCGAGCAGCACGGCGTCCAGCGGCGCCGGCGGGGTCCAGGCGGCGGCATCCAGGGTTTCCACCCGGGCGGTCAGGCCCAGCCGGGCCAGGTTGGCGGCCAGGCGCTC
>JAJZGK010000154.1 GCA_021798485.1 Pseudomonadota bacterium
TCGGAGTGTTATAGCCGCTGATGGTGGAGTAGCCGAGATTGGTGTTCTGGCTATTGTTGGCATAGCCGAACCATTCGGTGGCGTCACCGCCAATGGCCATGGTGATGGGGTCGGCGGCCTGGGCGACGGCAGCGGTGCCAAAAGCAACGGCGGCAACGCCGGCGAAAAGAACCTTCTTCATCGGAATTCCTCTTCATTGATGACGCCGGACGATCACACGCCACGGCACCGGAAGGATTAACTTTTCTCTTTTACTCCCAGGAAAAATGGCTGGAAAGGCGATTCCGGCCCCGCTGTGGCAACACCGTCATGCTGTGGCATTTTAAACACAAAACCAGCGCTTTTTGATGAAATATGCTTACCTTTTAAGCAATTCCGCCACCTCACCCCCGCCCCTCGCCGTTGAATCACGCGGAAACCCGCCAAAACGTGAAAACGGCCGCCAGGATCGCTCCGGCGGCCGCTTTAGCTGCCTTAAATTAAGGCAGGCCGATCTAAACATTAAACAGGAAGTGAAACACGTCGCCGTCGGCCACCACGTACTCCTTGCCCTCCAGCCGCATCTTGCCGGCCTCCTTGGCGCCGGCCTCGCCGCCGCAGGCGATATAATCATCGTAGGAGATGGTTTCGGCGCGGATGAAACCGCGTTCAAAGTCGGTATGGATCACCCCCGCCGCCTGCGGCGCCTTCAGGCCCTTGGGCAGGGTCCAGGCGTGGGTTTCCTTCGGGCCGACGGTAAAGAAGGTGATCAGGTGCAGCAGCTCGTAGCCGGCGCGGATCACCCGGGCCAGGCCGGTTTCGCTCAAACCCAGGGTTTCCAGGAATTCCTGGCGCTCGGCCTCGTCGGTCAGCTGCGAGACCTCGGCCTCGATGGCCGCCGAGATCACCACATGCGCCGCCCCCTGCGCCTGGGCCATGGCCGCCACCTTGTCGGAGAAGGCGTTGCCGGTGGCGGCCGCGGCCTCTTCCACATTGCAGGCGTAGAGCACCGGCTTGCTGGTGAGCAGGCCCAGGGTGCGCAGGATTTGCCGCTGCTCGGCCTCGAAGGGCACCGCGCGGGCCGGCTTGCCCGACTGCAGGGCCGCCAGCACCGGCTCCATCACCTCCAGCTGGGCCTTGGCCTCCTTGTCGCCGCCCTTGGCCTTCTTCTGGGTCTGCGTCACCCGCCGTTCCAGGCTGTCGAGATCGGCCAGCATCAGTTCGGTCTCGATGGTTTCGGCATCGCGCACCGGATCGACCGAGCCCTCCACATGGGTGATGTCGCCGTCCTCGAAGCAGCGCAGCACGTGGACGATGGCGTCCACCTCGCGGATATTGGCCAGGAACTGGTTGCCCAGACCCTCGCCGCGCGAGGCGCCGCGCACCAGCCCGGCGATATCGACGAATTCCAGCTGGGTGGGAATCAGCTTGGCCGATTTGGCCACCGTGGCCAGCTTTTCCATGCGCCCGTCGGGCACCGCCACCCGGCCCACATTGGGCTCGATGGTGCAGAAGGGATAATTGGCCGCCTGCGCCGCCGCCGTCGAGGTCAGGGCGTTGAACAGGGTCGATTTACCCACATTGGGCAGGCCGACGATGCCGCAATTGAAACCCATTTTTAGGCGCCTCCGCGTTCAGGATTCGGGCTTTTTCGGTTTGGCGGCGGGCACGGCCTGCGCCAGCCGGGTCATGAAGCCGGTGTCGTTGCCCTCCAGCAGGAGGGAGAGATGTTCGGCCACGCCGTCCAGCAGCGGCAGCAGCCAGTCCTGATCGGCCTTGGCGAAATCGCCCAGCACCCAGGGGGTGACCAGGGTTTTATCGCCGGGATGGCCGATGCCCAAACGCACCCGCCGGTAATCGTTGCCGAGATGGGCGTCGATGCTTTTCAGGCCGTTATGGCCGCCGGCGCCGCCGCCGGTTTTCACCCGCACCTTGCCGGGCGGCAGATCCAGCTCGTCGTGCAGCACCAGCACATGATCGTTGCCGATCTTATGAAAGCGCGCCGCCGCCGCCACCGCCTGGCCCGACAGGTTCATATAGGTGTCCGGCTTCAGAATCAGGCATTTCTCGCCCTTGACCGCGCCTTCGGCCAGCTGGCCGTGAAATTTGGCGCGCCAGGGGGAAAAGCAATGGCGGCGGACGATTTCGTCCGCCGCCATAAAGCCGATATTGTGGCGGTTGCGGGCGTAAGACCCGCCGGGGTTTCCCAGCCCGACCAGCAGCCACATCGTCTTCGGATGCCCGATTAGGCGCCGGCAACCCGCAGGAAATCGATATGCAGGGCGGCACCGGACACCGGATGACGCTGCAGATCGCGGCACACCACGGTCTCGCTCTTGCCGTTCACGGTCACGCTGAAGACGCGATCGTAGAAACCGGCCTTGTTCAGCTCGGCGGTGATGATGCGGGGATCGATGGCAAACAGCACGGGGGACTGCTTGTTGCCGTAAATGACGCCGGGGACCAGGCCCTGACGACGGGTGGCACGGGCTTCCCCCTTTCCGGCCCGCTCACGCGCGACGACGTCGATGGTGGTAACTTCGCTCATGGAAACTCTCCAAGACCAAAAGGCGCGGCCTCCAGGGGTGCCGACGCCAGGAAAGCGCAGTGTTTACCCCGCGCCGGGCGCCATTGCAAGCGGGAATCCGGCCTTCGCGGCCGCCCAGGCCGGGTTTTGCAGGGGGCGGCGTGCCCGTTCTGGCCGGACGCGACCCCGCTGCACGGGCACAGGCGGGATCCTTATCCCCTCATTGACCGCAGGCGGCATCCAGGGCGGCGTGGGCGCGGGCGAAGCCGTCCAGGGGATAAGTATCGGCGGCATCGCCGCCGCCGGGGGGCCGGCCGTGCATGATCGCGCTTTCGCCGCTCAGCATCGACTGCACGATGGCCTTGTCGTTGCGGCTCCAGGCGGTGCCATCCTGCACGTAAAGATCATAAAGATCGCCGTCCACATCCAGTTCCGGCACCGAACCGGTCTGAAAGGGATAGCCGGGGGCCAGGCTGATCACATCGAAGCTGTGCAGGGCCGGACGGTCGGTAACGGTGAAATAGGCCTCGCCGCGGCCGCGCGGGCTGTTGAAGGTGCGCCGGGGCTGCGAAACGGCGTAGCACAGCCGGTTTTGTCCCTGGCCGGCGGCATAGGCGGCCCAGTCACCGAAACGGCCCAGAAGATGCGGCCCCTCGGCGCGGGCGGCGCCCGCCGCCGCCAGAAACAGCAGGCCCGGCAGCAACAGACGGCGGAAAAGGGAACTGGCCATGGATGCGCGCGTCCGTGTGAAAAATGCAAGGTTATATGGAGTGCCGCGCCCAAACGGCATTGTCAACCTTCCGGCTGGCGGATAGGGTAGCCGCGTTCACCCTTTTTCGTTCCCGCTCCGAGGATTTTCGCCATGTCTGAGCTGCTGATGCCGCTCGTAATCGTGATCAATGCAGCCATCGAGCTGTTCAAGCTGCTGGTTCTGGCCGCGATCGTCATGAGTTGGCTGATCTCCTTCAATATTCTGAATACCCACAACCGCGCCGTCTATGTGGTGATGGACTTCCTCAGCCGCGTCACCGAACCGGCCTTGCGCCCCTTGCGCCGCATCCTGCCGCAGATGGGCGCCTTCGATCTGTCGCCCATCCTGCTGTTCTTCGCGCTGTGGCTGATCCAGATGTATCTGCCCATGCTGGTCCGCGCGCTGGGCTAGGCGGCAGGCGCTCCCATGACCGGGCCCGGCCCCTTGAGCCCCGACCGCAACGGCACCCGCCTGGCGGTGCGGCTGACGCCCAAAGCCTCGGCCGACCGCATCGTCGGCCTGGCCGACGAGGCCGACGGCGGCAGGGTGCTGAAGGTGACGGTAACCGCCGTGCCCGAGGACGGCAAGGCCAACGCCGCCCTGATCGCCCTGCTCTCCAAACGCTGGAAAATCGCCAAAAGCCGCATGGAGATCATTGCCGGAGCCACCGACCGGCGTAAAACCCTGTTGATCGACGGCGCGCCGGACGACCTGGCCCGCCTGATCGCCGAAAGCGTGAGGACATCATGACCGAACAGACCGCCAAGATCATCGACGGCAAGGCCACCGCCGCCGCCCTGCGCGAAGCCGTGGCCGCCCGCGTCGCCGCCCTGAAGGAGCGGCACGGCATCACCCCCGGCCTGGCGGTGGTGCTGGTGGGCGAGGATCCGGCCAGCCAGGTTTATGTGCGCAACAAGAACGAACAGACCAAACAGGCCGGCATGCGCTCCTTCGAGCACCGCCTGCCCGCCGATACCCCGGAAGCGGCGCTGCTGACCCTGGTTTCGGCCCTGAACGCCGATCCGGCGGTGAACGGCATCCTGGTGCAGCTGCCGCTGCCCAAACATATCGACAGCCAGAAGGTGCTGGACGCCATCGACCCCGCCAAGGACGTGGACGGCTTCCACCCCATGAACGCCGGGCGCCTGGCCACCGGCGGCAATGCCCTGGTGCCCTGCACGCCGCTGGGCTGCCTGATCCTGCTGAAGCGGGAACTGGGCGCCCTGGCCGGCCGCAAGGCCATCGTCATCGGGCGCTCCAATATCGTCGGCAAGCCCATGGCGCAGCTGCTGCTGCGGGAATCCTGCACCGTGGTGCTGGCCCATTCCAAAACCCGCGACCTGCCGGGCGAATGCCGCCAGGCCGATATCGTGGTGGCCGCCGTCGGCCAGCCCGAACTGGTGAAGGGCGACTGGATCAAGCCCGGCGCCACGGTGATCGATGTGGGCATCAACCGGGTGCCCGGCGCCGAACCGGGCAAAACCCGCCTGGTGGGCGATGCCGATTTCAAAAGCTGCGCCGCCGTGGCCGGCGCCATCACCCCGGTGCCCGGCGGCGTTGGCCCCATGACCATTGCCGTGCTGCTGCGCAACGCCCTGGAAGCCTGCTGCCGCCAGCACGGCCTGCCGTTCGAAGAGGTGTTTTAACCGCCCTCACCCCACCCCTCTCCCGCAAGCGGGAGAGGGAGCTAAAAGCCCTTCTCCCCAGGGGAGAAGGGTTGGGATGAGGGGCCTTCCAGACACCGCAGGATCTCCTGCAAAACCCCATCCGTATTTTGCAGGATCTCATTGTTCCAGAAACGGAGCAGACGCCAGCCCTGCCCTTCCAGCCACAAGGTCCGCCGCTGGTCATGCTCCGATCCGGCGTGCTGCCCGCCATCCGCCTCGACCGCCACATGCCGCTCGAAACAGGCAAAATCCAAAACATACGGACCCAGCGGATGCTGGCGGCGAAATTTCCAGCCCCCAAGCTGACGACCGCGCAGCACCGACCATAGCCTCCGTTCAGCCTCGGTCATCTCCTGGCGCAACCGACGGGCACGGGCGATGGACATGCCCCCGCTCCTAATGCGCTTCGGCCCAGGTGCGGGCGGCGCCGGTTTCCACCAGCAGCGGCACGCTTAACACCGCCGCCGCCTCCATCTCGCGCTTGACCAGGGCGCGGGTGGCCTCCAGTTCGGCGTCGGGCACCTCGAACACCAGTTCGTCGTGCACCTGCAGCAGCATTTTTGCGGTCAGCCCCGCCGCGTCGAGGGCCGGCTGCAGGCGGATCATCGCCCGCTTGATGATATCGGCGGCGCCGCCCTGGATGGGAGCGTTGATGGCGGCCCGTTCGGCGAAGGCGCGCATGGCCGGATTTTTCTGGTCGGCGCCCTGGATGAAGCATTTGCGCCCGAACAGGGTGGTCACATAGCCCAGATCGCGCATCTGCTGTTTGGCCGCCTCCATATAGGCGCGGATTTCCGGATAGCGGGCGAAATAGGCCTCGATATAGGCTTTGGCCTCGCCGTTGGGAATGCCCAGCTGGCGGGCCAGGCCGAAGGGGCTGATGCCGTAGATGATGCCGAAATTGATGGCCTTGGCCTGGCGGCGCACCATGGGGTCCATGCCCGCCACCGGCACTCCGAACACCTGCGAGGCGGTGATGGCGTGAATATCGTCGCCGTGGTGGAAGGCCTGTTTCAGCCCCTCGATCCCGGCCACATGCGCCACCAGCCGCAGTTCGATCTGCGAATAATCGGCCGACAGCAGGCTATGCCCCGGCGGCGCGATGAAGGCGCGGCGGATGCGCCGCCCCTCCGCCGTGCGGATGGGAATGTTCTGCAGATTGGGATCCGACGAGGCCAGCCGCCCGGTGCTGGTGGCGGCCATGGAGAAGCTGGTATGCACCCGCCCGGTGGCCGGATTGATCTGCTCCACCAGGGCATCGGCATAGGTGCTTTTCAGTTTGGCCAGCTGGCGCCAGTCCAGCACCTTCTGCGGCAGCGGATGCCGCTCGGCCAGCTGTTCCAACACCTCGGCCCCGGTGGCGTAGGCCCCGGTCTTGCCCTTCCTGCCGCCGGGCAGGCCCAGGGTTTCGAACAGGATTTCCCCCAGCTGCTTGGGCGAGCCCACATTGAACTCCCGTCCGGCCAGGGCGCAGATCTCGCGCTCCAGCTCGGTCAGGCGGCCGGCGAATTCGGCGCTGATGGCCTGCAGTTCGGCCTTGTCCACCAGGATGCCGCGCCGCTCCATGGCCGCCAGCACCGGCACCAGAGGCCGTTCCAGGGTTTCGTAGACCGTGGTCAGCCGCTCCGGCGCCAGCCGGGGCTTGAAGGCCTGATAGAGGCGCAGGGTGATGTCGGCATCCTCGGCGGCATAGTCCAGCGCCTTGTCGAGGGGCACCCGGTCGAAGGTGATCTGGTTGCGGCCGCTGCCGCAGACCTCGGAAAAGGGGATGGTGCGATAGCCCAGGGCGCGTTCGGCCAGTTCGTCCATGCCCTGGCCGTGCAGGCCGCAGGACAGCACGTAGGACAGCAGCATGGTGTCGTCGATGGGGGCCACGTCGAGGCCGGCGCCGGCCAGCACCTGCAGATCGAACTTGATGTTGTGCCCCACCTTCAGCACCGCCGGATCCTCCAGCAGCGGCCGCAGCAGGCGCACGGCCTCGGCCTTGGGCAGCAGATCCGGACCGGCGGCGGGGCCGCCGCCCAACAGATCGCCCTGGGCCGGACCGGCATCGTGCAGCAGCGGAATATAGCAGGCCCGCCCCGGCGCCGTGGCCAGGGAGATGCCCACCAGGGCGCAGCGCAGGGGATCGAGGCCGGTGGTTTCGGTATCCACCGCCACCACGCCGGCCTCGCGGGCCCGCGCCACCCAGCGGCTCAGGGCCGCGGCGGAGAGAACCAGTTCATAGTCCTTTTCCACCTCTGCCGCCGCCGGAGCCTGTGCCGGTTCCGGCACCCCGGCGGCAGCCGGGGCGGCGGCGGCGGGAGCCGCGCCGTTGGCCAGATGCTGCTCGATGCGGCTTTTGATGCTGCGGAAGCCCTGCGCCGCCACGAAGGCCAGCAGGGTGTCGCGGTCGGGGGCGCGCAGGCCGAAGCTTTCCAGCGGCTCCGGCACCGGCACATCGCGGCGCAGCTCCACCAGACGGCGGGAAATGCGCGCCAGATCGGCGTGGGCCAGCAGGCTTTCACGCCGCTTGGGCTGCTTGATGCCGGCCGCCGCCGCCAGCAGGCTTTCCAGATCGCCGTATTCGGTAATGAGCTGGGCCGCCGTCTTGATGCCGATGCCCGGCACGCCCGGCACATTGTCGGTGCTGTCGCCGGCCAGGGCCTGCACATCCACCACCTTGTCGGGGGCGACGGCGAATTTCTCGAACACCTCGGCGGGGCCGATCACCCGGTTCTTCAGGGGATCGAACATCTCCACCCCCAGATCGG
>JAJZGK010000155.1:0-319 GCA_021798485.1 Pseudomonadota bacterium
TGACTCGTTGGCCGGTCTCCAGCGAGCCTTGAGCGAGCGGCCAAGGCGGCGGATGCCGCCGCCCGGCGAGGGACGATACTACCGGGCAATTCATTGGCCGGTTGGTTTGACTCGTTGGCCGGTCTCCAGCGAGCCTTGAGCGAGCGGCCAAGGCGGCGGATGCCGCCGCCCGGCGAGGGACGATACTACCGGGCAATTCATTGGCCGGTTGGTTTGAGATGCCCCCTTGTTTCAGGGGCGCACCAGATCGCGCAGTTGCCGTTCCAGGCGGGCGTCGAGCTGGGCGATCTCGTGCAGGGCCTCGCGGGTGAAGGAGATA
>JAJZGK010000155.1:329-7669 GCA_021798485.1 Pseudomonadota bacterium
ATGCTGGGCCGCCACCCGGCTGGCGGCATCGGGATCGCCGGCCATCACCGCTTTGTAGACCGCCTCGTGCTGCTCCAGCAGCAGCTCGCGCACACCCTTGCGCTGGTAAAGCTTGGCGCGGTTGTAAAAGACATCGCGGCGCAACAGCGCCGACAGCGCCCGCATGATGTGCAGCATCACCAGATTGTGCGAGGCCTCGTAAAGGGCCAGGTGGAAATCGGCGTCGGCCGCCGCCTCGTTGCTGGGATCATCCTCGGCATGGGCCGCCTTCATGCGCTCGAAGGCCTCGGCGATGAGGGCGCGGTCGATATCGGTGCCGCGCAGCGCCGCCAGATAGGCGGCCGAGCCCTCGATGATGGCGCGGAACTCCAGGTAATCAAGGGTGCCGTCGGGCTGATCGCGCATCAGCCGCGACAAGGTGCCGGTAAAGGCCTCGCCCAGCAGCGGCGCCACATGGCTGGCGCCGCCCTTGCCGGCATAAAGCAGGCCCTTGTTTTCCAGCTTTTCCAGGGCTTCGCGCAGCGAGGGGCGGGACACATCGAAGCGCAGCGCCAGTTCGCGCTCGGGCAGCAGCCGCTCGCCGGGGCGCAGCGCCCCCTCCAGAATCAGGGTTTCAAGGCGTTCGGCAATGGTGTCGGCCAGTTTGGCCGGTTTGATCTGCGTGCTCATGATCCCCATCTTAATCCACATGTCGGCCTTAGGAGCCTGTCTCCGTAATGCGAATGACCGTAAAGACGGGTCTTTTTGCACACTATTGCGTCGAAAACCGCTTCCGATGCACCGCATCGCTGCGCGCTTTTCTCCTGATATTGCACAAAAATACCGCGCTTTCCGACTCATCCGATGACGGAGACAGGCTCCTTAGCCCAGGCGTCAGACCCCGGTCAATCCGGTTTCGGAATTATCCGCTTTGGTAATTTTAATTGCCCAATTATATTTAGTTGGGCAATTCGTTGAAACAAGGATGCTGCATGTCCGCTTCGCTTTCTCCCATCACCAAGCTTCTGGTCGCCAATCGCGGCGAGATCGCCATCCGCATCTGCCGGGCCGCCACCGAGCTGGGCATCGGCACCGTGGCGGTGTACTCCAACGAGGACCGTTTCGCCCTGCACCGCTTCAAGGCCGACGAAAGCTATCTGATCGGCGAAGGCAAGGGCCCCATCGAGGCCTATCTCTCCATCGACGAGATGATCCGCATCGCCAAGGAGGCGGGTGCCGACGGCGTGCATCCCGGCTACGGCTTCCTGTCGGAAAATCCCGATTTCGCCGAGGCCTGCCACCAGGCGGGCCTGACCTTCGTCGGCCCCTCGCCCGAGGTCATGCGGCTTCTGGGCAACAAGGTGGCGGCGCGCAAGGCCGCCGTGGCCGCCGGGGTGCCGGTGATGCCCGCCACACCGCCCCTGCCCGCCGATATGGAACATTGCCTGGCTCTGGCCGCCGAAGTGGGCTATCCCCTGATGCTGAAGGCCAGTTGGGGCGGCGGCGGCCGCGGCATGCGCATCGTGGAAGGCCCCGAGGCCCTGCCCGACCTGATCGCCACCGCCCGCCGCGAAGCCAAGGCCGCCTTCGGCAATGACGAGGTGTATCTGGAAAAGCTGGTGCGCCACGCCCGCCATGTGGAAGTGCAGATCATCGGCGACAGCCATGGCATGATCGTGCATCTGTTCGAGCGCGACTGCTCGGTGCAGCGGCGCAATCAGAAGGTGGTGGAACGCGCCCCCGCCCCCTATCTGGCCGAGGAACAGCGCCAATCCCTGTGCGAAGCCGCCTTGAAGCTGGGCCGCGCCGTCGGCTACGTCAATGCCGGCACCGTGGAATTCCTGCTGGATACCGACAGCGGCCAGTTCTATTTCATCGAGGTCAATCCCCGCGTGCAGGTGGAGCATACGGTGACCGAGGTGGTCACCGGCATCGACATCGTCAAATCCCAGATTCTCATCGCCGGCGGGGCTGAAATCGGCAAGCCCGGCGCGCCCATTCCGGTGCAAAGCGATATCCGCCTGAATGGCCACGCCATTCAGTGCCGCGTCACCACCGAAGACCCCAGCAACAACTTCATCCCCGATTATGGCCGTATCTCGACCTATCGCGGTGCCAACGGTTTCGGCATCCGCCTGGATGGCGGCACCGCCTTCTCGGGCGCGCTCATCACCCGCCATTACGATTCTCTGCTGGAAAAGGTCACGGCCTGGGCCCCCACGCCGGTTGAAGCCATCGCCCGCATGGATCGGGCCTTGCGGGAATTCCGCATTCGCGGCGTCGCCACCAATCTGACCTTCCTGGAAGCGGTGATCACCCATCCGAAATTCGTCGCCTGCGGCTACACCACCCGCTTCATCGACGAAACCCCGGAACTGTTCGCCCATGGCAATCGCCGCGACCGCGCCACCCGCCTGCTGAACTTCATCGGCGAGGTGCAGGTCAACGGCAGCCCGGAGATCAAAGGTTCGGCTCCGCGCCCCGACATGAGCCACCAGGCCAGGCTTCCCGTTCTGCCCGACGCCGCCGCCGCCGGCAGCAGGCAGATTCTGGCGGAGCGCGGCCCCAAGGGGCTGGCCGACTGGGTCCTGGCGCAAAAACGGGTGCTGATCACCGATACCACCATGCGCGACGCCCATCAGTCGCTGCTGGCCACCCGCATGCGCAGCCATGATCTGGTGGCCATCGCCCCGGCCTATGCCAAGCTTCTGCCCAACCTGTTCAGCATGGAATGCTGGGGTGGGGCCACCTTCGACGTCGCCATGCGCTTCCTGGTGGAGGACCCGTGGGAGCGGCTGGCCAAGCTGCGGGAGGCCATGCCCAATCTGCTGACGCAGATGCTGCTGCGCTCGGCCAATGGCGTCGGCTATGCCAACTATCCCGACAATGTGGTGACCTATTTCATCCAACAGGCCGCCAAGGCCGGGGTCGACCTGTTCCGCGTGTTCGACTGCCTGAACTGGGTGGACAATATGCGCCTGGCCATGGACACGGTGATCGAGTCCGGCGGCGTCTGCCAGGCCGCCCTGTGCTATACCGGCGATATCGGCGACCCCGACCGCGCCAAATACGACCTGAAATACTATGTCGACCTGGCCAGGCAGTTGGAAAAAGCCGGGGCGCATATGCTGGCGGTGAAGGACATGGCCGGACTGGTGCGCCCCCGCGCCGCCACCGCCCTGTTCAAGGCGCTGAAGCAGGAAATCTCCATTCCCATCGCCTTCCATACCCACGACACCTCGGGTCTGTCGGCGGCCTCGGTTCTGGCCGCCGTCGAGGCCGGGGTGGATACGGTGGACGCCGCCATGGATGCCTTCAGCGGCACCACCAGCCAGCCGCCGCTGGGCTCCATCAACGCCGCCCTGAGGGGCCACGCGCGCGACCCCGGCCTGGACCAGACGGCCCTGGACCGCATTTCCGTTTATTGGGAACAGGCCCGCAAGCATTACGCCGCCTTCGAGGCCGATGTGAAATCCGGCACCGCCCAGGTCTATCTGCATGAAATGCCGGGCGGCCAGTACACCAACCTGCGCCAGCAGGCCAAAAGCCTGGGCATCGACGACAAGTGGGATCAGGTGGCCCACGCCTATGCCGATGTGAACCGCCTGTTCGGCGATATCGTCAAGGTCACCCCCACCAGCAAGGTGGTGGGCGACATGGCGCTGATGATGGTCACCACCGGCCTGACCGCCGCCGATGTGGCCGACCCCGAGCGCGAAGTGGCCTTTCCGGACTCGGTGGTGCAGCTGTTTCGCGGCGAGCTGGGCCAGCCCCCCGGCGGCTGGCCGCAGGCCCTGAGCCGGAAGGTGCTGAAGGGCGAGGCCCCCTTCACCGAGCGGCCGGGCGCAGTGATGGGCCATGCCAATCTGGCCTCGCAGCGCACCGAGGCGGAAAGCCAGGCCGGACGGCCGCTGTCGGACCAGGAGTTCGCCTCCTATCTGATGTATCCCAAGGTGTTCCGTGATTTCGCCGCCATGACCCGCAAGTTCGGCGATGTGTCCGCCCTGCCCACGCCGGTGTTCTTCCACGGCATGGATCCCGGCCAGGAGATCACCATCGAACTGGAAAAGGGCAAGAACCTGATCCTCCGCTTCCTGGCCATGTCGGAGGCCGACGAAAACGGCGAACGCAAACTGTTCTTCGAACTGAACGGCCAGCCGCGCACCATCCGCATCGCCGATCGTTCGGTGGCCCCCTCGCGCCCGGCCCAGCCCAAGGCCGAGGACGGCAATGCCGCCCATGTGGCCGCCCCCATGCCCGGCCTGGTGGTGACCATCGCCGTGCGCGAGGGCCAGGAAGTGGAAAAGGGCGACATGCTGCTCTGCATCGAGGCCATGAAGATGGAAACCGCCGTCCGCGCCGAAAAAGCCGGAACCGTCACCAAAATCTGCGTTGCCCCCGGCCAGCAGGTGGATCCCAAGGATCTGCTGATGATCGTGGCGTGACCGCGAAAAACGGCAAGGGCGGCCCCGCCCTTGCCGTTTTTCGCATTTTGAGCCGCATTTTGAAACGCCGCCCGCCGCCACGGCGTAAAATGATGAGAAAAGGGGAGAAAACGGGATAAAAGCCGTGCCATAGTTTGGCATCCGCGTTGCTAGATAAAAAACAAAGCTAGATAAAAAATAAAAACCCGCGCGGAAGGGGAGGCCCATGATCAAATCGCCCTTTCTTCTCTCCACCGGAATGTTCACCCCCTCGTCCTGCCAGGATTGCGAGACACCGGCGGAAACCTGGGTGGACCTGACCGCGCTGGCCTCGGATTGGCTGTGGGAAACCGATGCCGAGGGGCTTTACCGCTATGTTTCACCCTGCGTGGCCGAAAAACTGGGATGCCCCCCCCAGGATCTCATCGGGCGGTCGCGCCTTGACCTCGATGCCGGCAATCCCCGCAATGCCGGTCTGGCCGGGCATCTCCATCTGGTGGAGCGGCGCCAGCCCTTCCGGGATTTCGTCTGCGTTCTGAGCGTGCCCGGACGCGGCGCGCAGGTGGTGCGCTTCAACGGCGTGCCGGTGTTCGACGGCGGCGGCGTCTTTCAAGGCTATCAGGGGCTGGCCGCCAACATCACCCGCCAGATCGAGGCCGAGGAACGGGCGCAAAACGCCGAGCGCCGCCTGATGGATGCCCTGGAAAGCATCAGCGACGGCTTCGCCCTCTACGATGCCGAAGACCGGCTTTTACTGTGCAACCGCCACTATCGGCAGATGTTTCCCTGCGCCGACGGGGTTATTCAGGCCGGCCGCACCTTCAGCGATATCGTGCGCGCCGTGGCCCGGCAGGGCGGCTACCATTATTCCGGCCCCGAACTGGAAACCTTCGTGGCCCGCCGTCTGGCCGAACACATCCGGGCCAACGGCCAGCCGGTGCTGCATCATCTGGCCGCCGACCGCTGGTCGATGACCCGGGAATTCCGCACCCGGAACGGCGGCGTGGTGACGGTGCGCACCGATGTCAGCGAGATCACCCGCAGCCGCGAGGAACTGTCGCGGCTGCAAAAAACCTACGAACGGCTGCTGGCCTCGGCGGGCCAGGGCATTTTCGGCATCGACGCCGACGAGATCATCACCTACGCCAATCCCATGGCCGGCACCCTGCTGGGTTTTTCCCGCGAGGATCTGGTGGGCATGAACTATCACGAACTGATGTCCGATGCCGCCACCGCCTGCCCGCTGCCCGCCCTGCCCGCCCTGCCCAACCGCCAGAGCGCCCTGGAAGGGCGCTTCCTGCGCGCCGACGGCAGCGCCTTCTACGCCGAGGCGGTGCTGACGCCGCTGATCGAGGACGGCCGCCCGCAAGGCGCGGTGCTGGTGTTCCACGATGTTTCGTTGCGCAAGCGCTACGAGGAAGGCATCGCCAACCACCAGCGCGAACTGGAAAAACTGGTGGAGGAGCGCACCAGCACCCTCTCGCGCGAGATCGATCAGCGCGCCCGCACCGAGGAGGCCTTGCGCAAAAGCACCGGCCGCCTCATCGGCATCGCCTCCACCCTGGTGGAAGGCGTGCTGCTGACCGATCTCAACGGCCACATCCTGTTCGCCAACCGCTCGGCGCAGCGCCTGCTGGGAGACGAAAACCGGCCGCTGGCCGGCACCGACCTTGATGAATCCATGCGGATCGAAGACAGCGGCAGCCCCCGCAGTTTCGCCGACGGACCGCTGCAACGCACCGCCGACGGCGGCGAGGCCGCCATCATCGAGGACGCGGTGTTCGTCACCGCCGACGGGCGGCGCCTCAGCATGGCCTACGCCGCCGCGCCGCTGGAGGAAGAAGGCAAGCGCCGCGGCGTGGTGATATCGTTCCGCAGCATCGAAACCCTGAAGCAGGCCCAGTTTGAAGCCTTGCAGGCCTCGCGGCTGGCCAGCGTGGGGCAACTGGCGGCGGGCATCGCCCACGAGATCAACACCCCCATCCAGTATGTGGGCGACAATCTGCGCTTCATCAGCGACTCCCTCACCTCCATCGCCGAGACCCTGGACCGGCTGCGCACCCTGGTGAACGGCGAGGCCGCCCCGCCGGCCCTGCGGGCGGATGTCGAACGGCTGTTCGCCGACAACGATCTTGGCTATCTTTTGGAGGAACTGCCGCAGGCGGCGGCGCAATCCCTGGACGGCGTGGCCCATGTGGCGCATATCGTGCGCTCGATGAAGGATTTCTCCCATCCGGGCGGGGCGGGAAAGGTGTCCACCGACATCAACCACGCCATCGACAGCACCATCACCGTCTCACGCAATGAATGGAAGCATCAGGCCGAGATCGAAACCGTCCTGGCCCCCGACCTGCCGCATATCCCCTGCCTGCCGGCGGAAATCAATCAGGTGCTGCTGAACCTGATCACCAATGCCGCCCACGCCATCGAAAGCGAAAAGAGCGGCACGCTGGGCCGCATCACCATCAGCACCCGGGCCATCGAAGACGGTATCGAAATCCGCGTGGCCGACAACGGCCCCGGCGTGCCCGCCGCCATCCGCGACAAGATCTTCGATCCCTTCTTCACCACCAAACCGGTGGGCAAGGGCACCGGACAGGGGCTGTCCATCTGCCTCGACGTCATCGCCCACAAGCATGGCGGCAAGCTATTCCTGGAAGACGTCACCCCCAAGGGGGCCTGCTTCGTCATCCAGCTGCCGTTCAGCCAGCCGGGCGTGCCCAACGGCTAGAAAGAAACCAGGTCAGGCGGCTTACCAGCAGTTTCATACCCGGTGGGTCCGCTCCGTCGGTGGCAACTGATACAGGACTCTGCGCCACGGCCCCTCCCTTAAGCCGTCTTGGCCAGGCTTGACCCGGCCATCCCTGTGGGGGAGACGCCGTCTTATGATGCGCGGGTCAAGCCCGCGCATGACGACAAGAGGGATGCCGCAGTCCC
>JAJZGK010000156.1 GCA_021798485.1 Pseudomonadota bacterium
CAGCTTCTTCTGGGTGTCGCTCACGGTGATGCGGGCCTTGCCGGCGGTCAGGATCACCCCGGCATCCCCGGCCTGGCCGCCGGATTCGCCGTAGAACGGCGACTGGTTGGCCACCAGGGCCACGGTGTCGCCGGCCTTGGCGCTTGGCACCGGCGCGCCGTCCACCAGCAGGGCGACGATCTTGCCCTCGGCCTCCTCGGCGTCGTAACCCAGGAATTCCGAGGCGCCCACCTCTTCCTTCAGGCCGAACCACACCGATTCGGTGGCCGCCTCGCCCGAGCCGGCCCAGGCCTTGCGGGCCTCGGCGCGCTGGCGCTCCATGGCGGCGCCGAACCCGGCCACATCCACCGCCAGACCACGGCCCTTCAGGGCGTCCTGGGTCAGATCCAGGGGGAAGCCGTAGGTATCGTAAAGCTTGAAGGCCACCTCGCCGTTCAGCACGCCGCCCTGGCCCAGGCCCGACACTTCCTCGTCCAGCAGCTTCAGGCCCTTGTCCAGGGTGGACTTGAAGCGGGTTTCCTCCAGCTTCAGGGTTTCGCTGATCAGGGGCTGCGCCCGCACCAGTTCGGGATAGGCCTCGCCCATCTGCTTGACCAGGGCCGGCACCAGCTTGTGCATCAAGGGCTCGGTGGCGCCGATCAGCTGGGCATGGCGCATGGCGCGGCGCATGATGCGGCGCAGCACATAGCCGCGCCCCTCGTTGGAGGGCAGCACGCCGTCGGCGATGAGGAAGCTGGACGAGCGCAGATGGTCGGCGATGACGCGGTGCGACACCCGGTGCGCGCCGTCGGGATCGCTGCTGGTGGCATCGGCCGAGGCCAGGATCAGCGCGCGCATCAGGTCGATATCGTAATTATCGTGCTTGCCTTGCAGCACGGCGGCCAGGCGCTCCAGCCCCATGCCGGTATCGATGGAGGGGCGCGGCAGGGCGACGCGCTGGTCCGGCGACACCTGCTCGTACTGCATGAACACCAGATTCCAGATCTCGATGAAGCGGTCGCCGTCCTCGTCCGGGCTGCCGGGCGGGCCGCCGGGGATGTGAGCGCCGTGATCGTAGAAAATTTCCGAGCAGGGGCCGCAGGGGCCGGTATCGCCCATGGCCCAGAAATTATCCGAGGTGGGAATGCGGATGATGCGCTGCTCGGGCAGACCGGCGATCTTGCGCCACAGGTCGAAGGCCTCGTCGTCGGTGTGATAGACGGTCACCAGCAGCTTGTCGGCGGCCAGACCATATTCCTTGGTGATCAGCCGCCAGGCGAAATCGATGGCGTTTTCCTTGAAATAGTCGCCGAACGAGAAATTGCCCAGCATCTCGAAGAAGGTATGGTGGCGGGCGGTATAACCCACATTGTCGAGATCGTTGTGCTTGCCGCCGGCGCGCACGCATTTCTGCGATGTGGTGGCGCGCTTGTAGGGCCGCTTCTCGACGCCGGTGAAGACGTTCTTGAACTGCACCATCCCGGCGTTGGTGAACATCAGGGTGGGATCGTTGCGTGGAACCAGCGGGCTGGACGAAACGACCTCGTGACCGTTCTTGGCGAAGAAATCGAGGAAAGTCGTGCGGATGTCGTTTGCTGTCTGCATGGCCTTTTACACGAAAGCAGCCCGGCGCTCCGCGCCGTTGCCGGCTGGCGGAGGGTCCGCCGGTGAGGAAGACGAATGTTTCTTGTAACCCGCTCTTTGGGGCAAGTCCAGATGCCGACACAGGCAAAAGGCCTTGTTTTTCCCTTTGGTCCGGGGCCCCCTTCCCGCATAGTGGGAAAAAACCGCGCCGGCCACGAGCGCGGCACGGGAAACGATCCGGGTGAGACCCATGTCCGAGACTGCGCTGCCGGCGGTGCTGATCGCCGACGACCATCCTCTGTTCCGCGAGGCCCTGCAAAGCGTGGCCGCCGAGGCCCTGCCCCATTGCCGCCTGATGGAGGTGGCCGATCACGGCCAGGCCCTGGATCTGGCCCGCCGCCTGCCCGAGATCGAGATGATCTTTCTCGACCTCAACATGCCGGGCATGGACGGGCTGAACGGCCTGGTGGCCCTGCGCAACGCCGTGCCCGCCGCCCCCATCGTGGTGGTTTCGGCCCAGGAGGATGCCGCCACCATGCGCGAGGCCATCACCCTGGGCGCCGCCGGCTTCATGCCCAAATCCCTGTCCAAGGCCGAGATGGTGGCCGCCGTGGCCCAGGTGCTGGAGGGCGCCCTCTACCTGCCCGACAGCGGCGCCGCCCCGGAGAGCGACGCCGGCCTGGCCGAGGGCATCGCCCAGCTCACCCAGCAGCAGCGCGTGGTGCTGCAACTGCTGGTGAACGGCCAGTCCAACAAGCGCATCGCCTATGAGCTTGGCATCGTCGAGAGCACGGTGAAGGCCCATGTCTCGGCCATCCTGCGCAAGCTCAAGGTGCATTCCCGCACCCAGGCGGTGATCAAGGCCGGCAAGATTCTGGCGGCGCTGCGCCAGGCCGCCCCATAGGACTTTGGTATGAGCCCAGGATTTCAGCGCCTTTTCATGGGATATTGTACCTAGGTCGCATTGACCGCACCGGCCGTTCCGGCGTCCAATCCCTCAGCCAAATCAGAATCAATCTCATGGCACGGAGGAATGACGTCATGTTTCAGCAGGCCCTGGACTCGGTCCGCAAGCAAACCGGTTTCCGCACCCGTTACGAGAATTTCATCGGCGGCGAATGGGTCGCCCCGATCAAGGGCGACTATTTCGTCAACACCACGCCCATCAACGGCGAGGTTCTCTGCGAGGTGGCCCGCTCCACCGCCGAGGACGTGGAGAGGGCCCTGGACGCCGCCCACGCCGCCAAGGAGGCCTGGGGCCACAAGCCGGTGGCCGAGCGCGCCGCCGTGCTGCTGGCCGTGGCCGACCGCATGGAGCGCAACCTGGAACTGCTGGCCACGGTGGAAACCCTGGATAACGGCAAGCCCATCCGCGAAACCCGCGCCGCCGACATTCCGCTGGCCATCGACCATTTCCGCTATTTCGCCGGCTGCATCCGCGCCCAGGAAGGCACCCTGGGCGAGATCGACGGCGACACCGTGGCCTATCACTTCCACGAGCCCCTGGGCGTGGTCGGCCAGATCATTCCCTGGAACTTCCCCATCCTGATGGCCGCCTGGAAGATCGCCCCGGCCCTGGCCGCCGGCAACTGCATCGTGCTGAAGCCGGCCGAACAGACCCCCATGAGCATCATGGTGCTGATGGATCTGGTGAAGGACATCCTGCCGCCGGGCGTGCTGAACGTGGTCAACGGCTTCGGCATCGAAGCCGGCAAGCCCCTGGCCTCCAGCCCGCGCATCGCCAAGATCGCCTTCACCGGCGAAACCAGCACCGGCCGCCTGATCATGCAGTACGCCTCGGAAAACATCATTCCGGTGACGCTGGAACTGGGCGGCAAATCGGCCAACATCTTCATGCCCGACGTCATGGACGCCGATGACGCCTTCCTCGACAAGGCCCTGGAAGGCTTCGCCATGTTCGCCCTCAATCAGGGCGAGGTGTGCACCTGCCCGTCGCGCGTGCTGGTGCACGAGGCCATCTTCGACAAGTTCATGGAACGGGCCGTGGCCCGCGTCGAGAAGATCGTGGCCGGCAATCCGCTCGATGCCAGCACCATGATCGGCGCCCAGGCCTCGGTGGATCAGCTGGAGAAGATCCTCTCCTACATCGATATCGGCAAGATGGAAGGCGCCGCCTGCCTGACCGGCGGCGAACGCAACCGTCTGGGCGGCGATCTCGACAAGGGCTATTACGTCAAGCCCACCGTGTTCGTCGGCCATAACAAGATGCGCATCTTCCAGGAGGAGATCTTCGGGCCGGTGGTGTCGGTCACCAAGTTCAAGGACATGGACGAGGCCCTGCACATCGCCAACGACAGCCTCTACGGCCTGGGCGCCGGCGTGTGGTCGCGCAACGGCAACAGCGCCTATCATCTGGGCCGCCACCTGAAGGCCGGCCGCGTCTGGACCAACTGCTATCACCTCTATCCCGCCCACGCCGCCTTCGGCGGCTACAAGCAGTCGGGCATCGGCCGTGAAACCCACAAGATGATGCTGGATCACTATCAGCAGACCAAGAACCTGCTGGTGTCTTACAGCCCCAACGCCCTGGGCTTCTTCTAACCGCCTCCCGTTTCCTCTCCCCCTATGGGGCGGACGGCCTGCCGTCCGCCCCGCTTTTTTTCGAGGAACGCCCGCCATGACCGATCGCGTTACCCTCACCCCCGCCGCCGCCGCCCTGATCCGGCGCCTGAAGGAGCGGCACGGCCCGCTGATGTTCCATCAGTCGGGCGGCTGCTGCGACGGCAGCGCCCCCATGTGCTACACCCAAACCGAATTCCGCGTCGGCGGCCACGATGTCTATCTGGGCCGCATCGAGGACTGCCCGTTCTATATCGGCGGCGCCCAGTTCGAATACTGGTCGCATACCCAGCTGATTATCGACGCCGTGCCGGGGCGCGGCGCCAGCTTCTCGCTGGAAATCCCCGAAGGCATGCGCTTCTTGACCCGCTCGCGCGTCTTCAGCGACGATGAGGCGGCCGACCTCGACCGCCAGGGGCCGCCGCCGACCGGACCGCAGCCATAAGCCAGGGACCATGCCGCAAGACCAGAAAATCCGCCGCGCCGCCACCAGCCTTGCCGACCCCGCCGCCGCCGCCGCCGCCCTGGCCCGGGATCTGGGCCAGGAGCAGGCCGCCCTGGCGCTGCTGTTCTGCGCCCCCGAACGGGTGTCTCCCGCCCTGGCCCGGCATCTGGCCGACGCCTTCGGCCCCACCCTGGTGGCCGGCTGCTCCACGGCGGGGGAAATCACCCCGGCCGGCTACGGCCAGGGCACCATCGCCGGCGTCAGCTTCGCCGCCCCCGATTTTCTGGCGGCGGCGCGGCGCATTCCCGATATCCGCGCCTTCGGCGTGGCCGATGGCGCCGCCCTGGTGCAGGCCTGCCTGCGCGAGCTGGAGGCCCGCGCCCCCGGACGTGGACCGGAAACCATGTTCGCCCTGCTGCTGATCGACGGCCTGGACGCCTGCGAGGAGGCGGTGGTCAGCGCCCTGCACCGCGAACTGGGCCCCATTCCCCTGTTCGGCGGCTCGGCGGGCGACGATCTGCGCTTCACCCGCACCACCATCCTGTGGGAGGGCGCCTTCCATCCCCACAGCGCCATCCTGATGCTGATCAGCACCGATCACCCCTTCCAGGTGTTCAAGACCGAGCATTTCGCCGTGGGCGAGGGCAAGATGGTGGTGACCGAGGCCGATCCGGCCCGGCGCGTGGTCAGCGAGATCAACGCCGAACCGGCGGCGCAGGAATATGCCCGGCTGGTGGGCCTGCCGCCCGGCAGCCTCGATCCGATGAAATTCGCCAGCCATCCGGTGGTGGTGCGGGTGGCCGGCGTGCCTTACGTGCGCTCGATCCAGAAGGTCAACGCCGACGACAGCCTGACCTTCTTTTGCGCCATCGACGAGGGCATCGTGCTCACCAACGCCGCCGCCCTGGATCTGGCCCAGGATCTGGAACGCCAGTTCGCCGAGCTGCGGCGCGAGCTGGGCCCGCCCGAACTGGTGATCGGCTGCGACTGCATCCTGCGCGGCCTGGAAATCCGCCAGAAAGGCCTGGAAGGCCGCATCTCGGCCCTGATGGCCGCCAACAACGTCATCGGCTTTCACACCTACGGCGAGCAATACCACGCCATGCATGTGAACCAGACCTTCACCGGCGTGGCCATCGGGCGCAAGGCATGAGCGAAACGGCGGAGCAGCGCCTGGCCCGCCTGGAGCGGGACAACGCCAAGCTCAGAAAGATCAATGCCGTGCTCATCGACCGCGTCGAGCGCAGCATGGATTTTCAGGGCAACGCCTTTTCCCTGTTCCAGACCGCCATTCTGCTGGAAGGCCAGGTGCGCGACCGCACCCAGGAGCTGGAGCAGGCCCTGCAGGAGCTGGCCCGCAGCAACCACGCCCTGAGCCAGGCCAAGGAGGATGCGGAAACCGCCCGCATGCGCCTGGCCGCCGCCATCGAGGCGGTGAGCGAGGGCTTCATCCTGTGCGACGCCGAGGACCGCCTGGTGTTGTGCAACGAGCAGTACCGCGCCTTCTGGCCCGGCCTGGAAGACCTGCTGCGCCCCGGCACCCCCTTCACCGCCCTGGTGGCCCGCGCCCAGACCCTGGGCCTGTTCGACGACGAGGCGCAAGGGGCCAGCACCATGCAGCGCCGCCTGCGCCACCACCGCCACCCGGAAGACCTGCTGGTGCTGCGCCTGGCCGACGGCCGCTGGATCCAGATCCGCGAACGCCCCACCATCGAGGGCGGCTCGGTGGCCATCTATACCGACATCACCGCCCTGAAGCACGAGGAGCAGCGCCAGCTGGAAGCCTCGGAGGACGCCCTGCGCGACAGCGAGCAGCGCATCCGCCTGATCACCGACGCCCTGCCCGCCCTCATCGCCTATGTGGACCGCGACCAGCGCTACTGCTTCACCAACAAACCCTACGAGGACTGGTTCGGCCGCCCGCGCAGCGAGATCGACGGCCGCCCGATGCGCGACGTGCTGGGCGAGACCCTCTACGAGGCCCGCCGCCCCTATGCCGAGGCGGCGCTGGCCGGCCAGCACGTCACCTTCGAAACCACCCTGCCGCTGATGAAGGGCCCGCCCGACTGCGCCCTGGCCACCTATGTGCCCCATTACGGCGCCGATGGCCGGGTGCAGGGCTTCATCGCCCTGATCCAGGATATCACCGAGCGCAAACGTTCGGCCCTGCAGCTGCGCGAGGCCAAGGAAAGCCTGGAGCGGCGGGTGGAGGAGCGCACCAGCGAGCTGACCGCCGTCAACCGCCGCCTGCGCCGCGAGGTGGAGGAGCGCCGCCAGGCCGAGGAGGCCCTGCGTCTGGCCAAGGCCGAGGCCGAGGCGGCCAATATGAGCAAGACCAAGTTCATCGCCGCCGCCAGCCACGATCTGCTGCAGCCCCTGAACGCCGCCCGCATCTTCACCGAGGCCCTGGCCGAGGCCCATCTGGCCGAGCGCAACCGCGCCATCGTCGGCAATATCAGCCGCTCCTTGAGCTCGGTGGAGGAGCTGCTGACCGCCCTGCTCGATATCTCCAAGCTGGATTCCGGAGCCCAGGTGCCGCAATGGGCCGATTTCCAGCTCGACGATCTCTTAAGCTCGCTGGCCGACGAGATCCGCCCCCAGGCCGTGGCCCGCGGCCTGGATCTGCGCATCCTGCCCTGCCGCGCCGTGGTGCGCAGCGATCCGATGCTGGTGCGGCGCATCCTGCGCAATTTTCTCAGCAACGCCATGCGCTACACCCCCATGGGCCGCATCCTGCTGGGCGGACGCCGCCGCCCCGGCGGCGTGGCCGTGCAGGTGTGGGACAGCGGCATCGGCATTCCCGCCGACAAGCTCTCGGAGGTGTTTCAGGAGTTTCGCCGCCTGGCCAACGACAGCCACGGCCACGACGGCGGCATGGGGCTGGGGCTGGCCATCGTCGACCGCATCGCCCGCCGCCTCGATCACGCCATCGAGGTGCGCTCGGCGCTGAACCGCGGCTCCATGTTCGGGGTGGTGCTGCCCCTGGGCCGGGCCGAACGGGTGAGCGCCGCCCCGGCGCCGCTGCCCAGCGGCGGCGACGGCGTGGCCGGCGCCCTGGTGCTGGTGATCGAAAACGACG
>JAJZGK010000157.1 GCA_021798485.1 Pseudomonadota bacterium
AGATCGGCGGCGGGCGGCGGCGGCGCCGGGCGGGGCTGGGCCGCCAGCTGGGCCAGCACCTCGGCGGTGCTGCTGGGCGGCGGGCGGCGGGCCGAATAGCGCGGCACCTCGTTTTCGCCGGGCTTGAAGATCAGGTCGCGGGCCTCGTCGCCGCGTTCGGGCAGCGGCATCAGCTTGGGGCTGACGGCGCGGGCGAAGGTTTGCACCGCGCCGATGCGGATGGGCAGGGGGCGGCGGCACAGGGCCGGGCCCAGGGCGATGAAACGGCCCCGTTCCAGATCGCGGAACATCTCGGCCTGTTTGCGCTCCATGCCCAGAAGATCGGCGGCGCGGGCCATGTCGATATCGAGAAAGGTGCGGCCCATGAGGAAGTTCGAGGCCTCGGCGGCCACGTTCTTGGCCAGCTTGGCCAGGCGCTGGGTGGCGATCACCCCGGCCAGGCCGCGCTTGCGGCCGCGGCACATCAGATTGGTCATGGCGCCCAGCGAGGCCTTGCGCGCCTCGTCGGAAACCTCGCCGGCGGCGGCGGGGGCGAACATCTGCGCCTCGTCCACCACCACCAGCACCGGGAACCAGTAGTCGCGGTCCACGTCGAACATGCCGCCCAGAAAGGCGGCGGCATGGCGCATCTGCCCCTCGGCGTCGAGATTTTCCAGATTGAGCACCACCGAAACCCGGTGCTGGCGGGCCCGCGCCCCCAATTGCTGCAGGGCGGCCTCGGAATGGCCGGCGCTGTCCACCACCACATGGCCGAATTTCTCGGCCAGACTGACGAAATCGCCCTCGGGATCGATGATGGCCTGCTGCACCACCGGGGCGCTTTGTTCCAGCAGGCGGCGCAACAGGTAGGATTTGCCCGATCCGGAATTGCCCTGCACCAGCAGCCGGGTGGCCAGCAATTCCTCGAGATCGAGGGTGGCGGTGGCGCCCGAGGCCGTCAATCCCATGTCGATGCGGACGGTCATCTCGCCCTGCTGCTCCCGCTGTTTTTGAACAAGGAGGCCTTTCTATACCCCCTGGGCGGGATTTTGAACGGCTTTCGTCCCAACCCGGCGCGATGGTCATACCGGCCAACCATTGAAGTGACGGGTTGGCCGGTATCCAGCGAGCCTTGAGCGCGCGGCCAAGGCGGCGGATGCCGCCGCCCGGCGAGGGACAGTCCAACCGGTCAATTCATTAACCGGTTGCTATCATGCGGTGCGCAGCAGTTTTTCCAGGAAGGCCCGCACGGAATCCTGCAAATCGTGGGCTTCGCGCGAAAGCGATTGCGCCGAGGCCAGCACCTGATCGGCGGCGGCGCCGGTTTCGGCGGCGGCTCCGGCCACGGCGCCGATATTGCTGGAAACGGTTTCGGTGCTGATGGTGGCCATCTGGATGTTGTGGGCGATCTCGCCGGTGGCGGCGGCCTGCTGCTGCACCGCCGCCGCAATGCCCTGGGTGATGCCGCCCAGTTCTCCGATGCGCCCCACGATGCCGCCAATGGCCGCCACCGCCTTCTGGGTGGCGGCCTGCACGGCGCCGATCTGGGTGCTGATATCGCCGGTGGCCTTGGCGGTCTGGTTGGCCAGATGCTTCACCTCTCCGGCCACCACGGCGAAGCCCTTGCCGGCCTCGCCGGCCCGCGCCGCCTCGATGGTGGCGTTCAAGGCCAGCAGATTGGTCTGGCTGGCGATGGAGGCGATCAGGTCCACCACCTCGCCGATGCGGGCCGAGCATTCGGCCAGACCGCGCATGATGTCGTTGGTTTGGTTGGCCTCGTCGGTGGCGATCTGGGAAATGCGGCTGGATTGCTCCACCTGGCGGCCGATCTCGTTGATCGAGGCGGCCAGTTCCTCCGAGGCGGCGGCGATGGTCTGCACCGTGGCGGTGGCGCTGTGGCTGGCCTCGGCCACATTGTCGGCCTCGCTGCTGGTCTGGCGGGCGTTGCGGGCCATGGCCTGGGCGGTGCCGGTCATCTGGCCGGCCGCCGCCGCCAGTTGCGCCACCACCCGCTCCACATCGCTTTTGAAGGTTTCGGCATAACCGGCCAGGGCCTGGTGGGTGGCGGTATGGGCCGAGTCCATATAAGAGGCCGAGGCCAGTTCCAGTTCGAACAGGAACAGCCGCACCAGGGCCGACACCGCCTGGCCGAAGCGTTCGGGCTTTTTGCGGTAGGCCGGCGCCGCGTAATCGATCAGCTCGGCCAGATAGGTGCAGTAGAAGGTGAAGAACCAGCGCAGATCCAATCCCTGGCGCTCGCGGCTCTGAAAAATCTTAACCCCCCCGGCCAGTTGTTCGGTGGTGAAGCTGGCGGGAAACATATCCTTCAGCCAATGGTCGCGCTGGGCCCGCCGGGCCTCTTCCATATTCATGCCCTGATAGGCGGCGGCGGCATCGGGATAGCGCAGCATCTGCCGGTAGCCGGCCTCCACCGCCTGTTCGATGCCGGGGGCGACGATGTCGGATACCTCCTGCAAAAGGCGGCGGGTATCGTTGGTGATGCCCATCGCCTCCAGGCGGCGGTCTCGGTCGATTTCGAAGGTCATGGGGCGGTTTCCCATCCGTGCGGCTGGAAGATGGAACCGGCCGCGATGTGGAATTGTACTAAAAAATAGGACTTGAGTCATGCAATCAATGCAGGACAGGACGGTATATTCCTATCTTTTAATTTGATATCTGTTGCATGTGCACAATAAAAAACATCATCCTTTTTGATGAAGTCCCGCCTTCTCTTCAGCCTTTCCCCGCTGACGGCGGGCTGTCATAATTCCTTCCGGGGAAAAATGCCGGCCGGTGCGGGATGTTGCGGTTGCCGCCGCCGACCGGCAAGCCCGCGCGGCGGCGGTGCCGAGGCGGTATGAAGGAATAGGTCGGCGATGGCCACTGAAGGTTCTGCGGTTCGGTTCATGGGGTTGAAGCGGCGGTTCGCCCTGGCCATGGCGGCGGTTTTTCTGGCGGTGTCGCTCATTACCCTGGCCGGGCTGAGCTGGATTCTTTCGGATACGGTCTCGTGGCTGGGGCGGGGGCTGGTCGGCAATCAGGTGCAGATGGCCCGCGACGAATGCCTGTCGCCGCTGCTGACCGAAATCGCCCTGGCCCGCAAGATGGCCGATTCCTCCCTTTTAATGGCCTGGGCCGAGCGGGAGAACGATCCGGAACTGCGCCGTCGCGCCCTGGAGGATCTGGAAAGCTACCGCCGCATTTTCCGTGACGGCAGCTATTTTTTCATTCCGGCCAAAAGCAATCACTACTATTTCAACGACAGCCAGGAGCAATACAGCGGACACGAACTGCGCTATACCCTGTCGCCGCAAAAACCCGCCGACGCCTGGTACTGGGCCACCTTGAAGGCCGGTCTGCCGGTACAGATCAATATCAATCCCGATACCCATCTCGGGGTGACCAAGGTGTGGATCAATGTGCTGATGCGCGATGGCGGCCGGGTGGTGGGGCTGGTGGGAACCGGGCTTGATCTCGGCGCCTTCATCCGGCGCGTGGTGAACGGGTCGCCGGACGGGGTGGAGACGCTGTTCATCAATCAGGACGGCGATATCCAGGCCCACAGGGACATGGGGCAGATCGATTATGCCAGCCTGACCCGCAAGGAGGGCGGCCACCATACCTTTTTCGCCCTGCTCGACGACGATGCCAGCCGCCGGCAGGTGCATCTGGCCCTGGCGCGTCTGGCGGTGGCGGGCACCCAGTCGGCTGCGGCGGAGGTGCGTTTAGGCGGGCACCGCCGTCTGGTGGCGTTCGCGCCCTTGCGCCAGATCGGCTGGACGGCGGTCTCGCTGATCGATCGGGATCGTTTGTGGGCGCACGGTCCCTTCCTGGCCCTGGGCGGGATGGTGCTGTTCGGCATGCTGGGGGCGGCGGCGGTGATCGGCTTGCTGCTGGACCGGCTGGTGCTGTCGCGCATCGCCCGGCTCGATGCCTCGGCGCAGGCCTTGAGCCGCGGCGAGTTCGAACTTGATCTGCCCACCGACACCACCGATGAAATCGGCCGTCTGTCGGAAAATTTCGTGATCATGGCCGGCACCCTGCACCGCCATACCGAGGATCTCTCCCGGGCCGTGGCCGAGAAAGAGGCCGAGATGGCCCAGATGATGACCAGTCTGCGGATCAGCGAGGAGCGTTTCCGCAGCCTGATCGAGGAAACCTCGGACTGGGTGTGGGAAACCGATACCCAGCACCGCTTCACCTGGCTGTCGGAGCGGGTGGAAGGGGCGCTGGGGGTGGCGGTGGCCGATCTGCTGGGCCGTTCGCGCTGGGAACTGTCGTCGGCGCGGCGCAAGATCAGTTCCAGATCCTGGGCCGATCTGCTCGAGAATCTGAAGGCCGAGCGGGGGTTCCGCGATTTCCGCTATTGGGTGGATGCCGCCGACGGCAGTCAGCGCTGGATCAGCATCAGCGGCTCGCCGCGCCATGATGACGCGGGACATTTTCTCGGCTATCGCGGCGTGGCCTCCGACATTACGCCGGAAGCGGCGCGCCTGATGCGGCTGCGGCTGCTGTCGGACGTGGTGGAGCAATGCCCGGTTTCGATTCTGATCACCAATTCCTCCGGCGGCATCGAATATGCCAATACCCATTGTCTGAACAGCACCGGCTACGATCTGGAGGAGGTGGTGGGTGAAAATCCCCGCCTGTTCTCCTCGGGTCAGATGGACAAGGCGGTTTATGCCGAAATGTGGGGCACGGTGCTGGCGGGCCGCACCTGGGTGGGGGAACTCCGCAACCGCCGCCGCGACGGCAGTCTTTACTGGGAGCGGGCGCACATCTTCCCCATTCTCGAGGATGACGGACGGGTCGCCCGGCTGGTGGGCATCAAGGAGGACATCACCTTCCAGAAAGAGGCCACGGCCCGCCTGGCCGAACTGGCCGCCGATCTCGAGGAACAGGCCAAACGCCTGAAGCACAGCAATGCCGAGCTGGAACAGTTCGCCTATGTGACTTCGCACGATCTACGCCAGCCGCTGCGCATGGTGTCGAGCTATCTCAGCCTGATCGAGCGCGAACTGGGCGCCGAGATCGGCGAGGAGATGAAAACCTTCATCGGTTTCGCCGTGGGCGGAGCCCGGCGCATGGACCGCCTGATCCTGGATCTGCTCGAATATTCCCGCGTTGGGCGCGAGGAACGGCCGTTCGGGCCGGTGGATATGAATGAGGTTGTGCAAGACGCCTGCGCCAATCTGGAAGTGGCCATCGGCGAGGCCGGGGCCGCGCTTTCGGTGGCGCCGGCGTTGCCCGTGGTAAACGGCAACGGCAACGAACTGATGCGGCTGTGGCAGAACCTTATCGGCAACGCGGTGAAATACCGCCATTCCGAACGGCCGTGCCGCATCGGGATCGGTGCCCGCGAAGGCCGGCGCGAGTGGACGTTCTGGGTGCAAGATAACGGCAGCGGGATCGATCCCAAGGATTTCGATCGCGCCTTCGGGGTTTTTCAGCGTTTGGTGACGAAAGACAAGGTCGAGGGGACCGGCATCGGCCTGGCCATCTGCAGGAAGATCGTCGAGCACCACGGCGGCCGCATCTGGATCGAGGCGGCGCCGGAGCAGGGGGCCACCTTCTTCTTCACCCTGCCCAGGCCCTCATAAAAAAGCCTTCCGCCGGATGGCGGAAGGCCTGTTGCAAGGCGGGATGGCGTCAGGTGGGTTCAAGCCCCAAAGCCTCCACCGCGCCGCGGGCGGCGGCATCTTCAAGGCCGCTCATGGAGGAGAGGAACATGGCGGCGGCGGTGATGCCCTCTTTATGGGCGGTATCCGGGGAGTGGCCCTGGGCCATCGCTTCGCTCACCGTTTCGTCATAGGCTTCCGAAACCATTTTTCGCATTGCCTCGTCCATCACGGCGTCCGTTCGTCAGACATGTCCCATGACCCGTTCAACCTCTTCCGCCGTTACGGCGCGGTGCAGAATGCGGGTGGACACCACAACGGCGGTATTGAGCACGGCGCGGTGGGCCCGCAAGCCCGACAGGCCTTTTTCCCGCGCCGCCAGTGAGGCTTCGGCAAAAGTGCGGCGGATAATATCCTCATCATCAGTGGACATGGCGCGACGATCCAGTCAGTCATTGCGGGGGGACGTGGGGTAACGCCCCCCGGCAGCAAACGCCATGCCATGCCGCCCTCAGCCGGGGAAAACCCGGGAGGCGCCTGTTTTCCCTGATATTCTCAGGGGAAAGCGGAAATGGCGGGCGAAAATGCCGTTGCACCCTGCAATGCGCTTTGCAAAATGCAACATCACTGCCCGCTGGCCAGCTCGCCGTTGTAATTGACCATGCTGGAATGGGCCAGGCTGCTCAGCAGCGCTTCCAGCAGCGGGCCGTCGCTTTGTTCGCGGCTCTGGCGGATCATCTCCTTGCGGCAATAATCGGCGTAGCCTTCCACCATCTGGGCGGTGGCGGCGTTGTGGCGCTGTACGGCCTGGCGGTTGATGTCGGCGGCGCCGGAAGTGTCGTATTCCTCGGCGATGCGCAGGCGCTTGCTCTGGAAGGTGCTGAACAGCCGCAGGGTGTCGGGAGCATCCTTCTGCCAGACCTCGCGCATCATTTTGCCCGAACAGACGATGCGCGGCACCGCTTGCAGGGAATTGCAGGTGTGCCACATATCCAGGGCCTGGATATCCTTCATCAGGCGGCCGTTGGGATCGGTGAGATGCGGTTCCATGGTGGCCAGCGCCGCCGACAGATCCTTGAGGCGCTCGCGGAATTTTTCCCAGTTTTCGCGGGCGATCATATTTTCCTGGTCGAACATCATCGCCAGCTTGCGGCGGTTCTCGGCAAAGGTGCGGAACGAGGGCTCCAGATACGGCAGATTGGCCTGCACCACGCTGTATTCCACCGTATCCAGGCAGTTGGTGCGCGCCACCTCCGACGGCCAGACATGCTCCATGCATTTCTGATCGGCCTGGAACACCTGGCTGCCGCTGGGGGCGGCGGGCGGCGGGTCGGCGCAGGCGGCCAGCAGGGCAAGCGGAAGCAGCAGAAGAAGACGGAACCGGGAAAAGAGCATGCCGGGGTCCTTTGGGGGCGGACGGTAAGGGTGGGCTTCATCATGCGCGATCGGGCCGCCCGTCACCAGGGGGGAGTTGCCCTAATCATCACCGGCAAGGTTACTGTGATGTGGCAAAATCCTAAGGGAGCTCATCTCGTGAAACCGGCAATATCCTGGAGCGAGTCTTTTCCATCTGCTGAATTGTCCACATGGAATCGTCATGAAAATTACTTGTCAATAGCAAGTAATGCATAAATCAAGAAAAAGATATGGGTAGGGAAAAGCCGCCTGCTCAAGATAGAGGCAGACAGTTCGGAACTAAGGGAACGCTAGGGAGGGCGATTTCGCCCCACAGCCTGTTCACAGACTTATCCACAGAATTTGGGGATAATCCCCAAGGCCCTTCGGCAGGGGGAGGATGTGGCTGGTCAAAAGCGGGGCAGGGGTAAAAAAAGCGGCGGGCCGAAGCCCGCCGCAGGGAGACCTGTTTAGGGGACAGGTGAGGGGATTACAGGCTGCCCGACAATTCCGGCAGGGCCTGGAACAGGTCGGCCACCAGTCCGTAGTCGGCCACCTGGAAGATGGGGGCCTCCTCGTCCTTGTTGATGGCGACGATGATCTTGCTGTCCTTCATGCCGGCCAGATGC
>JAJZGK010000158.1 GCA_021798485.1 Pseudomonadota bacterium
CCTCCACGCCGCCGTCCGCCCCCTTGGCCGCCGCCGCCAGGGTACCGCCTGATGTTTCCGGCGGCGGTGCGTTGCCTGATATCCCCGGCGGCGGTGCGTTGCCTGATATCCCCGGCGGCGGTGCGTTGCCTGATATCCCCGGCGGCGGTGCGCCGCCTGATATCATCGTGCGCCACGGTCAGCTCACGTATCACGCCCTGCGGCTGGAGGATGTCAACCTGACCCTGTCGGCGCTGCGGCATCTCTCCGGCCATGTGCGGCTGCGGGGCGTGGGCATGGCCGTGGACGGCGCCCGCGCGGCAAACGGCGATGAGGCAAAGGGCGATCACCTGACCCTGACCCTTGATCACCAGGGCGGCCGCCTGACCCTGGCCGGGGCGATGACCCGCCAGGATGGTTTTCGCGGCCATGTCGGTGGTGAAACCGATTCGCTGCGGGCCCTGGCGCGGGCCCTGGGCTGGCCGGCGGCGCGTCTGCCGGAAGGCGGGGCCCGGCTGGAGGGCGCCCTGTTCGCCGATGGCCATGGCCTGGTGATGGATGGCGCCGCCCTGACTCTCAACGGCGATAGCGGCACGCTGTCGCTGCATGGCGATTTCGCTTCGGCCCCGGTGTTCGATCTGTCCCTGGCCTTCCCGCATCTGGGGCTGGACGGCTGGCGGGCGGCGCTGTTGGCGCCCGGCGCCGAGGGCAAGCCCCACAGTGCCGAGGGCAAGGCTCCCGGCGCGGCGGCTCCGGTCTCCTCATCGGCTTCGGCTCCGGCCGTGCCGGACTCGGGACGGGTGGCGGCGCCGATGCCGGCGCCGGTGGCCGCTTCGGGCGGTTTCGTCCGGGGCGTCACCGTCAATCTGGCTTTGCGCGCCGACAGCCTGAGCCTGATGGGCGGGCATTTGCGTCAGGCCCGGATCGACGCCAGCCTGGCCGATGGCGAACTGATGGTCAATCAGGCCGGGGTGGAACTGCCCGGCCAGGGCGAGCTGGACCTGTTCGGCTTTTTCAGCCCGGCGGCGGGCGGCGTGGCCTTCGACGGCCAGGTGGAGGGGCGCGCCGCCGATCTGCGCGGGCTGATGGCTTGGCTGGCGCTGCCGGTGCCCGCCGGTTTGCCCGCCGACCGTCTGCGCCAGGCGGCCTTTACCGCCAAGATGACCGCCGATGCCGGCGGCCTGACCCTGAAGGACGGCCTGCTGCGCCTGGACGGCAGCCGCGCCGCCCTGGCGGCCACGCTCAGCCTGCGGGGCCGCCGCCCGGCCCTGGGGCTGTCGATGGCGGTGGATCGGCTGGATCTCGATGCCTACCGCGCCGCCGCCCTGCCGGCACCAGCGGCGCCGGTCGCCTCGGCTCCGCCGTCGTCGTCACAAACGGCTCCGCCGTCGTCGTTACAAACGGCTCCGCCGCCGTCGTCGGCACAAACGCCTCCGCAGACGGCGGCGACCCCGCCGTCCGCCGCTCCGCTGCCGGCGTGGCTGAGCGGGCTCGACGCCAATCTCAAACTTTCGGCCGATCGCTTGAACGTGGACGGTCTGCCGCTTGCCGCGGTGTCGCTGGATGCCGGCTGGATCGACGATGTGCTGACCCTGCATGCGGGCGAGGCTCATGACGACAGCGGCGCCATTGTGCATCTTACCGGCGGCGTGGCCGGTCTGGCGGCGGGGCGGCCGGTGCTGCGCGCGGTGCATTGGGATCTGCATGCGGCGCGTTCGGGGCCGCTGACGGCGCGGCTGGGTCTGCCCGCCGGCGGCCTCGATGGCCCCATGGCCCTGACCGGCAGCGCCGACGGGCCGGTGGACGGCGATGTGGCGGTGACCAGCCGCAACGAGATCGCCGGCGGCGTGCTGAATGTGCGCGGCACGGTATCCCATCCCCTGGCGGCGCCGCAGGCGCGGCTGGATGTGGAAGCCAGCCATGCCGATGTGGAGGAGGTGATCCGCCTTCTTGGCGGCGATTACCGGCCGCGCGGCCTGGAGGGTGGGTTCGCCCTGTCGGCGCGGCTGGAGGGCGGGCGCAACCGTCTGGCCGTCAAGGATCTGCGGGTCAAGCTGGGGCCGGTGCTGGCGGCCGGGCAGGGGGCCTGGGCCCTGGAAACGCCACCGCATCTGTCCCTGGATCTGACGGCGGGGGATATTCCGCTCGATGCCTTCCTGCCGGCGCCGGCGGGACGGCGGGCCCGGCTGTCGCTGCGCGAGCAGATCAGCCGCGGCCTCTTGATCCCGACGCATGGGGTGCCGCGCCGCCGCTTCCCGTCCATTATCGATGTGGATCTGCCGCCGCCGCCCAAGGCGGCGCCGCGTCCCGGCGTGGCGGTGGCGCCCCTGGAGGGGCATTGGTCGTCCAAGCCGTTGCCGCTGGCCTGGCTGCGGCGCTTTTCCGGCGCCGTCACCTTGAAGGCCGGCGCCGTCACCTGGGGGCAGACCCGGCTGGAACAGGCCGATCTGGCCCTCACCCTGGTGCGCGGCGCCTTGAGTCTCGATCACCTGACCGGCCAGCTGTGGGGCGGCGGACTGACCGTCACCGGCAGTCTGGCCGCCGACGGCGCCCTGGACCTGAAGGGCAGCCTGAACCGCGCCCGCATGCGCAATGCCCTGCTGGCCACCGCCGGGCTGGGCATGGGCGACGGGGTGATGGACGGGGCCTGGATGGTGACGGCGCGCGGCCAGTCCCCCGCCGAAATGGTGGCGCATCTCGACGGCGGCGCCAAGGTGGCGGTGCATGACGGCGTGGTGCGGGGCTTCGATCTGAAGGCGGTGTCCGACCAGCTGCAAAACCTTAAATCGCCGCTGGGGCTGCTGGCGGTGCTGGAAACCGGATTGTCGGGCGGGCAAACGCGGTTCTCGGCTCTGACCGGCACGGCGCGCATCGAAAACGGCATCCTGGTCAGCAAGGATCTCGATCTGGAGGCCGAGGGCGGCGGGGCCACCGGGCGCTTAAGCATCAATCTGCCCGATTGGGTGATGGACAGCCATATCGCCTTCCGCCTCAGCAGCAACGGCGCGGTGCCGCCGCTGGGGCTGAAGGTGGCGGGCGATCTGGATCAGCCGCGCCGCTTCGTCGATGTCAACGCCATCCAGCAATGGCTGGCGGCGCGCGGCATCGGCCGGCGCGGGCGCCTGAAAAAGGCCGAGGACAGCTTAAGCCGCATGCTGAGCGGCCAGCGCAAGGCCGATGGCGGCAAGGTCAAGGCCAAGGATGTGCTAAAGAGCCTGCTGGGCGGACAGTGAGGGCGCGGTGGCGGCGCAGCGGTCCTTCAAGTCGCGCAGCACCAGCAGGCGCAGGGCGCTGGACAGATTGCCCTGGCGCTGGCCGTCCACCTCGGCCACCAGGGCGTTCAGCGACAGGCCGCGGCGGTCGGCGATATCCTTGAGGCCGTCCCAGAACTCCGCCTCCAGCGAAATGCTGGTGGCGTGGCCGGCAATCAGAACGGAGCGTTTGCGGACCATATCGGGCATGGCTTTGGGCTAGCACGGATGCCGCTGCCGCCGCAAGAGGCGGGCTTTCATACTTTCGTCCGGGGGGATAGGAAAAACGGCGGGGTTTCCCCCGCCGTTTGTGTTTTATGTCAGGGCCTGCCGCAAAAAAATCGGCTTTTTTCAACTCTTGAGCATCGCCCTCTCATACCAACCGGCCAATGAATTGACCGGTTGTACGGTCCCTCGCCGGGCGGCGGCATCCGCCGCCTTGGCCGCTCGCTCAATGCTCGCTGGATACCGGCCAGCGAGTCACTTCAATGGTTGGCCGGTATTAGTGGCTCAGGGCGGCGAAGAAGTCGTTGCCCTTGTCGTCGACGATGATGAAGGCGGGGAAATCCTCCACGTCGATCTTCCAGATGGCTTCCATGCCCAGTTCGGCATATTCCAGCACCTCCACCTTCTTGATGTGGTGCTTGGCCAGGCCGGCGGCGGCGCCGCCCACCGAGCCCAGATAGAAGCCGCCATGGGCCTTGCAGGAGTCGGTCACGGTCTTGGCGCGGTTGCCCTTGGCCACCATCACCATGCTGCCGCCGTTGGCCTGGAACAGATCCACGTAGGAATCCATGCGCCCCGCCGTGGTGGGGCCGAACGAGCCCGAGGCGTAGCCTTCCGGGGTTTTGGCCGGACCGGCGTAATAGACCGGATGATCCTTGAAGTACTGGGGCAGGCCTTCGCCGCGGTCCAGCCGTTCCTTCAGCTTGGCGTGGGCGATATCGCGGGCCACGATCATCGGCCCCGACAGGGCCACGCGGGTCTTGATGGGATACTGGCTGAGGATTTTGCGGATCTCGTCCATGGGCAGGCTGAGATCGATCTTCACCACCTCGCCGCCCAGCTGGTTTTCGCCGATTTCGGGCAGATACTTGGCGGGATCGGTTTCCAGCCGTTCCAGGAACAGGCCGTCCCTGGTGATCTTGCCCTTCATCTGGCGGTCGGCCGAGCAGGAAACGCCGATGCCCACCGGGCAGGAGGCGCCATGGCGCGGCAGACGGATGACGCGGACGTCATGGCAGAAATATTTGCCGCCGAACTGGGCGCCGATGCCCATGGCCCGGGTCATCTCCAGCACCTTGGCTTCCATGTCGAGATCGCGGAAGGCCTGGCCGAAGGCGCCGCCCTGGGTGGGCAGATGGTCGAGATACTTGGCCGAGGCCAGCTTCACCGTCTTCAGGTTGGTTTCCGCCGAGGTGCCGCCGATGACGATGGCCAGATGGTAGGGCGGGCAGGCGGCGGTGCCCAGGGTGCGGATCTGGGCGTCGAGGAACTTTTCCAGCGAGGCGGGGTTCAGCAGGGCCTTGGTCTGCTGATAAAGGTAGGTTTTGTTGGCCGAGCCGCCGCCCTTGGCCATGAACAGGAACTTGTAGGCGTCGCCGTCGGTGGCGTAGAGGTCGATCTGGGCCGGCAGGTTGTTGCCGGTGTTCACCTCCTCGAACATGTCCAGCGGCGATACCTGGCTGTAGCGCAGGTTGAGCTCGGTATAGGCATTGGCCACGCCCTGCGACAGGGCGGCGGCATCGTTGCCGCTGGTCCACACCTGCTGGCCCTTTTTGCCCATGATGATGGCGGTGCCGGTATCCTGGCACATGGGCAGCACGCCGCCGGCGGCGATGTTGGCGTTCTTCAGCAGGTCGAGGGCGACGAACTTGTCGTTATCCGAGGCTTCCGGATCGTCGAGGATGGCGCGCACCTGCTTCAGGTGGGCCGGGCGCAGCAGATGGGAGATCTGGCGGAAGGCTTCGCGGGCCAGCAAGGTCAGGGCCTCGGGCTCCACCGTCACCACGGTCTGGCCGTTGAAGGTGGCGGTGCCGACATGGTCGGACGAGATCTTCACATATTCGGTATCGTCGCCGGAGAGGGGAAACATCTCGGCGTAAGGTGCGGCATCAACAGTCATGGTCGGCCCCGTCTTTATGCGTGGTGGGGTCCGGATCGGGGAGATCCGGGCTTTAGGCAGTGACGGGGCCCAAGAAAGCTATTTTTTGCGGAAGGCGTCAAGGGTGATGACCTGGGCGCCCTGTTCGGCGGGCGTGTCGTCCTCGGCGGCCGCCTCGTCGTCCTCGGCGGGAAGCTCCTCCTCGGCCAGATCCTCGGCCTCGGGGTCGAGCTCAAGCTCGGCGTCGCCCTGGAACTGCAGGCCGAATTTGGCCGAAGGGTCGGCAAAGGCCGAAACGGCGGCGAAGGGGATGTGCAGCCGTTCGTTGATGCGGTTGAACGACAGCGTGACCTCGAACCACTCCTCGGTGACTTCAAGGCCCCAATACTGGTGCTGCAGCACGATGGTCATTTCGTCGGGGTAGCGGGCCCGCATGTAATCGGGGATCTGCACCTCCGGGTGGCGGGTGCGGAAGGTGATGTAGAAATGATGATCGCCCGGCAACCCCTCCACGCTGGCGCGCAAGGCCTGGCGCAGCACGCCGCGCAAGGCATCTTCAACCATTTTGTCGTAGTGGAGCACCTGATTCGCCATTTGGCGGCAACCCTTTCGAACGGAACGCCCCGGTGCGGGAACGCGGACGGGGCGGGAAGTGGGGGGCTTCTGTTGCCCGGCGCCCCCCGAACCGCGCTTACCTAGTTAGGCAGCGAGAGCAACGACGTTATCGTTAGCATCTGTAGTGTTCGACCCGATAACGGCGGAATCATGCCGGGTGCAAGCCAAACCTTTACCACGCGCGTCGATCCTGTTTCGCCCCCCTGATCTCCCGCCCGAAGGCCCGGATTTGGTGGAGGCGCCGGGTACCGCCCCCGGGTCCGCAACGCTTATTCCGTATGGTGTTTAGCGCCATAGCCGGTTGCCCGGCAGTATTAATATATCGGGTTTGCCGGTTATCCGCTACAGTGATTAATTCATGCCGCCCCTGCCGAATTCGAAGAGGCCTCTTTTTGCAGCACTATCTCGATCTGATGGCCGCCGTGCGCCAGCGCGGCGTTTACAAGCAAGACCGCACCGGCACCGGCACCTACAGCCTGTTCGGCTGGCAGATGCGCTTCGATCTGGCCCAGGGCTTCCCGCTGCTCACCACCAAGAAGCTGCATCTGCGCTCCATCATCCACGAACTGCTGTGGTTTTTGCGCGGCGACACCAACATCGCCTATCTCAAGGCCAACAAGGTGTCGATCTGGGATGAATGGGCCGATGCCGACGGCGAACTGGGGCCGGTTTACGGCCATCAGTGGCGGTCGTGGCCGGCCCGCGACGGCGGCAGCATCGATCAGATCGCCCAGGTGGTCGAGCAGATCCGCCGCAATCCGGATTCGCGCCGCCTGATCGTGACGGCGTGGAATCCCGCCGATGTGGAGCGCATGGCCCTGCCGCCCTGCCATTGCCTGTTCCAGTTCTATGTGGCCGAGGGGCGGCTGTCCTGCCAGCTTTATCAGCGCTCGGCCGATATTTTTCTGGGCGTGCCCTTCAATATCGCCTCCTACGCCCTGCTCACCCTGATGGTGGCGCAGGTGACGGGGCTGCAGCCCGGCGAATTCGTGCATAGCCTGGGCGATGCCCATCTCTACGCCAATCATCTCGATCAGGTGGATCTGCAGCTCGGGCGGGCGCCGCGCCCGCTGCCGGTCATGCGCCTCAATCCCGAGGTGACGGATCTCTTCGCCTTCGCCTTCGAGGATTTCACCCTGGAAGGCTATGATCCCCATCCTCATATCGCGGCGCCGGTGGCGGTCTAGATGATCTCGCTGATCGTGGCCGCCGCCCGCAACGGCGTGATCGGGCGCAACAATCAATTGCCCTGGCATCTGCCCGGGGATCTGAAATATTTCAAAGGCGTCACCCTGGGCAAGCCGGTGGTGATGGGGCGTAAAACCTTCCAATCCATCGGCCGGCCGCTGCCGGGGCGGACCAATGTGGTGATCACCCGCGACACCGGATGGCGGGCCGAGGGGGTTCTGGTGGCCCATGATGTGGAAACGGCGCTGGCCCTGGCCGCCGGTCTGGCCGCCGGCGGCGAGGTGATGGTGATCGGCGGCGCCGAGATCTTCCGGGCCGCCCTGCCCCTGGCCACCCGCCTCTATCTGACCGAGGTGCAGGCCGATATCGACGGCGATGCCTTTTTCCCCCACCCCGATCCGGCGGAGTGGCGCGAACTGTCGCGCCGCCAGCAGGACGGTGATCCGCCCTATGCCTTCGTG
>JAJZGK010000159.1 GCA_021798485.1 Pseudomonadota bacterium
CGCCCAATGAATTGACCGGTTGTATCGTCCCTCGCCGGGCGGCGGCATCCGCCGCCTTGGCCGCTCGCTCAATGCTCGCTGGATACCGGCCAACGAGTCACTTCAATGGTTGACCGGTATTGGTGTGTTATTGTCGATGATAATTACACACAATGTGCAATGCAATAGATTCTTATTTCCACTTATCAACTAGACTATCATGGCTCAGGGCCAGCCATTGCAGGGCGATGATGGTCATGGAATTGGCGATGCGGCCTTCCCGCAGCCAGGTCATGGCCTCGCTGCGCGGCAGGGTGAGCACGCGGATATCCTCGCCCTCCTCGGCCAGGCCGTGCAGGCCGCCCAGCTGATCGGCGTTCACCTCGGCGCAGAACAGCTCCATGCTTTCGGTGGAGCCGCCGGGGCTGACCAGATAGCGGCAGATGGGTTCCAGGCGGCCCACGGTGATGCCGGCCTCCTCGCGGCATTCGCGCAGGGCCACGGCGCGGGGCGTTTCGCCCTCGTCGATGATGCCGGCCACCACCTCGATCAGCCAGGGATGCCAGCCCGCCGCCAGGGCGCCGGGGCGGAACTGCTCGATCAGGCCCACGCGGTCCTGGCGGGGATCATAAAGCAGGATGCCCACGGCATGGCCGCGCTCGAAGATTTCGCGGTGCATGGGGGCGGTCCAGCCGCCGCTGTGGGTGCGGTGGCGCAAATGGTAGCGGTCGATCCGGAAATAGCCCTGGAACGGGGTGCTGCGGTCGAGAATGTCCACATCGTCGGCGGTAAAGGGCATGACGGGCCTCGGGATCGGGGGGCGAAGGTGCCGCTACTGTGCGGCGTGAGGGGCGGAATGGCAACCCGCCGCCCGTCTGTTGCGGCATTAACCGAAAGAATGTAACCTGACTCCCTCAAAATGCGGGCCGCGGCAGCGGGGTCCGGATAAGGCTTGGGCGGTTGTTCGCGCTGGGGGAGCCGTGGTCGATTTGCACAAAAACACCTCTTTCGGTGAGGCCGGCCGCGATGGCCTGTGGCTGCTGGCTATTCTGCTGCTGATCGCCGGCACCTTCGCCTTTTTGGAATGGCAGGCCTGGCGCGATGTGCGCAGCGAGATCAGCGGCGATCTCGACAATCTGGCGCAAGGCACGGCGCGCACGCTTCAGCAAAGCCTGGCCCGCACCCAGGACGACCTGATGTTTTTCACCCGCCATCTCGATGCCGCCGATTTCCGCAAGGACGGCGGGGGGGCGCGGCGGGCGGCCCAGCTGCAGCTGTGGAGCGATCATTTAAGCGGCTTTCCCGATCTGCGCGGCTTTCGCCTGCTGAACGCCGAAGGCGATGTGGTGCTGTCCACCCCGGGTCTGGCGCCGCTGGCCGAGACCGGCGCCGGGGCCCCATCCCCGCGGGCGGGCGCTCATCCGCCGCGGCGGATGCAGATGTCGGATGTGCGCATGGATGGCGGCGCCGATGCCGCCTCGCTGGTGCTGGCCGATCCGGTCCAAGGGCCGGACGGCACCCTTCTGGGAGCGATGACGGCGGTGCTGGATCTGACGTATTTCCAGCGCATCGTCGATCATTTCGGCCTGGGCCGCGAGGGGCTGCTGGAGGTGCGCCGCACCGATAACGGCCATCTGCTGCTGCGCCACCCCCAGGATGCGGCGCGGCTCAACCGCGGCGGCACCGGGCCGGTGATGGCGCGGGTGGCGGCGGGCCAGATGTCGGGCGTGGGCGATGGCCTGCTGGCCGAGGATGGCATCAGCCGCCGCTACGCCTTCCAGGTGGTGCCGGGCTTTCCCCTGGTGGCCATCGCCTCGCTGTCGGAGGGCGACTACCTGGCGGCCTGGCGCGGCCAGGCGCTGCTGACCGGGCTGCTGCTGGCGGGGCTGTCGCTGCTGATGGGGTGGCAGTTCCTCCGCCAGCGCCGCATTCAGGCGGTGCTGCGCGCCGCCAACCAGGCGCTGCGGCAGGGCGATACCCTGCTGGCCGAAAGCGAGCAGCGGTTCCGCGCCACCTTCGAGCAGGCGGCGGTGGGCATCGTGCATAACGGCTTCGACCGCCGGATCCTGCGGGTCAACCGCAAGGTCTGCGAGATTTTGGGCTACACCCCCGAGGAACTGACCGGCAAAAGCTATCTCGACTTCACCCATGGCGACGACGCCACGGTGAGCGACGAGGCGGTGGCGCCGCTGCTGCGCGGCGAAAAGACCAGTGTCAGCTGGGAAAAACGCTTTCTCGGCCCCACGGGCCGGGTGGTGTGGGGGCGGCTGACCGCCTCGCTGCAGCGCGATGCCGCCGGGGTGCCGCTGCATTTCATCACCGTGCTGGAGGATGTGACCCAGCGCCGCCAGGTCGAGGCGGCGCTGCAGGCCGAGGCGGTGCGCTATCAGCACCTGCTGCGCACCGCCAGCGACGGCATCTATGTGGTGGACGAGGCCGGGGCCCTGTGCGAGGCCAGCGAGTCCTTCCTGGCCATGCTGGGGTACGGCGCCGAGGAGGCGCGGCGCCTTAACATGCGCGACTGGGAAACGGCGGCGGCGGCGGCGGCCATTCCGGAGCGCATCCGCGGCTTCATGAGCGATCTTCCCTGCGTGGTGGAAACCCGGCACCGCCGCAAGGACGGGTCGGTGTTCGATGTGGAACTGCATGTGCGCAAGGTGATGCTGGAGGGGCGGCGCTATCTTTACGCCTCGTGTCGGGATGTCAGCGGCCGCAAGCAGGCCGATGCGGCGCGCGAGCGGGCCGAGATGGAATTGCGGGCCACCGGCGCCCGCATGCGCCTGGTGCTGGATACGGCGGCGCAGGGCATCGTCGGCATGGATGACGAGGCGCGCATCGTTTTCGCCAACCGCGCCGCCGCCGAGATGCTGGGCTGGCGCGGCACCGAGCTGATGCTGAGCCGCCCCGCCGTCGAGGCTCTGGGGCATCGTCTGGCCGATGGCGGCTCCTGCCAGTCCTCCGCGGGCGGCTGCGCCATCCGCGCCACCTTGCGCGACGGCGACGTGCGCCGGGTCTCCGACGAGATGTTCTGCGGCCCCAACGGGGTGACGCACCCGGTGGAATATGTGGTGGCGCCGCTTCTGGTGGAAGGCATCCCGGTGGGGGCGGTGGTGGTGTTCCACGATATTTCCGAACGCAAGGCCATGGAGGAGGATCTGCGCCGCTCCAATGCCGAGTTGGAACAGTTCGCCTACGTGGCCAGCCACGATCTGCGCCAGCCCCTGCGCATGATCTCCAGCTATCTCAACCTGATCGAGCGCCATCTGGGCGACAGCCTCGATCCCGAGATCAAGACCTTCTTCGGTTTCGCCATGGGCGGCGCCAAACGCATGGATATGCTGATCCTCGATCTTCTGGAATATTCCCGCGCCGGCCGCGCCCGCCTGCCGCTGCAGCCGGTGCCCCTGGACGAGGTGGCGCGCGACGCGGTGGAAAATCTGCAGGTGGCGGTGGCCGAGGCCGGAGCCGAGGTGATGCTGGACGGGCCCTTTCCCACGGTGCGGGGCGACCGCGGCGAGCTGGTGCGCCTGTTCCAGAATCTGATCGGCAATGCCGTCAAATACCGGCTGCCCGAACGGCCCTGCCGGGTGTGGGTGCGCTGCAAGGCGGCGGGCGGCGACTGGCTGCTGTCCGTGCAGGATAACGGCATCGGCATCGATGCCAAGGATTACGAGCGGGCCTTCGGGGTGTTCCAGCGCCTGGTGCCCAAGGGCCATTACGAGGGCACCGGCATCGGTCTGGCGGTGTGCCGCAAGATCGTCGAGCATCATCACGGCCGTATCTGGATCGAATCAAAGCTGGGCGAGGGCTCCACCTTCCTGTTCACCCTGCCCATGCTGGCCCCGGCCGACCCGCCGCAGGTGGTGGCGGTGCCGGCGGGATGACGGCGCGCAAAGGGAAAGGCAAGGCGGCGCGCCCCCCCCGGCAGGGCATGACCATCGAGCAGGCCATCGCCGCCGCCTATGGCCATTGGACGGCCGGACAGGCCGCCCAGGCCGAGCATTTGTGCCGGCAGGTGCTGGCGGCGTGGCCCGAACATCCCGATGCCCTGCATCTTCTGGGCCTGCTGGCGCATGGTTCCGGCAATCGCGGCGCGCGCTCGACTATCTGCGCCGGGCCTGCGCGGCACCGCGCGCTCCGGCCCTGTTTCACAGCAACCTGACCGAAATGCTGCGCCAGAGCGGCCTGCACCAGGAGGCCGAGGCCGCCGGACGGCGGGCGGTGGCGCTGGACAGCCGTTCCGCCGCCGCCTGGAGCAATCTCGGCATCGTCTTGCGGGAATCCGGCAAGCTGGAGGAAAGCCTGAACTGCCTGCTGAAGGTGGCGGCGCTGAGCCCCGACAGCCCGGAGGCGCACAACAATGAGGTGCCCTACGAGGCGGTGGTGGAGGATCTTGAAGGCGAGGCCCGCCGCCTGATCGCCTTTTGCGGCCTGGAGTGGAACGAGGCCTGCCTCTCCTTCCATACCCTGAAGCGGCCGGTGCGCACCGCCAGCGTCACCCAGGTGCGCCAGCCCATCTATCGGGGCAGCGTCGGGCGCTGGCGGCCCTATGCCCGCTATCTCGGGCCGCTGCTGGAGGCCCTGGAGCGACAGGCTCCGGCCTGAACGCTGTTCCGGCG
Source organism: Pseudomonadota bacterium (assembly GCA_021798485.1). Taxonomy (GTDB): domain Bacteria; phylum Pseudomonadota; class Alphaproteobacteria; order Rhodospirillales; family Magnetospirillaceae; genus JAJZGK01. Next base: position 4,599 of record JAJZGK010000159.1, read on the forward strand.
GTTGGGCCCACGCCCCGCCGGGGGGGGGGGAGTCCGCAGCGCGCCTGCCAAGTATTAAACGATCAGTGCCGACAGGCGGTAGCAGACGAAGCCGATCAGGCCGGCGGCGGGGATGGTGAAGATCCAGGCCCAGACGATGTTTCCGGCCAGGCCCCAGCGCACCGCCGAGGCCCGCCGCGCCAGGCCCACGCCGACGATGGCGCCGGTGATGGTATGGGTGGTGGACACGGGAATGCCCAGCCAGGTGGCGGTGAACAGCGAGATGGAGCCGGCGGTTTCGGCGCAAAAGCCCTGGAACGGCTTCAGATCGGTGATCTTCGAGCCCAGGGTATGCACGATGCGCCAGCCGCCGAACAGGGTGCCCAGGCCCATGGCGGTCTGCGAGGCCAGGATCACCCACAGCGGCACATGGAAGCTCGGCCCCAGCAGCCCTTGCGTGAACAGCAGCACCGAGATGATGCCCATGGTTTTCTGGGCGTCGTTGCCGCCATGGCCCAGGGAATAGAGCGAGGCCGACAGCAGCTGCAGGCGGCGGAAGCGGCGGTCCACGGCGAAGGGCGGCGTGCGCCGCAGCAGCCAGGAGGCCAGGATGACGATGATCAGGGCCAGCACGAAGCCGCCCAGGGGCGACAGCACGATGGCGGCGCTGGCCTTGGTGAAGCCGGCCACCACGATGGCGGAAAATCCCGCCTTGGCGATACCGGCCCCGGCGATGCCGCCGATCAGGGCGTGCGATGACGACGAGGGCAGGCCCAGCCACCAGGTGAACAGGTTCCATAAAATGGCCCCGGCCAGGGCCGACAGGATGACGGCGGGGTCCATCACGCTGGGGCTGACGATGCCGGTGCCGATGGTGCGGGCCACATGCAGGCCGAAGAACAGGAAGGCGATGAAATTGAATCCCGCCGCCCAGGCCACGGCGGCCTTGGGCGGCAGCACGCGGGTGGAGACCACGGTGGCGATGGAATTGGCGGCGTCGTGCAGGCCGTTGATGAAGTCGAAGCCCAGGGCCACGGCGATGATCAGCAGCAGGGCGGGCAGCCCCAGATGCAGGGAATGCATGGCCGGCCCCTATACGTGGTCCAGAAGAATGCCTTCGATCACGTCGGCGACATCGTCGCAGCGGTCGGTCACCGCCTCCAGCAGCTCGTAAACCTCCTTGCGGCCGAAAAAGGCGATGGTTTCCGGCCGTTCGCCCACCAGTTGATGCAGGGCGCGGCGCAGGGCCTCGTCGGCCTCGCCCTCGATGCCGGAAATATCCTCGCACAGGCCGTTGATGCGGGCGGCGTTGCGGCTGATATCCTCCAGCAGCGGGATCACCTCGGCCACGCGGGCGGCGCAGCGGCCGATCATGCCGGCCAGGGCCACCATGTGATCGTCGAAGGCTTCCAGGCGGTAAAGCTCGGCATGCACCGCCACTTCCTCGATCAGATCGACGGCATCGTCGAGGGCGTTGGACAGGGCCAGGATGTCGGAGCGGTCGAACGGGGTGATGAAGGCGCGGTGCAGGCCGATGATGGTCTGGCGGCCGATGGCGTCGGCCTCGTTCTCGATGCGCTTCAGGTCCTTCACCCGCTGCGGCCGCTGCTCCGGCGGCGCGGCCATCAGGGTGCTCAAGGCCTCGGCGGCGGCCACGATCTTGCCGCTGTGATCGACGAAATATGCCAGGAAGCGCTCTTCCTTGGGCATCAGGGCTCGGATCAGACGCATCAGCATGGGATGTTCTTTCTCTTTCAGTCGTCGCTATCGGAGATGGCGGTGCAGGCGGCCAGCAGATCCCGCCGCGCCTCCTCCTGGTCCGCCAATCGGGTAAACAGCTGCTTCAGGCCAAGCTCGGCCACCCGTGCGGCCGCTTCGGCCGGGGCCACCCACTGGCGGCGGCGCTGGTGCTGTTCCGGCCAGGTTTCCAGCTCTGCGTTCACCTCGAAGGGAAAGACCAGAACGGTGCACAGGCGGCGCTTGCCGTTTTCCAGGCGTTTTTGATACTCGAAGGTGGCGATGGGCCGGCCCGCCACCCGGCCTTGCAGGCCGGCCTCCTCGTAGGCCTCGTGGGCGGCCACCTCGGGCGGGGTCAGGTCTTTTTCCGGCCAGCCCTTGGGAATCACCCAGCGGCCGGTTTCGCGCGACGTGATGAGCAGCACGGACAACTCGCCCTCTTGCAGGCAAAATGGCAGGGCCGAGAATTGCAGGGCCGATTTTTTCAAGGGCATGGGGGCCGGAACTCTCCCGGAAACAGAAAAAGGGGGGGCGCCATTTTGCGAGAAAACCGCCCGGTCGTTAAAACTATATGGTGCAGGCTGTTTTTCCAACCCGGCACAGGGAAAACTACTGGCCGAACAGCGTTAGAATGGCAACAGTTTTGTTACAGTTTTTTGATGCTGCAATCCTTGCGGGGTGATCCGGCGAACCGGATGTGCAGCGGTCAGGGCATCGGATGAACGCGCGGATGTTGTTTTACGCCATACCGTCTTCGCCGCGATGGCGCGTTGAGCGCCCGCGCGAGCGTTCGCGCGTAAGCCAAGCTGGCGGTACGCCAGCGCCCGGCGCTTGAGGGACGCGCATCAAACAGGGCAATCGGCTTCACCCGATTGACCCGGGGGCTTATTCAGGGGCATCGGATGAACGCGTGGGTGTTATTTTACACCATACCGTTTTCAGCGCGATGGCGCATTGAGCGCCCGCGCGAGCGTTCGCGCGCAAGCCAAGCTGGCGGCACGCCAGCGCCCGGCGCTTGAGGGACGCGCATCAAACAGGGCAATCGGCTTCACCCGATTGACCCGGGGGCTTATTCAGGGGCATCGGATGAACGCGTGGGTGTTATTTTACACCATACCGTTTTCA
>JAJZGK010000160.1 GCA_021798485.1 Pseudomonadota bacterium
GACAAACCGCCCTGATCGGCGCCGGCGCCATCATCGCCGCCGCCCAGCCAGCCCGAAACGCTGTTGGCCCAGTGCACCGGATTCAGGGCATTGGGCACGGCGGAACAGCCCGAGAGCAGAATGGCCGAAAGCAGAGCGCTTCCCGCCGCCAGGCTGACTCTTCCCCGGCTATAGCGACGTGGCTTGGTGGCCTGATGCATTTTGCTTCTGCGCTCCCCTGCGGCAAAGAAACCCACAACAACAAACAAGCAAAGCACCGGGAAATCAAGACATTACCGACCCCGGTATGAATTGATGCCGATGAATTTCAATTTTACGCCCGCAAGGGGGCAAACGGGCGTTGGTCAACTCCCGGATTGGAAGTATATAGATGAGAGGGGATCCTGCCCAGAGGCCACATTCAAGCCCGGGGAAAATTCGACTTGAAACTGTCTCTGGTGCAGCCACCGCTGCCGTGCAATGTGAGCACACTCGTAAAGATGCTCACCCAAATCAGAGGTAGTCACAATGGGCGAACAATCCGCGGCCGAGATTAAATTCATCGATCCTACCGAGCTGTCCAAGGCGATGACCAATATCGCCGAGCGTAGTCAGCGCATCGTTACTGAGTTTCTCACCCGTCAGGCCAGCGACAGCTCGCTTGGCATGGCCGATCCCCTGAATATCGGCGAAGCCTTCTTCCAGATGACCGCCAAGCTGATGGCCGATCCGGCCAAGCTGATGGAAGCCCAGATGTCGCTGTGGCAGGATTACTTCTCGCTGTGGCAGAACACCGCCCGCCGCCTGCTGGGCGAGGACACCAGGCCGCTGGTGGAGGCCGACAAGGGCGACCGCCGCTTCAAGGACGAGCTTTGGGAGCAAAACGAGGTCTTCGACTTCATCAAGCAGTCCTACCTGCTCACCTCGCGCTGGGTGCAGGGCGTGGTCAACAATGTGGACGGGCTTGATCAGCAGACCGCCAAGAAGGTGGATTTCTACACCCGCCAGTTCATCGACGCCATGGCGCCCTCCAACTTCCTGGCCACCAATCCGGAAGTGCTGCGCGCCACCGTGGAAAGCGGCGGCGAAAACCTGCTGAAGGGCCTTAATCATCTGCTCGAGGATCTGGAGCGCGGCAAGGGCAAGCTGTCGATCCGCATGACCGACCTCGACGCCTTCAAGATCGGCGAGAACATCGCCAGCACCCCCGGCAAGGTGGTCTACCGCAACGATCTGATCGAGCTGATCCAGTACACCCCCACCACCGAAACGGTGAACAAGGTGCCGCTGATGATCATTCCGCCGTGGATCAACAAATATTACATCCTCGATCTGCGCCCCAAAAACTCGTTCATCCGCTGGGCCGTGGCCCAAGGCCATACGGTGTTTGTGCTGTCCTGGGTCAATCCCGACGAGAATCTGGCCAAAAAGAGCTTCGAGGACTACATGCGGGAAGGGCCGCTGGAGGCCCTGGAACAGATCCGCATCGCCACCGGCGAACGCCAGGTCAACGCCATCGGCTACTGCCTGGGCGGCACCCTGCTGTCCTCGACCCTGGCCTACATGGCCGCCAAGGGCGACGACCGCATCCTCTCGGCCACCTTCTTCACCACCATGACCGACTTTACCGAAGCCGGTGAATTGTCGGTGTTCATCGACGAGGCGCAGCTGCAGTCGCTGGAAGAGCGCATGAACAAAAGCGGCTATCTCGACGGTTCGGAGATGGCCGGCACCTTCAACATGCTGCGCGCCAATGATCTGATCTGGTCGTTCGTGGTCAACAACTACCTGCTGGGCAAGGAGCCGTTCCCCTTCGATCTGCTCTACTGGAACAGCGATTCCACCCGCATGCCCGCCGCCATGCACAGCTTTTATCTGCGCAACATGTATCTCGACAACAAGCTGGCCAAGCCCGGCGGCATCACCCTGGCCGGCGAGCCCATCGACCTGCGCAAGGTGAAGATCCCCACCTATCTCATCAGCACCCGCGAGGATCACATCGCCCCGTGGAAAAGCACCTTCGCCGCCACCAAGCTTTATTCCGGCCCGGTAAAGTTCGTGCTGTCGGCCTCGGGGCATATCGCCGGCGTGGTCAATCCGCCGGAGGCGGGCAAATACTGCTACTGGACCAACGCCAAGAAGGTGAAGGACCCCGAGGCCTGGCTGCAGGGCGCCACCCAGCACGAGGGCTCGTGGTGGCCCGACTGGAACGAATGGACCGCCAAGACCGCCGGCCCCAAGGTCCCGGCCCGCATTCCCGGCGAAGGCGGCCTGCCCGCCCTGGAAGACGCCCCCGGCTCCTACGTCAAGGTCCGCGTGGTGTAAATACCGGCCAACCATTGAGGTGACGGGTTGGCCGGTTTCCAGCGAGCCTTGAGCGAGCGGCCAAGGCGGCGGATGCCGCCGCCCGGCGAGGGACGATACAACCGGGCAATGCATTGGCCGGTTGGTATAAGCGAAAACGGCCCGGAGCCTTATCCGGGCCGTTTCTTTTTCGGGGCGGTGCAGGTCAGCGCCGCCGCCAGCCCGACGAACTGCGCCACATGGCGGCGCACCGCCTGTTCCGCCGCCGCCGCATCGCCCGCCGCCAGCGCCGCGACGATGGCGGCGTGCTCGGCCGCCTGGCGCAACGGATCCCCGGCGGCACGGTTGATGGCCAGACACATGCAGCGGATGCGCAAATTAAGGCCCCGCACCTGTTCGGCCAGCACGGCATTGCCCGGAAGAGCGGCCAGGGCATCATGGAAGTCCGTGGCCAGCTGGGAATAAAGATCGATGTCGCCGGCCTTGGCGGCCTGGTCCTGCGCCGCCAGGCTGCGGCGCAGCGGCTCCAGATCGGGGCGGGGGGCGGCGCAGGCCAGCCGCACCGCCATCGCCTCCAGCTCGCAGCGCACGGCGTAAAGCTCTTGCAGGCGCACGGCATCGAAGCCGCGGAAAAACACGCCGGTACGCGGGCGCACCTCCACCAGGCCTTCCGCCGTCAGGCGGTTGAGGGCGGCCCACACCGGCGAGCGGCTAACCTCCAGTTCGCGCGTCAGCTCCTCCACGCCGATCTTGTCGCCGGGGCGGAAACGCCGCCCGTCCAGCAGCAGATCGCGGATGGCCGCATAGGCCTGATCGGCCAGACTGGTTTTCCTCAACGGTGCCGTCGCCATGGTTCCTCCCCGGCCGTCTGCGCGCACAGGATGCCCGATCTTGCCAAAACGGCAAAGATCATTCACACTACATGTAACATGTTACATGACAGAGTGAGAGCCATGACCCCCCTGCCCCCGTCCCTGCATCGCCAGCTCCAGGATCTGGCCCGTTTCGGCCATGCCCACGATGCGCGCGAAGCCAGCCGCGAACGCCGTTTCCTCAATCTGGATTGGGACAGCGCCGAGGCGCTTTATCTGCTGGTGCGCATGAGCCGCCGCCGCGCCGTTCTGGAAATCGGCACCTCGAACGGCTTTTCCACCCTGTGGCTGGCCCAGGCCTTGAGCGCCCAACCCGATGCCCGCCTGACCACCATCGAGCGCGACGGCGCCAAGCAGAAGGAGGCCCGCCACAGCCTGGAACAGGCCGGATTGCAGAACCGCATCACCTGGCTGTGCGGCGACGGCGACACCTACGCCGAACAGCTGGAAGGCCCGTTCGACTGCCTGTTCTTCGATGCCGACCGTCTGTCGGCCCGCCGCCAGCTGGAGCTGCTGCTGCCCAAATGCAGCCCCGACGCGCTGCTTTTGTGCGACAACGCCCTGTCCCACGCCGATGAGCTGGCCGGCTATCTGGCCTTCTTTGAAAACAACCCCGCCTTCGCCAGCAGCCTCCTGCCGGTGGGCAAGGGGCTGCATGTCGCCTTGCGTCAAGGCTGAAGACGGCGGCCTATTCCTCGCTGCTGAAGTCGCGCAGTTCCAGCACGTAATCCTGCGCCAGATCGGCATAATGCGCCGCCGATACCGGGAAGAAGGCCACATCCTTGTCGGTCAGGGGCCGCAGCAGTTTCGCGGGATTTCCGGCCCACAATTCGCCGGCCTTCACCACCTTGCCCGGCGTGACCACCGCGCCCGCCGCCACCATGGCGCCGCTTTCCACCACCGCGCCGTCGAGCACGGTGGCCCCCATGCCGATGAAGCAGCCGTCCCGCAGGGTGCAGCCGTGCAGGATGGCGCCATGGCCGATGGTGATGTCGGAACCGATATAGCAGCCGAACTTGCCGCGGGTGACATGCACGATGGCGCCATCCTGGATATTGGTGCGCTCGCCCACACGGATCTCATGCACATCGCCGCGCATGACGCAGTTGAACCATACCGAGCTGTCCTTGCCGATCACCACGTCGCCGGTCACCACGGCGGTGGGGGCGATAAAGGCATCGGCGGCGATCTCGGGCGTTTTGCCCTTGTAAGACAGGATCATGCAACGGTCTCCGATCAGGGGAACAGCGGCCGCAGCCGCAGATTGGTGGTTTCATCCAGGCCGAACATCAGGTTCATGTTCTGCAGCGCCTGCCCCGAGGCGCCCTTGACCACATTGTCGATCACCGAGCACAGGATGGCCCGGCCGGGACGGCGGTCGGCATGCACCGAAATGTGGCAGAGGTTGGAGGCGCGCACGAAGCGGGTCTGCGGCACCTGCCCCTCGGCCAGAATGCGCACGAAGGCCTCGCCGGCGTACACCCGCACCAGCTCGGCGCGCAGATCCGCCGCCGACACCCCGGGCGCCAGCCGCACGTAAAGCGTTTCCTCCATGCCCCGGCTCATGGGGATGAGATGCGGGGTGAAGCTCACCACCACCGGCTTGCCCGCCGCCAGGCTCAGCTCCTGATCGATTTCCGGGCCGTGGCGATGGCTGGCCACGCCGTAGGCGTGCATGCCCTCGGTCACCTCGGTATAAAGGTTGGCCTCCTTGGCGGCGCGGCCGGCGCCGCTGACCCCGGATTTGGCGTCGATGACAATATCGTCGGCCTCGATCAGACCGGCGGCCAGCAGCGGCACCAGCGGCAGCTGGGCGCAGGTGGGATAACAGCCGGGATTGGCCACCAGCCGGGCGGCGCGGATCTGCTCGCGCGCCAGCTCGGTCACGCCGTACACCGCCGTCTTCTGCAGAGCCGGGGCGCGGTGCTCGTGGCCGTACCACTTGGCGTATTCGGCCGGATCCTTAAGGCGGAAATCAGCCGAAAGATCCACCACCTTCACATGCCCGGGCAGCGCCGCGATCACCTCCTGCGTGGTGCCGTGCGGCAGGGCGCAGAACACCGCGCCGACATCGTCCCAGGCCACGTCGGCGATGGTGGAGAGCACCGGCAGATCCTCGCCGGTGAACTGGGGGAAAACGTCGGCCATGGGCAGCCCGGCCTTGCGGTCGGCGGTCAGGGCCCGGATGCGGAACACCGGGTGCCCCGCCAGCAGACGCACCAGCTCGGCCCCGGTATAGCCGCTGGCCCCCAGAATGGCGACGTTGATCTCAGTCATTGTATCCGATCCTTGCCTTATGAAGATTACCGCAACGCGTTCTGCAGCAGATAGCCGGCGATGTCGGCGGGCTTCAGCTTGATATCCTTGGCCTCGACGCCATCCAGCGCCTTCTTCACCAGAATATGGTTCTCCACGTTCTCGGGTTTTACCTTGAAAATGCCCAAGGCCCCCTTGAGTTTGGGGTAAAGCGCCGGATCGACCATCTTTTCACGGGCGCACAGGCGTTCCAGCACCTCTTCGTCGCTGCGCTGGCAAGGCTCGCGCTTGATAACCGTCCAGTCGGTTTCCCCGGCCATGCCGGCCTTCAGCAGCGCCAGGGCGCCCTCGGGCGATTCCGCCAGTCCCACCTTATAAAGATGCTTGCCCAAGCCCACATCGGCGCCCCATTTGCCCAACGCGGCGCTGCGGGCCACATAGATCACCGCCATGCCTTTTGCTCCCGGCTGCGAATTTCCGGCCCCTGGCATAGCATAGCTTGGACACGGGCGGAAGCATGCCTGCACGGCACGCCGGGGGGATCGCATTGGCGCTCACCCCGGTTTTTATACGCCCCTCAAACGCCGGGCGCTGGCGTTCCGCCAGCTTGGCTTATCCTCGCTTATGCCTGCGCTGTCGCTCCGGCAACGCTGCGGCGCGCGAGGGTGCGCTAGTCACCGGCTGCGCCGGTCGAAGTCCTCATGTGCCCCTCAAACGCCGGGCGCTGGCGTTCCGCCAGCTTGGCTTATCCTCGCTTATGCCTGCGCTGTCGCTCCGGCAACGCTGCGGCGCGCTCAATGCGCTAGTCACCGGCTGCGCCGGTTCCAGAGCCCCCCCCTGCACGGCACGCGCTGCCGGGGAATGGCGGCAAAAAAACAGCCCCGAGCGGGCGCCATCCATTCATTTTTCCTATCGCCAAATTCGGGAAAATCGATTAGCTTAGGCCGCCATGAAGATGAGCCGCCTTACAGCCTGTATCGATCGTCTGCTGTGCCCCCTGCTGGCGGGTCTGTTCGCGCTCGCCCTGTTCGGCGCGGCTCCGGCCTCGGCGCACGGGCTCAACTGCGTGCAGTATGTGCAGCGTGCCGCCCATCTGGGCCTGCACGGCGATGCCTGGGAATGGTGGCACGCCGCCGCCCGCGGCTATCACCGCGGCCAGCACCCCAAGACCGGCGCCATCCTGGTGTTTTCCCGTACCGGCATTCTGCCGCACGGCCATGTGGCCATCGTGCGCAGCGTGCTCAGCCGCCGCTCGATCCTGGTGGACCATGCCAACTGGTCGCCCATCCACGGCCGCCGCGGCCAGGTGGAACGGGCCGTGCGCGTGGTGGATGTTTCCCCCCGCAACGATTGGAGCGCGGTGCGCGTGTGGTACGCCCCCACCCATGAAGTGGGGCAAACCACCTACCGCATTTCCGGCTTCATCTATACCTCCTACCACCCCGGCCTGATGCGCGCCAGCGCCCACCACCGCCTGCGCCACCCTCATCACCGCCGCCGGCACTCCAACGCCGCCTAAACGCCGCCCAGGAGCCCCATCTCCACTCCGCATCCAGGCCGCCCCTCGGGCGGCTTTTTTATGGTTCATCGGGCATTTCGGGGCCGCCGGGTTCTGAGGTGCGACGCATCCTCCGATAAGGGCGCGTCCGCGTCGCAAACGAAAAAGGCCGCTTCGCCTGATGCGAAGCAGCCTTTTTAGGGTGCCGACGCGCCGCCTGAACGGCGCGGCAGTCTGCCGGTCAGCCCTGGCGGGCCTTGAAGCGCGGGTTCGTCTTGTTGATGACGTACACGCGGCCCTTCCGACGGACCACCCGGCAGTTCTTGTCGCGCAGCTTGGCCGACTTCAGGGAATTGCGGATCTTCATAGCCCTCATCCTTGACTTTAACAGATCATGGCCCGCTGGGCGGACCATGCTCGACCGGAGGCGGGGAACATACGCAACCCCTCCCCCGCTGTCAACACCTTATACCAACCGCCCAATGAATTGACCGGTTGTATCGTCCTCGCC
>JAJZGK010000161.1 GCA_021798485.1 Pseudomonadota bacterium
GAGGCCGAGGCCGGCATCGAGGATCCCCTGCCCGCCGCCGAACGCGCCGAACCGCTGGTGGCGCCGCGCGGCCAGCCCGCCAAACCGGGGCGCCGCGCCCAGGAGGCGGCGCAAGGGCGCCTGCAGCTGCCCGAGCAGGGCAACAGCTTTTACGAACTGCCGCCGCCGCAACTGCTGGCGCCGCCGCCGGCGCCCAGCAAAAGCTTCGGCCTCAACCAGGATGCCCTGGAACAGAACGCCCGCATGCTGGAAACGGTGCTGGAGGATTTCGGCGTCAACGGCCAGATCGTCAAGGTGCGGCCGGGCCCGGTGGTCACGCTTTACGAACTGGAACCGGCGGCGGGCACCAAGACCAGCCGCGTCATCGGTCTGGCCGACGATATCGCCCGCTCCATGTCGGCCTTGAGCGTGCGCATCGCCACGGTGCCGGGCCGCAATGTTATCGGTATCGAGCTGCCCAACGCCCGCCGCGAAACCGTGTATCTGCGCGAGCTGCTGGATTCGGAAGCCTTCGAGCGGGCGCCGTCACGGCTGACGCTGGTGCTGGGCAAGGATATCGGCGGCCAGCCGGTGATGGTGGATCTGGCCCGCATGCCGCATCTGCTGATCGCCGGCACCACCGGTTCGGGCAAATCGGTGGCCATCAACACCATGATCCTGTCGCTGCTCTACAAGCTGAAGCCGGAAGAGTGCCGCCTGATCATGATCGACCCCAAGATGCTGGAATTGTCGGTCTATGACGGCATTCCCCATCTGCTGGCCCCGGTGGTGACCGAACCGGGCAAGGCGGTGGTGGCGCTGAAATGGGCGGTGCGGGAAATGGAAGACCGCTACCGCGCCATGAGCCAGCTCGGGGTGCGCAACATCACCGGCTACAACCAGCGTCTGGCCGAGGCCCGCCAGAAGGGGGAAAGCCTGTCGCGCACCGTGCAGACCGGCTTCGACAAGGACACCGGCAAGCCCATCTACGAGGACCAGGCCCTGGCCCTGGAGCCCCTGCCCTTCATCGTCATCGTGGTGGATGAAATGGCCGACCTCATGCTGGTGGCCGGCAAGGATGTGGAAGGGGCGGTGCAGCGCCTGGCGCAGATGGCCCGCGCCGCCGGCATTCACATCATCATGGCCACGCAGCGGCCGTCGGTGGATGTCATCACCGGCACCATCAAGGCCAACTTCCCCAGCCGCATCAGTTTCCAGGTCTCCTCCAAGATCGACAGCCGCACCATTCTGGGCGAGCAGGGGGCCGAACAGCTGCTGGGGCAGGGCGACATGCTCTACATGGCCTCGGGCGGGCGCATCACCCGCGTGCACGGCCCCTTCGTCTCCGATCAGGAGGTGGAGGCGGTGGTCGAGCATCTGCGCAACCAGGGCGAACCGGCCTATGTGGACAGCGTGACCGAGGAAGAGGCGGAAGATCCCGACATGATGGCCGGCGCTGGCGGATCCAGCGGCGACAGCCTATATGATCAGGCGGTGGCGCTGGTGGCCCGGGAAGGCAAGGCCTCCACCAGCTTCATCCAGCGCCATTTGCAGATCGGCTACAACAAGGCCGCCGGCATCATCGACAAGATGGAGCGGGAAGGCGTGGTCAGCAAAGCCAACCATGTGGGCAAGCGCGAGGTTCTGGTCGGCCATCACGGCGACTGACGGCGCCCATTCCCTATCGAGGAGAACAACACCGTGTTTGCATTGGGCAAGATCGTCCGCCGCGCCGGACTGGCGGCGCTGCTCGGCGCCGGACTGCTGACCCCGGCCTGGGCGCTTGGAGCCGGCGACAAGGCGGAACTGGCCAAGGCCGAAGCCTATCTCAACGCCATCCACACCATGCGGGCGCATTTCGTGCAGATCAATCCCTCCGGCGACAGCCTGGACGGCGCGTTCAGCCTGTGGCGGCCCGGCCGCCTGCGCCTGGATTACAACCCGCCCTCACCGGTGCAGGTGATCGCCGACGGCGATTCCCTGATCTATTACGACAAGCAGCTGAAGCAGGTGAGCTATCTCGATCTCGATTCCAGCATCGCCGGGGTGCTGGTGCGCGACAAGGTGAACCTGGACGGCCCCGATCTGAAACTGATGGGAATCAGCCATTCCCCCGATCTTTTGAAGATCACCGTGACCCAGCGCAACGATCCCAGCCAGGGACAGATCACCCTGATCTTCACCGAGCATCCCTTCGCCCTGCGCCAGTGGAAGGTGATCGACGCCCAGGGCCAGGAAACCATGGTCTCGCTCTACGATCCCGAAGTGGGCGTGGCCCTGGATAAGAGCCTGTTCACCTTCGTGAACCCCGCCATGGGCAAAGGGCCCATCACCCACTTGCATATGAAGTAACCGGCCCTATCCTGAAGAATTATCCCTTAGGAGCGTCTTGCAACGGCGCCCGGGGCAAACCATTTGCAAGAGACGGAGATCGGGTTGGCAACAGGCCCGATCGGTGGAAGTGGTCTCCCCTGCCACTTCCCCCGCTCTGAACAAGAGCGAAGGCGCCCGGCTTCCTCCCCCCTGGCCGGGCGCCGTTTCTTGTTTATACCAACCGGCCAATGAATTGACCGGTTGTATCGTCCCTCGCCGGGCGGCGGCATCCGCCGCCTTGGCCGCTCGCTCAATGCTCGCTGGAGACCGGCCAACGAGTCACTTCAATGGTTGGCCGGTATCATCCGCCCCCCTGTTCACCGGCATCGGGATGCCGCGTCAGGCCGGCTCAACGCCGTGCGGGCCGAACGGAGACCCCCGTTTTTCTTGACTCCGCGCAAGAAGAGGAACACTATAATACCCGTGAGTGACCAAGTTCACCCACTGATTAGCCGCCGCACATGCCTTTGCGGTGACTTGGCTCCGGGTCATATGATCAGTGGCCCGATCCTAGAGCGAAGCGAGACAAGGGCCGCCCCTCCGTTAGGGCGGCCCTTTCCTATGCGGCGCTTACACTTATACTTTCGTTTTCCGTGTTTTCCTGCACTGTCTGGCTCCGGTTATTGTGTCATCCCTGATTTTCTCCGCAGATGAAACCGCCATCGCCCGCGCCGCCCACCTGCTGCGCCAGGGCGGCCTGGTGGCCTTTCCCACCGAAACGGTGTACGGCCTGGGCGGCAACGCCACCCAGGACCGGGCGGTGGCCGGCATTTTCGCCGCCAAGAACCGCCCCAGCTTCAACCCGCTGATCTCGCATCTGCCTGATGTGGCGGCGGTGGCCGCCCTGGTGGAGATGGACCCGCGCGCCCGCCTGCTGGCCGAGCGCTTCTGGCCCGGCCCCCTCACCCTGGTGCTGCCGCGCCGCGCCGGTTGTCCGGTTTCGCTGCTGGCCTCGGCCGGGCTCGACAGCATCGCCGTGCGCATTCCCGCCCATCCGGTGGCCCTGGCCCTGCTGCGCGCCGCCGCCTGTCCGGTGGCCGCCCCCAGCGCCAACCCTTCCGGCGGGGTCAGCCCCACCACCGCCGCCCACGTGGCCCAGGGCCTGGACGGCCGGCTGGACATGATCCTGGACGGTGGCCCCTGCGCCGTGGGGGTGGAATCCACCGTGCTCGATCTTTGCACCGCCACCGCCACCCTGCTGCGCCCCGGCGGCATCACCCGCGAACAGCTGGAGGCGCTGCTGGGCCCCATCGCCCTGGCCGACGGCCACGGTGAAGACGGCCCCAAATCCCCCGGCATGCTGGCCAGCCATTACGCCCCCGGCCTGCCGGTGCGGCTGGAGGCCGCCGCGCCGCGCCCCGGCGAGGCGCTGCTGGGCTTCGGCCCCTGCCCCGGCGCCACCTTGAATTTGAGCGAAAGCGGCGATCTGGCCGAGGCCGCCGCCCATCTGTTCGCCATGCTGCGCGCCCTGGACCGCGCCGATTTTTCCGCCATCGCCGTGGCCCCCATCCCCCGGCACGGCCTGGGCCTGGCCATCAACGACCGCCTGCGCCGCGCCGCCGGACCCAGGGGATAGGGCGCCAACAGACACCGGCGTCATCGATGCGGGCGATCCTGAAAAGCCTCGTACTCCGCCTGCAAGGGGGCGAGCCCTTGGGCCACCATCGCCTTCAGCAGATTTTCCCCCAGGCCGCCGGCGCTCACCAGGGCATCGGTCCGCGCTCCCAGAAGCTGGGCCAGCAGCCGCGCCCGCACCGATGGCGGCGCCACATCGAACATCGCCCGGCATTTGCGGATGGACAGGGTCTCGACGAGATCCTCTTCTTTCCGTTCGGCCAGAATGCGCTTCGCCACCACGAAAGCCACGAAATCGAGCAGGCCCGGCGCGCCCCCCTCCGCCCGCAGCAACATGCGCTCCGCCCCCGCCACATCGACGCTTTCGCCGGCGGGCAGAAAATGGCGCGACTGCTGCAAACGGGGATAAGACACCTCCCGTTGCAGGCCAACCTTGGTTTTGGCCTCCCACTCCGCCGCACTCAGCAGTTTATTTTCCGGAAACTCGGTCTCCGCGCCGCCCGCCGTGGCGCAGTAGACGATTCCATCGGCCACCTCCTCGACGATATAACTGCGGCCATCTTTGGCATAAGCGGTCGAACCAGGGGGGAAACGGCTCTGCATTGATCGGCCTTTCGGCAACAGGGTGGATGGGCAAAGGGGCCAAACCTCCTCCTTCGCCCTGCGACACAGTGTCGCACCCCGCCCCTCCAGGCAAGCGGCATGGATCTGCCGCGCGAAAGTGTCACGCCCCTCGCTCTGAGAAAGGCAAGCCGTGGTTGGATCAAGCGCTCTCCGACAGCGGTTCGACCGCCTGGATATGTGGATCACGTCCGCGCATAACGGCCCAAGGCGGCCTTTCAACCACGCGTCAACCTGAGTTCGGAGCCATCGCTTCTGCCCAGGCCCTCTTGCGCCGCCCGGCGGATAAGGCTAAATCGTTGCTCATGACCCAGGACATTCTCACCCAGATCGCGTCGGTCGTCGGACCCAACGGCCTGCTGACCGCTCCCGCCGACAAGGCCCCCTTCGAAGAGGAGGAGCGCGGCCTTTACCACGGCAAGGCCCTGGCGGTGGTTCGCCCCGCCTCCACCGCCGAAGTGGCGGCGGTGGTGAAACTGTGCGCCGAGGCCGGCGTGGCCATCGTGCCCCAGGGCGGCAATACCGGCCTGTGCGGCGGCGGCGCCCCCGACGACAGCGGCCGGCAGATCGTGCTCAGCCTGGGCCGCATGAACCGGGTGCGCGCCGTCGATCCCCTGAACTTCACCATGACGGTGGAGGCCGGGGTGATCCTGCAGACCCTCCAGAAAACGGCCGAGGAAGCCGGCTGCCTCTTCCCCTTGAGCCTGGGGGCCGAGGGGAGCTGCGTCATCGGCGGCAATATCTCCACCAATGCCGGCGGCTCGGGCGTGCTGCGCTACGGCAACACCCGCGAGCTGGTGCTGGGCCTGGAGGTGGTGCTGCCCGACGGCCAGGTGTGGGACGGCCTGCGCTCGTTACGCAAGGACAATACCGGCTACGACCTGAAGCAGCTGTTCATCGGCGGCGAAGGCACCCTGGGCATCATCACCGCCGCCGTCATCAAGCTGTTCCCGCGCCCGCGCGACGTGCAGACGGCCTTTTGCGCCATGGCCGATCTCGATTCCGTGCTGGCCCTGCTGGCCCGCGCCCGCGCCGCCAGCGGCGATCAGGTCACCGCCTTCGAGCTGATCGGCCGCTCCGGCCTGGTGCTGGATCTGGAAAACCTGCCGGGCATCGCCGATCCCTTCGCCGAGCCGCACGACTGGTACGTGCTGATGGAGCTGTCCACCTCGCGGCCCGAGGGCAGCCTGCAGGAAAGCCTGGAAAGCCTGCTGGGCGAGGCCATGGAGGCCGGCGAGGTGGTGGACGCGGTGATGGCCCAGTCCATGGACCAGCGAAACGCCCTGTGGCGCATCCGCGAAGGCGTGCCGGAAGCGCAGAAGAAGGCCGGCGGCAGCATCAAGCACGATGTCTCGGTGCCGGTGTCCTCGGTGCCCGAACTGATCCGCCGCGCCACCCCGGCGGTGGAGACGGCCCTGCCCGGCGTGCGGGTGATCCCCTTCGGCCATGTGGGCGACGGCAACATCCACTACAATCTCAGCCAGCCCAAGGGCGCCGACAAGCAGGCCTTTCTGGCGGAATGGGAAAACATGAACCGCATCGTCCACGATATCGTGGTGGAGTTGCGCGGCTCCATCAGCGCCGAACACGGCATCGGCAAGCTGAAAAAGGGCGAACTGGCCCACTACAAGGAAAGCCTGGAACTGGACCTGATGCGGAAAATCAAGGCCGCTCTCGATCCGATGGGGGTGATGAATCCCGGCAAAATCCTCTGACGGACCGCCGAGGCGGGCCGGACCCGGCGGGTCCGGCCTCAAATTTTTCTCATAATTTTCGGTACCGCCATGCTTTGCCCTGTTCAAGCCCGCCCCCCCCGGTCATAATCCGCGCAAATGTTGGGGATTGACCGCTATATTCTGCGACAGCTTGCCGTGGCCATGGTGCTTGTCACCATCGGGCTATCGGCCATCCTTTGGCTGACCCAATCCCTGCGCTTCATCGAGATGACGGTCAACCGCGGCTCGTCGGTGGGCATGTTCGTGGAACTGACCCTGCTGGTGCTGCCCAACTTCATGTCGTTCATCCTGCCGGTGGCCCTGTTCGCCGTGGTGCTGTTCACCTACAACAAGCTGATCACCGACCGTGAACTGGTGGTGATGCGCGCCGCCGGCATCAGCCACATGGCCCTGGCCCGTCCGGCCCTGATCCTGGCCGCCGTCACCATGCTGTTCAACCTGCTGCTCAATGTCTGGCTCATTCCGCTCAGCGTGCAGCGCTTCCATCATCTGCAGGATCAGCTGCGCAGCGCCACCTCGTCGCTGCTGCAGGAGGGCACCTTCAACCAGATCGCGCCCAATCTCACCGTTTATGTCGGCGCCAAAAGCCCCAAGGGCGAACTGCTGAACGTGATCGTGCACGACCGGCGCAATCCCCGCCGCACCGTGACCATCATGGCCGAGCGCGGCGCCCTGCTGAAAGGCCCCACCGAAGACAGTCCGCCCAGCATCCTGCTGATCAACGGCACCCGCCAGCAGGTCGCCCCCAATTCCACGCGGCTGTCGTTGCTATATTTCGACAATTATGCCATGCAGTTCTCCAATGATAACAAGCAGGGCGCCGCGCGCGACCGCGACCCGCGCGGATGTTACCTGGATGAACTGTTCGGCGCCACCGAGGCCAGCCTCGGCCCCGTGACCTACCGGGAATATCAGGTGGAAGGACATCAGAGATTGGCGTCGCCGCTTTATCAGTTCACCTTCGCGCTGCTGGCGGCGGCCAGCCTGCTGGCCGGCTGGTTCAACCGGCGCGGCCAGGGCGACCGTCTGATCCTGGCCATCGGCCTGATGATCGGCGTGCAGGCCTTAAGCCTGGTGATCTCCAATCTGGCCACC
>JAJZGK010000162.1 GCA_021798485.1 Pseudomonadota bacterium
GCAGGTTCAAATCCTGCCCCCGCATCCAAATTAGCCCGTAACCTCAATAGGTTGCGGGCTTTTTGATTCCAGGCCGGACCTGCGCTTGCGCTTAGCGCACGGCGGAGAACACCTTATAAAGGGCGTTCTCACACAGCAGCGTCTGGGTGCGGAACACGCCGTTCAGGGTGTCCTCGTAGGGCAGTTGCCGGTTGGCGACCATGAAGAGTTTGCCGCCGGGCACCAGGGCCTGGGCGGCGGCGGTGATGAAGGCGCGGCCCAGCTCGATATCCACGGCCTTGCCGTCGTGGAAGGGGGGATTCATCACCACCAGATCAAAGGCCGCCGCCGGCAGGCCTTGGGCCACGTCGTGCCAGTGGAAGCGTAACGCCGCCGCCGCGGCATCGGGGGCCAGGTTGGCTTTGGCCGCGTTCAGGGCCAGCTCTTCCGCCTCGAACAGGTCTATCGCGGTGATCTTCTTCTGCCGCTGCAAAAGCTGCTGCGACAGATAGCCCCATCCGGCGCCCAGATCGGCGGCGCGCCCCTGCAGATCGTCGGGCAGGGCTTGCACCAGCAGGGCCGATCCGGCATCGATCTTGTTCCAGTTATAGATTCCCGGCTGCGACCAGCAGGCAAGGGAGGGCACCCGCTGCAGCCGTCCCGCCTCGGCCCATTGCTCCAGGATGGCGGGGGGGCGCTCGCCGCGCCGCCCCCACAGCACCTTGCAATGATGTTTGGACAGCGATGCCGGCTGATCGAGCAGGCCCTTGAAGGCCTTTTCGGCCGAGGCGACGCCAACGTCATTGCCGCCGATGCAGATCACGCGGCCGCCGGGGCGCAGCGCCGCCCAGGCCCGCGCCAGGTTGGCCTGGTTTTCCAGTTTGTGCTTGGTGAGCAGCAGCAGGCCCAGATCGAAGCCGGAACGGTTCAGATCGGAGGACACACGGCAGCCGTCCTCTTGCAGCCGGTCATGAACCGGTTTGCAGGATTGCACATTGCAGATGCCGCGCTGCCACAGCCGCGCCGCGCCCTCCAAGGGTTCGGCGCGCAGGAAAAACGCCGTGTCGGGGTTGGGCGGGCGGTCGAAAATCTGTTCAAAGGCGAAAGAGAACGCTTTCGCGGTGTTGGAGGGTGCCTTCATGTCGCGCAGCGTCTTTCCCGCCCCAAGGCGATGTTGCCATCGCCCCCTTCATACCGTAAGGAAGTCGTGGCCCCGTTTTACAAGACAAGCGGTGCGGGGCCAAGATCACAGAGTACGAAAGACTACGCCATGCGTCTGATCAAGCTGATCGCCAATTTGGGATACGGCAGCCAAAAAGAGGTCCGCGCCATGCTCAAGGCCGGGCGTGTCCGTTCGCTGTCCGGGGAGACGCTGAGCGAGAACTCGTCGGCGGCGCATGCCGGGATCCTGCTGGATGGCCAGCCTCTGGACCCGCCCGCCGGGCTGGTGCTGATGCTGCACAAACCGGAAGGCTATACCTGCTCGACCTCCGATCCGGGGCGGGTGGTCTATGAATTGCTGCCCCGGCGCTTTGCCCTGCGCAAGCCCGGGCTCTCGCCGGTGGGGCGGCTGGACCGCGAAACATCAGGCCTGCTGTTGCTGACGGATGATGGCGCCATCCTGCACCGGATCATTTCTCCGCGCAGCGCCATCCCCAAAACATACCGGGCCCGCCTCGATCGTCCGTTGCGCGGGGATGAGGCGGCGGTGTTCGCCAGTGGCGGCTTGCTGTTGCGGTCCGACCCCAAGCCGCTTTTGCCCGCCACCCTGACGGTGATCGATGATCACACCGCTTTGGTAACGGTGGTCGAAGGCCGCTACCACCAGATCCGCCGCATGTTCGCCGCTGTCGGCAATCATGTGACCGCCTTGCACCGGCTGCGGATCGGTACGCTGGAGCTGGGCGATCTCGCCCCCGGAGACTGGCGGCCCCTCGACCCGCAAACGCTGGCCGGGCTGTGGGATTGATACCGGCCAACCGGTCACTTCAATGGTTGGCCGGTATCACAAAACGCCCCCCTGGTTCGGTCCAGGGGGCGTTTCGTTTGTGGGCGGCACCTGCCTTGATCAAGGGTAAGGCTGGTGTGGGCCTGGTTATATACCGTAACCATATAGCGCATGTATGGCGCCCCGTAACCGGTCAGGTTGCGGGGCGTTGCGGAGAGATATTGCTTGTTTGGTGCGCGGATTAACAAATATTAAAAACTGTCTGATTTCAGACATGAATGTATTGTTTTTGTTAAAAATCCGACACCTTTTGTTCTTGTTCAATGAATTTTCATGAGATTTACTGAGTAACAGGGCATTTCATTCTGTTCCTTTATTGGCTTTGCAGTCGGCATGCCAATGACGGGCGGGGGTGGCCTGGTGTAAGCGGAGGGGTACTCTCAGTATTTACAGAAATTTTGTGTCGTATGTGGTGCAAGGAGGAGGCGATGCTCAATCGCAGAACGGTGTTGCTGGGGGCGGCGGCCGGGGGGCTGCTGGCCGGATTTCAGGGGCGGCCCGCCTGGGCCGGTGAGCGGCGGCTGGTGGTGCTGACCAGCTATCCGCAGGAGATGATTTCCCATTACGTCGATGCCTTTCAGAAACGCCATCCCGGTGTGCGCGTGGATATCGTCTGGCTGAGCGGCCATGACGCCCGCGACTATCTCCTGGGCGAGGGGCGCGGCAAGGTGGATGTGTTCTGGGCGCCCAACATGCCGGTGTTTCTCGATCTGGCCGGGCGCGGCGATTTCCGCCCGCTGCGGATCGACCGCGCCGGCCTGCCCGACCGCTTGGGGCGGCAAGAGATTTCCGATCCCCAGGGCCGGTTTCTGGCCACCGAGGTGGCGGGTTACGGCTTGGTGTTCAATCCGGCCCGCTTGGCGGCGGCAGGGCTGCCGGAACCGGCCAACTGGGACGATCTGGCCAAACCGGCCTATGCCGGGCAGGTGGTGATGCCCGATCTGTCGGTGCTGGGTTTCGGTCCCACGGTGATCGAGATCGTGCTGCAGCATAAGGGCTGGGCGGCGGGCTGGGCGCTGCTGGCGCGCATCGCCGGCAACGGCGTTCTGGAAACCGCTCATGGCGACGATCTGATGGATCTGCTGATGCATGGCGATAAGAGCATCGGCATCACCATCGATTTCTTCGCCGATCAGGCCATCGCCCGCGGCGTGCCGCTGAAATTCGTCTATCCCCCGGCCAATGCCTTCGAGCCGGCCGATATCGCCATCCTGAAGGATGCTCCCAATGCCGGGGCGGCGCGGCAATATGTGTCGTTCGTGCTGTCGGACGCCGGCCAGCGCCTGCTGATCGATCCCGATCTGCGCCGCCTGGCCATCCGCCCCGCCGTCTATGGTTCGGCCCCGCCCGGCTATTTCAATCCCTGGGCCTCGGCCTTCGCCGGCGCCCTGGATTTCGACAGCGCCGTCTTCGCCCGGCGCAAGGCGGTGGATATGGCGGTGTTCCGCACCATGATCGCCGAGCCCGCGCCGCGCACCGGCCCCTTGTGGGCCAAGGCGCGGGCGCTGTCGGCGCGGCCCCTGCCGGCCCCGGCCCGGGCCCTGCTGCGCACCGCCACCGAAGCCCTGACCCGTCCGCCGCTGACCGAGGCCGAGGCGGCGCCGCTGTTCGAATCCTGGCGCTGGCAGGATCAGGATGCCAAGGCGGTGACCGCCGTCACCACGGTGTGGGCGGCGCGGATGGATCTGGCGGTGAAAACGGCGGCCCAGGCTCTGGCCCAGGCCGACCAGGCGGCGAAGGCGGGGTAGGGGCCATGCGGGGATGGATGTTGGCCGCCCTGCTGGCGGTCCTGCCGCTGCCGTCCGCCTGGGCGGCGGCGGGCGATGTCACCGTGGCCGATCAGAGCAGCGCCGCCTATCGTCAGCCCTTGCCCGGCCTGACGGCGGCGGAGCGCGATCTGTTCAGCCAGGGGCGCACCCTGTTTGATCGCCCCTGGGTGCTGGCCCCGGCCGGCGGGCGGCTGCACGATCCCGCCACCCTGGTGGGGCTGGGGCCGGTTTATAACGATATTTCCTGCCTGGGCTGCCATGTGGGCAACGGCGGCGGCGGCGCCCCGGCAGGGCCGGATGTGCCCATGCACGGCATGCTGGTGCGCCTCAGCCTGCCGCTGCCGGGGCCGCATGGCGGCCCCCGGCCGCTGCCGGCCTACGGCGATCAGCTGAACGATCATGCCGTGCCGGGCGTGCCCGCCGAAGGGCAGGCCCGCCTGGTCTATACCCTGCGCACGGTGGTGCTGGCGGGCGGGCAGCGGGTGGCCTTGCGGGTGCCGCATCTCAAGGTGGGCGATCTGCATTTCGGGCCTTTGGGCGCCGGGGCGCTGTTTTCCCCCCGCATCGCCCAGCCGGTCTATGGCGGCGGCCTGTTGGAGGCCATTCCGGCGCCGGCCCTGGAGGCCGCCGCCGCCCGGCAGCGGGCCGAAGGCGGGCCGGTGCGGGGCCGTGTCAATCAGGTGTGGGATATCGCCCTGGGGCGCAGCGTGCCGGGGCGCTTCGGCTGGAAGGCCAACCAGCCCAGCCTGGCCCAGCAGGCGGCGGGGGCCGCCAACGGCGATATGGGGCTGACCTCGCCGCTGTTTCCCGACAAGAACTGCCGGGCGGCGCAAACGGCCTGCCAGGGGACGCGGCGGGGGCCGCAGCCCGATCTGACGGCGGCGCGGCTGCGGGCCCTGGCCACCTATCTGCGCGGGCTGGCGGTGCCGGCGCGGCGCGGCGCCCAGGCCCCGGCGGTGTTGCGCGGCGAACGGCTGTTTTCCGGCCTGGGCTGCGCCAGTTGCCACCAGCCCACCTGGAAAACCGGCGATGGCGCCGCCCTGGCGGCCCTGTCCGGGCAGACCATTCATCCCTACAGCGATCTTCTGCTGCACGACATGGGACCGGGGCTGGCCGATGGCCGCCCCGATTTCCAGGCCTCGGGCCGCGACTGGCGCACGCCGCCGCTGTGGGGCATCGGTCTGGCCCGGCGCATCAATGCCGATGCCGGTTTTCTGCATGACGGCCGCGCCCGCAGCCTGCTGGAGGCGGTGCTGTGGCACGGCGGCGAGGCCGATACGGCCCGGGCCGCCTTCGCCGCCCTGTCCAAGGGGGACAGGGACGATGTCCTGGCGTTTCTGAGCAGTTTGTAATCCGTGAGGGGGTGTTCGAGATGATGCGAAAGACAATGTTGCTGGCCACGGCGGCCAGCTGCCTCTGCGCCGTGCCGGCCTATGCCGACGATAGCGGCGCGGTGTTCGATCTGGGCGAGGTGACCACCACGGCCCCGGCCTCGGGCGGCACCGAGATCGGCGGCGCCACGGTGACCCAGGACGACATGCGGGAATTTCACCGCGATACCCTGGATCAGGCGGTGCAGCTGGTGCCCGGCACCAGCCTGAGCGCGGTGGGGGCGCGCAATGAAACCGATATCTGGATCCGCGGCTTCGACCGCTGGCGCCTGCGCCTGAGCCAGGACGGCATCCCCATCTATCTGCCCGCCGACAACCGCATCGATTTCAGCCAGTTCACCACCGGCGATATCGGCGAGATCCAGGTGACCAAGGGCTTCACCTCGGTGATCGACGGCCCCGGGGCCATGGGCGGCTCGGTCAACCTGGTCAGCCGCCAGGTGACCAAGCCGTTCGAGGCCGATGTGCGGGTGGGCAGCAGTTTCGACAGCGACGGCGCCTTCAACGGCTTCGTCTCCGACGCCTTCGCCGGCAGCCGCCAGCAGAACTGGTATTTCCAGGGCGCGGTGAGCGAGAATTACCAGAACCATTACCGTCTGGCCGACGGCTTTCAGCCCGGCACCTTCGAGAACGGCGGCAACCGCGATAATTCCTACCATCAGGATTACAAGCTGAACTTCAAGGTGGGCTACGTGCCCGACGCCCTGGATGAATACAGCCTGAACGTCATCAGCCAGATCGGCCACAAGGATAATCCGCTGCCCGATACCCTGGTGCCGGCCAGCGGCCCCAACGCGCCGAAAGACTGGACCTGGCCGGCCTGGGACAAGCAGAGCCTCTACTGGCTCTCCAACACCGCGCTGGACGAGATCGGCTCCTACGTCAAGGTGCGGGCCTATGGCGACCGCTTCTACAATGCCCTCTCCAGCTTCGACAACGCCAATTTCAGCTCGCAAAGCTCGCCCAAATCCTTCGACAGCCGCTACAACGACTATGCCCTGGGCGGCAACGTGGAATACAGCCAGATGCTGCTGGGCGGTCAGGACGATGTGAAAACCGCCCTGCATTACCGCTGGGATCAGCACAACGCCTGGGAAGCCACCAACGCCCAGTCGGGCGGGCCGTGGTATTCCCAACCCTGGCTGCGCGATGAGGAGAACACCTATTCGGCGGCCATCGAAAACACCTATCACCCCTTGCGGACCTGGGACGTGATCACCGGCGTCAGCTATGATTACCGGCAGATGCTGCAGGCCGAGGATTGGGAAACCTATTCCAGCGTGCCGTCCAGCGGCCCTTACGGCTATATCCTGCATTATCCGGTGTCGGACAATCACGCCGTGAACCCCGAGTTGGCGGTGGTCTATCACTATTCCGCCAGCGGCGCCGCGCATGCCAGCGTTTCGGAGCGCACCCGCTTTCCCACCCTGTTTGAAATGTTCAGCAGCCGCTTCGGCACGGTGGTGGGCAATGCCTATCTGCAGCCGGAAAAATCCGACAATGTCGAAACCGGCATCAGCCAGCAGTTTGGCGACAGCAAGGTGGGGGTGAACCTGTTCCACAGCCGCATCATGAGCGCCATCGATCAGGTGCCGGTAACCATCGCCGGCTACGGCACCACCACCCAGAACCAGAATGTCGGCACCGAGGAGCACGACGGCTTCGAGCTGGAGGGCAAGACCATGCTGAGCCGCACCCTGATCCTGGGCGGCAACTACTCTTATCTGGAGCGGCAGATCACCAACCATGTGGCGGTGGCCACCGATACGCCCAAGCACAAGCTGTTCGCCTATCTGAACTGGATGCCCATCGCCGAGCTTTCGGTGGTGCCCAGCGTGGAGCTGGACAGCAAGCGCTGGATGACCAGCGCCGCCAACAGCTACTACTACCTGCGCAGCGGCGATTGCGCCCTGGCCAATCTCAAAGTCTCCTACCAGCTGAACGATTCCCTCAGCATCGATGTGGGCGCCAACAACCTCTTCGACGAGAACTACGTGGTCGAGGACGGCTACAATGCGGAAGGCCGGAACTTCTACACCGACCTGCGCATGAAGTTCTGACCGCGCGCCGGACCATGGCGGACGCCGGCGGCGAACCGACCGCGGTCACCCCGCCCCGCCCCGGTCTGATCCGGGGCGGGGCGGTGTCGCTGCTGCTGCACGGCCTGGGGCTGGCGGCCTGTCTGCTGCTGCGGCCCCCTGCGCCCC